>JBFMEU010000078.1:0-11894 GCA_040753155.1 Bacillota bacterium
CTTGAGAATCCGCCTCGGTATTAAGCAGCCCTAACTAGTGTTAAAACCAGTAATCAGCACCAGACCCCGTAAAGAGGTGTATTTTTGTGTCCAAAAATTGTCAACTACAACCAGGAGGCTTGACATGCCACCACCGAACTGCAAAGCCGGTCCTGGATGACCGGCCGGACCGCCCAAATGATGTACCCCTTTTTGTTTGCCCCGGACATCCTCCGCGCCAAGCTGAGCATCACCGAAGACCAGGTGGGCGACGAAGAATTCTACCGCCGCCGTATCAAGGCCCTGCAGGCCCTGCTTACGGAGATGGCGGCCGGCTTTGGCCTGGGGCCTGCCGCAGGTAAGAGCTCCGGGGACGGCACCCTGATGGACCGGGCGGGACGCATCCTGCGTGATGGCGACTGAGCAACGAGTCAGTGGGGACGGTTTCGGGCAACTCACAACCCGGAACTGTCGCCACTGACTCTTTATTAGTAGACTGATAACACATGAATTTTAACATGGCGTTTTTTGTAATATATTGCAAATTATAAACTGGAATTTACCTTGCTGTTTTACAAAATTATTATTTTGTGGATCTTTAAGATGACTGGCCCTCTCCTTTGAAGTATTCAGTATTTACCGTTGGATCAATTCTGAATCTTATTTGTGCACCAGAAAAACTTGAATTCTTACCACAAGTAAAAGTGGAACGGGTAGTACATAGGCGCAAACGCTATCACAAAACCTGCCGGTGTCTTGGAGTTCAGACTATCATTACTGCTCCACCGAATAAGTATGGCTCACTGCTTTTTCTTTTATTCACCATTGTTCTGGGGTATAACCTTCCGGGCCATGGTAACAACAAAAAAGGCGTCCTTTTTAGCTCTTTCCGCGTCTTCACTTGCATACTCCTCCGTAGGTATAAAATCAACATCCCCATAAAAAGAAAACTCCCGTTCCTTCCGCAGCCACTTTGAAATTCGGGCCAACTTTTCCGCCTGAACAGAAACCTCCTCCGGCAACCTGTCCTTAAACTCAATCACCAGCCAACCGACATCATGTTGCTTTGGAGGTTCCACCCCCACCTGACGAAGAATTCCTTTAAGGGCCAACTCTACCAATTCCTGGGCTTCTCGTACCACATCGGAATAAGCTTCTTCATCAGCAAGCAAATCCAATACTTTTAGTCGTTTTGTCGCTTTCAATAGATAGCTTTGCGCCAGGGTTTGGTTGGTCATATTTCGAAAACCTCACCTATCTTGTAATCCTCTTTAAGAACCCAATACCAGGCGCCGCCTCGCCTGACTTTTTTTGCTCCAAGTTTTTCCAGTCTACAGCTTAAGCGACTGAGAAAATTTTTAAAAAAATTGTTCTTATCATAAAATATACGGGCGTCTTCAATCATATCCAAAAATAGCAGACTTCCCGCCAAAACCTCATCTTTTGTTTTTAGCACTGGAGAAAGGGACGTAAAAATACCTTCATTTTGCAATCTTGTTAGAGAATCAGCCAATATATTTTCGACGAGTTCAAACTGGACGATTCTCTTTATCCTGCCATGGGGTAATCCCTCAGCTACAATAACAATATCAATATCCGAATCCGGCTTCGGTGTAATCCTGCCTATTGAGCCAAATACGGCCAGGGTGATCAGCCCGTCACCATATACTTTTTTTGCAGCTTCCAAAATTTCCGGCAAAAACTCTTCATATGCTTGTATAAGCAAACCAAAAACCTGCCTTGATTGACTAAATTGTAATGGTTATATTATCATAATAACCACCAGTTGTCAATTTTTAGAAAAGGAATTTCATAAGCATAATGGTAATTCATGTAAATACTTATACCAAACCGTATAAATTTAAGGGAGTGTCCTTGGCAAAGGCCACTCCCCTGTTTATTTTATGTTATTATTCAGGTATTCAGAATTCAGGAGTCAGGATTCAGAATAACCGTATATCTCATACTTCGGAAACGCCATGGATAAACGTTGAACGAGACTTCATTCAGAGGGGGATTCAACCCCCTCTGAATGTTAGCCGAGTCCATACTGGACTTAACCGCCCTTTGAAACCCGCCGCCTACAGAGGCGGGGGTCTTAGGGCGGATTAGTTCAGTGATAAACTGCAAGTACAAACAGGTGCGCCTTCTGCCATACCAGTAAATCTTCAAATGTTTTCGCTGGTTTTCTCATTCTGACTCCTGACTACTGACTCCTGACTCCTGACTCCTGAGTAGTTACTATTTTATTTTATATGGCTAATCAACTGTTACCGTCTGGGTGGCGGAGTCCCAGTTAACCCTAAGGCCCAGATACTCACCGACATAACGAAGGGGTACCATGGTGCGGTTATTTCGAATGACGGGACTGGTGTCCATGATCTTTTGCTCCCCGTCCGCCAGCACCAGCTTGCTGCCGATGGTGAACCGGGTTGCCTTCCCCTGCCGGGAGATGTTGATGGTCCGGGCTTCGCTGCTGTAGTCCACCCGGGCGCCCAGGGCCTCCCCAATGGCTCTTAGGGGCGCCATCACCCGGTTGTTACTGTCGATGTAGGGGGCAGCATCAAAGCTGATGGGATTGCCCCGCACTTCTACCTTGATTGTTTTACTGGCCGGGTCATTTTGATAGCCGTAAATCAAATACTTTTTTCTTTCCTCTTTAAACCTGTTCAGGGCCGGGGCATAAAGGGCCTCAATTTGCTGCGGGGTAAGCCCCTGGTCCAGATAGCGGCCTATTTTGTCGGTACCCATAATTTTGTCAAACATGACGATATTATTGGCCGTGCTCTTGGGTATGGTGAAGTTACCTAACGAGTTGGCGTAAGTCAGGGCATATATGCCCGTTTTAGCCGGGTTAAAGGTGTGGTAATCGGTTATGTTCAGCCTTACCCCGCCCGATGTGCCCCGTGGTTCGGGAACAAATTCTACCCCCGGCAGCCCGGCCTGATTGAGGAGTTGGGCGAATCTGTGGGAATCAATACCCTTGCCGCCAATCCACTTGAACTTGTCAGCCATGTGGATGCCTGTTCCCTCGCCCAGACCGGTGGCCATGTAACCAAAGGCGGACTCAATGTCCGGGATATTGGGTGAGGTCTGCACCCACTGGAGACCTGTGTTCTGGAAGATCATCTCACGGTAGTAGCCCTCCATGGGGATCACCGTCAGGTTGGCGCCGATTTTCCGGTTAAAAAACTGAGCCAGTTCCCCGGCGGTCATCCCGTGGGCCTTGGGTAGATTGTCCACTCCCACAAAGGTGATGAACCTGTCTTCCAGCACCGGCCCTTCAATAATTACACCCCCCACCGGGTTGGGGCGGTCCAGGACGATAATTTTCTTGTTGTTTTCCTTTGCCGCCACCATGCAGTAATTCAGGGTGGACATGTAGGTATAGGTTCTGGCCCCGATATCCTGCATGTCAAACAAAAGCACATCAACATTTTTCAGCATATCCGGGGTGGGCTTTCTGGTCACCCCGTACAGGCTGTACACCGGGATGCCCAGGGTCGGGTGAGTCACAGATTCGACGTACTCCCCGGCTTTGGCAATACCGTCAAGGCCATGCTCCGGCGAGTAAAGGGCCGCCAGGTTTACGGACCTGTCGGCGGCCAGAATGTCAATCAAGCTTTTTCCCTGACTGTTTACCCCGCTCTGGTTGGTAATCAGGCCAACCCTTTGGCCCTGGATCAAATACTGGTGTTTGCTGAGCAGGACTTCATTGCCCAGCTTGACCTTGGGCGTACTGGCAGAGGCACTGCTGGCAAGCAAAAGGAACATGGCAACAACGGCAATCAGCGCGGCAATTTTTCTCATCAACTTACTCCCTTCCCCAATTCGTCACCGGCAGATACATTCAGGCATTTAAGATTAAGACGCCCTGGCATGTCAAAATGTTCCCTTTAGAAAACTTAAGAGTATGCTAAAGGCATACTCTTTCCGTCTGGCTCTTGACTCCTGACTTCTGACTCCTGGCTCCTGAGTAGTTACATTTGAACGAGACTTCATTCAGAGGGGGATTCAACCCCCTCTGAATGTTAGCCGAGTCCATACTGGACTTAACCGCCCTTTGAAACCCGCCGCCTGCAGAGGCGGGGGTCTTAGGGCGGTTAAGTCCAGTGATAAACTACTTATAATTAGCCTTAAGGATATCCTGGCGGGTAATAATGCCCAGGAGTTTGTTATTTTCATCCACCACCGGCACACGGTTGATACCCTTTTCCACCATCATAGCGGCCACCTCTTCAACACCGGTGTCAATACCTGCGGTATATAACTTCTTACTGGTCATTAACTCATTAACCCGCAGGGCGGTGCTGCGCTTTAAGTCTTCTAAAAAGCGCTGGGGACTCTCCAGGTAGATAACACTGCCCAGGATAATCGTGTATATTGGTCCCTTTACCTTCTTCTCCTGTTGTACCAGGTCACCCTCGCTGACAATCCCCACCAGACGTCCTTCGCCGTCAACAACCGGCAGGCCGCTGATATTATGATCCAGCAGCAGGCGGGCCACTTTTTCCACATGATCATCGGGGCTGACGGTTATTACTTCCGTTGTCATTATATCCCCGGCCTTAATGGCGTCACTCACAATTCTTCACCTTCCTTTGTGCAGCAATTTTTAACAATACCTATCTTCAAAGGGGCTTTCTTCATTTGGAATTCGTTTTCCTTCTTCATGGCGGTAGTTTTAGCCATTAGCAATAATGTTGCGACTTAAAATATTATGTTGGGGAAGAAAGTACACCCGGCAGGAAGGATTTAAAAACTTGCCATAGAATACATAAGTTCAAAACTATTTATGGAGGGAGCAGATTCAGACCATGGAAAAGATTTTGATTATTAGCTGTGCCAAAATCAGAGATACCAGCTGCGTAGCCTGCCTTAAGTGCTTCAAGGCCTCCGAAGCAAAAGACGGTGAATTTGCCAGATATGATGCGCCCAAGATTAATGCCATGTGCGGTTGCGGTGATTGCCCCGGCCTGGTAATGCCCAAAATCGGCCTGGTAATGGAAATGGTTGACTACATGGACCGGGACATTGACGCCATCCACTTTGGCACCTGTATGGTCAAGGCCAACCAGACCGCAGCCTGCCCCATCAACCTGGAGGAATTGGCCAAGAAACTGAGCGGTAAGTTCGGTAAGCCTGTGGTGATGGGAACCCATAACTATTAATCGCTCTGCAGCCCCCGGTATTACCGGGGGCTTTTATCTTCAGCAGCGGCGCTTATACCGCCAAGATAGCCCGTGGAAAAGGCAATCTGCAGATTATAACCGCCGGTCAGGGCATCTACGTCAATAACCTCCCCGGCAAAATACAATCCCCGGACAATTTTGGACTCCATGGTGGAGGGATTGATCTCCTTGGCGCTCACCCCGCCGCTGGTAATGATGGCCTCCTCCAAGGGGCGGGTACCCTTAACGGTCAGTAAAACATTTTTAAGCGCCTTGACCAGCTGCTCCCTTTCCGCCCTGCTAATCTGGTCAACCTGCTTGTGAATATCTACCCCCGACAGGCTTAAGATGACCGGAATCAGCTTTTGGGGCAGCAAATCACCCAGGGAGTTTTTCAGCTGCTTGCCCGCGTACCTGGCAAAATCCCGCTGCAGCCGCTGATCCAGCTGCTCGCCGGACAGGGCCGGCTTTAAATCAATTTTCAAGGTTACCGGCTGGCCCCGGTAATTTTTAAGATAGCTGCTGAGCTCCAGAATAACCGGCCCGGACACGCCAAAGTGTGTAAACAGCATCTCACCAAACTTTTCGGCCCGGATCTTCTTGTTAACAATTGCCTGCACGCTGACATTTTTTAAGGACAGGCCCTGCAAGTCCTTTACCCAGCCCTCCCCTGTTTCCAGGGGCACCAGGGCGGGGCGGGGTTCAACCACCTGATGCCCCAGGAAGCGGGCCATTCTATAACCGTCCCCGGTGGAGCCGGTGCGGCTGTAGGACAGGCCCCCGGTGGCCAGCAGCACCTTTTTCCCCCCAACCTTTCCCCCGTCGCCCAGCAGCACGCCCTGAACCTGGCTATCCTGCGCCAGCACCTGCCTGACCCGGGTATGCAGCCTTACTTCAACCTTGCCGGCCTCCAAAAGTTTTTGCAAAGCCTTAATTACATCGCTGGATTTATCCGAAACAGGGAAAACCCGGTTACCCCGCTCCACTTTTGTTTTTACTCCCTGGGACTCAATCAAATCCACCAGGCGCCGGTTATCAAAGGTGTTCAGGGAGCTGTATAAAAACTTGGCGTTGGTCACTATGTTGCTGAAGAACTCGTCCAGATCACAGGCGTTGGTGATGTTGCACCGGCCCTTACCGGTAAGATATAGCTTGCGGCCCAATTTTTCATTCTTCTCCAGCAAAATCACCCTTAGCCCCCTGGCCCCGGCCGCGGACGCAGCCAGCATCCCCGCCGGCCCCCCGCCCACCACAATTAAATCGTAAACCACCCTGGCGCCCCCCTGATAACATAAACACATAACTATATTTTTTAATCCTGTCCTTTCCAGATAAACCCTGCAATTGATCCGGTATCCGAAAGCGGATCATAAGTTTTTCTGGCTCGCTAATGCTCATGCATACCCTTCCTGGCTTTAGGATGCCAGTTCAGGTCCGGAATTAATCATGGCGCAACTGGATTATTGCCGTTTATAGGCGTGAGGCAAGATTAAAAAGAAACGTGACAAATCCTTTTATGTTTATCTCAACCAGGTTGTAAATTGCAGTAATGTTTAGAGCGAGGTGGCTCATTTTTTTCCACCTGAGTTCAGCGGCATAAGCATGGCGAAACATATGCCTGAACTTTCGGTAGTCATCCAGTTCTTCGGCCAATTCCGGGGAGATAACCCTGGACCGCACCCCGTCAATTTCAATGGCCATGCTTCGCAATACTTCCCTGTGGTAATCCCCGCGCCTGCCTATACCACCGTCAAGCTCATCAGAAATGCGTTCAAATACCGATTCCAGGCCTGTATAAAAATGGTGCAGGTAGGCCGCTATCAACATCATCTCCCGATCCTCCACCGGACCGGTCTTTTTGCTTATCTCATCAGCCAGTTCCTGAATCTTGAAGGATGTTTTCGCTACCGCTTCAAGGCCGCTGTTTACATCGGCTGCAAGTTTTTTTAAGCGGACGATCCTTTTCTCCCTGGAGGTCATATAATACTTTTCCCTCCCTTAAAATACATTCCCTCAATCCAGGCGAAGCAGTTTCCAGCAATACCAGGTCCACTTTCACCGGTGTCGCTAATTCCTCGGCAAGGCCATAGGCTTTCAAAAAAAGCTCTTCCGGCAATCCCTCCACGGCGAGGTCGATATCCGAGTCCCATACAAAGTCCCCCTGGACTAAAGAGCCAAAAAGGTAAACTCTGTTTACTCCGTATTGTTTGACCAATTCCCCGGCGATTTTTCCGGCATTTTTCCGGGCCTGTTCAGCCAGCCTGCCCAATTCTTCCTTTTCCCGGGCAATTTGTTTTAAGTGACCAGCCAGGTATCTTGCAAATTCTTTTTCATCAATTATCATGAAAGGTCCGTCCCTTCAACCTGCGGTTACTCAACACTTGTATTTTTAACACAGTTTACCGGATCAACCAAAGAGAAAGGGATCCTTCCCGGCCTGGGACTTGATGATCTCCACCTCCAGGCCCTCCTCCCGGCAGCGGCGGACCAGGTGGTCATAGACCTCCGGCACCACCACCCGCTCGGAGCAGTAATGGCCCGCGTCAATATAGGCCAGGCCGGCCGCCCGCATGTCCACCGCGGCATGGTAGCCAATGTCACCGGTGACGAGGACATCAGCCCCCGCCCGGGCCGCCAGGGGCCAGAAGTCCGCCCCGGAGCCGCCGCAAACAGCAACCTTGCGCACCATCCTGGACAGCTCGCCGCCATAGCGCAGGCCGGCCAGATTCAGCCCGGCCTTGACAAATTGCACATAGTCAGCCAGGGGCATCTCCCCGGCACTTTTGCCAACCCGGCCAAAGCCCTGGGACGGCCCCTGGTTTTTCAGGGGATACAAGTCGTAGGCCGCCTCCTCGTAGGGGTGGGCGGCCAGCATGGCCCGCACCACGCTGGATACGTCCCGGGCCCGGACGATGGTTTCCAGGCGCATCTCCTCCACCATTTCCAACTGGCCCTGACGGCCCAGGTAAGGATTGGCCCCCTCTCTTGGCCGGAAGGTGCCGGTTCCGCGCAACTGAAAGGCGCAGTCACTGTAATTGCCGATCCAGCCTGCGCCGGCCCGGCCAACGGCCTCCCGCACGGCATCGGTGTGCTCAACCGGCACAAACACTACCAGCTTCAGGTAGCTTTCACCGGGGCCGGGCTTGAGCACCTGCAATCCGGTGAGGCCCAGGCGCCGGGCCAGCACATCATTGACGCCCCCGTTAGCGGCGTCCAGGTTGGTATGGGCCGTATAAACCGCAATGTTGGACCTGATCAGCTCCGCCAGCAGGGCGCCTCCGGGCTGATCGGTGCGAATACTTTTAACACTTTTGAACAGCAGGGGGTGGTGACACACAATCAGGCCCACCCCCCTGTCCCGGGCCTCGGCGCACACTTCCGGGGTAACATCCAGGGCCACCATAACCCGCCCAACCCCGCTGCCGGGGTCTCCCAGCTGCCACCCCACATTATCCCAGTCCGCCGCCAGCTCCGGCGGGGCCAGCTCGTCCACCAGGGCGGCAACTAATTTTGCTTTTGCCGGCACTTTTCCAGCACCCCCTCCAGTTCTTTCAAGCGAGCCTCTACCACGGCCTCCTTTTCCCGCACCTCCCGCCGGGGACTGCGGGCCAACCCCTTAAGCACGCGCCTGTGCTGCTCAATGATGCTGTCAAGATATCCTACCAGCATCGGATCATTACGCTCCAATATCCTGGGTCCAAGTAATAGGGCCAAATCATCTGCAATTATCTCCGCCCCGGGCTCGGCTGCCAGAACCAGGTAGAGATGGCCGTCATCCTCCACCAGGCGCTCGTCCGCCAGACGCCAGCCATGGTCAATCAGCCAGCGCCGCAGCTGCGGGGCGTCATCCATGGGCTGTAAAACCAGTCGCTCCAGGGCGGCCAGTACACCGGGGGCAGCCTCCAGCAGGCGGCGCATAGTTCCGCCGCCCATCCCCGCCATAACCACAACCTGCACCTCACCCGGCTCCAGGCACTGCAATCCGTTCCCCCGGCGCACGGCTATTAAGTCGGCCAGCCCGGCCCGGACCACAGATTCCAGGGCGGCCCGGTAAGGTCCGGGATTAAGGTCCGCGGCCACAGCTCCGGGGCAAACACCGCTCTCCACAAGGTAAACCGGCAGGTAGGCATGGTCGGTTCCGATGTCGGCCATAACCGACCCCCGGGGTATATAACCGGCCACAGCCGCAAGCCTGGGTGACAGTTTAACAGAGCTGTTTTTCATCCTCCCTGCCCTTTCCATATTTTGAGTGTTCAACAATCAGGCTGCCAAAACCTCTTTATCGTAGCATAAACCATACTAATTTCAATTAGACCTGATCAGCCCTTGATATAAAATACTATTTGGCATAATATGTAGGCAAGGCCGGGCAGTTTGAACGAGACTTCATTCAGAGGGGGATTCAACCTCCTCTGAATGTTAGCCGGGTTCATACTGGACTTAACCGCCCTTTGAAACCCGCCGCCTACAGAGGCGGGGATCTTAGAGCGGATTAGTTCAGTGATAAACCGGCGGCCAACAAGGAGGGGATAGACCATGCCAGGTAAATACACCCTTGATGAAGTGGACGTAATCAAGTCAATTATGTCTGAGGAAATCGTTGTAGCCGGTCCGGACGTTACTGTGGAGCAGCTGGCCATTTTAATGCGCCATGGCAAAGTAACCTGTCTGCCCATTATCAGCGACCAGGGCAAGCTTCTGGGCATAGTAAGTGAAGGAGATATTATCCGCCGCATCCGGGGCATTATCGAGCCTGAGAAGCCCAGTGTGCTTGGCATTTCCTACTATGCCCGAATGATGGAGGAGGAAGCCAGGGTTAAGGGAAAGACAGCCAGGGAAATTATGACCAAAAAGGTCATCAGCGTCAGTGAAGATACGCCTATAAAAAAGGCTGCCCAGCTATTGCTGGAGAAAAAAATAAAAAACCTGCCCGTACTCCGGAACGAAAAAATTGTCGGCATTGCCGGCAGGAAAGACTTCATCCATTACTACATTAATAAGTGGCGTTTCACCGGGGAAAACCAGTAGCCTTCACCGGCGATCAGCATTACACCCCCGCTTTAATCGTGCCGGCCCACCGGACGGCCGGGCGGTACCGCTGGTCGTGAAGCAGCCCCAAAACCACCTGCTCCCAGCCGGCCTCCATAAGCAGCCAGATCTCAAAGGGGGCCACGGTAAGCAGGCTCTTACCCTGCACCGTTAGTCCCAGTTCCACATCCTTTAACTTATCAATATGGTTAAGAATACCCCTCAGGGACAGACCTGCTTCATATTCCACAGTCCTGTTCCCTGCCGGCAGGCGGTCCGCGCTGCGACAAATACCGGAGCCTGCTATGGCCTGCCGGCACATCAGGGGCCGCGCCTCATAAACATCGCACCTGTTGGCGTTAAAAAACGGACATACCGGCAGGCCGTGATTAAGCCGCCCCAACCTTTCCTCCAGCAGGGCCAGTATTTCTGGGAAAGTATAGTTGGCCTCCAAAAAGTCCACCAGGCAGCGGTACTCCACATAATTAACGGTAAAACTAAAGTTCAAGCAACATTCCCCGCACTGCAGGCAGGGCGCAGCTTGGTGCTCAGAAAAGATTTTTTTCAGCAACTGCTGTTTTTGGGACAAGTCCGGCAAACTGCAAAGGGCAGGCATCAGCCCTTCCACCGCCCACTGCTCCACCAGGATTCGATAAGGCAGGTTTATGCGCTCCAATTACAACACCCCCCTCCTGGAATCATGGTAGTTTTCAACAACCGCGAGGTAAAATCCTTTAAGATTTCTCCATCTGCAACAATTTCAGGTCCAGCCGCGGGATAAATCCTGCCCGGGAGGCCCGGCCCAGCAGGGTGGTTACTGCCTCATAACCCGTCTTGCCCAAATCCAGGGTGAACTCGTTTACGTAAAGACCGATATGCCCTTGTACCACCTCGGGGGATAACTCCTGGGCGTGGGCCAGCACGTAGTCCAGGGAAGCCCCGGGGTTGGCCCGGGCGTACTGCGCCGAGGCCCTGATCCAGCCGGCGATGGCCGTCAGGTCCAGGGACCGGCGGGCGATGATGGCGCCCAGGGGCAGGGGCAAATTGGTAGCCGCCTCCCACCATTGGCCCAAGTCAGCCAGGAGAGTGAGTCCGTAGGAGGGATAAGTAAAGCGGGCCTCGTGGATTACCAGGCCGGCATCGACCATGCCGTTACGCACCGCCGGCATAATCTCGTGGAACGGCCGGACCACTATCTCGCCCACGCCCCCCGGCACCTGTTCAGCCGCCCAAAGCCTGAACAGCAGGTAGGCGGTTGAGCGAACGCCGGGCACCGCCACCCGCCGGCCTGACAGCGCTTCCGGGCCTGGGCCGCCCGCTGCCCCTGCTGTAAGCACCAGGGGGCCGCAGCCCCTGCCCAGCGCGCCACCGCAGGGTAGCAAAGCGTACTCGGACAAAACCCACGGCAGTGCCCCGTAGGAGATTTTCACTACCTCCGGCCCACCCGGGCTGGCTGCCAGGTTATTGGTGATATCAATATCCGCATAAGTTACGTCAAGCTCAGGCGCGCCGGATATCAGCCCGTGCACCCAGGCGTGGAAGATAAAGGTATCGTTGGGACAGGGGGAAAAGGCGATTCTCATTCCAAAACCTGGTTTCTGAAAACTAAACAAATCTGATTTATACAGGATAATCAAGATATATTTAGCTTTCTCTCCCGCCGACTAACGGGAGGCAGTGTCACAGGATTCAACTGCTGAGCTATGGACTTTCGTC
>JBFMEU010000079.1:0-11882 GCA_040753155.1 Bacillota bacterium
ACATCCTCTCGTTAAAGTCTTTTTGCACATATGACTGCGGTTCTACATGAACCATGATCAGCCCCGGATCTTCCTTCAGCCGGGTTTCTACTATTATGTCTACCTCGTGTCTTTCTCCGACCGTTACGTCGGTAAAGATTTCCTGCTGCATGAATTTAAGGTGACTAAAGTCTATGTCCCGGCTGGCTTCTGTAAAGAACAGCTTCATAAATTCAGCAAAGAAGGTTTCCAGCAGTTCTTTAAACAGGCGATCGTGGTCAACTTGGTTTTTGATCATCAGGCAAGTGCTCCTGCTTTTAATTCTGGCTATTAATCCTGGTTACAGTTTACACCGGGCCTTGTGTGTTGGCAAGGATTTTTAAGGCTTAAAACCGGCTAAAACACTTCATTTAAATTTACTGATAAACCAGCCATAAGGGGTGAAACCAGTCGCCGGCGCTCGGAGCGGGCATACAGGAGGGGGGGTTTTTCTTCACCATCTTCAAGGGAGTACACTTCCACAACCTGTGCCCCTGGGTTGACCAGCCACAGTTCCCTAACCCCGTGCCTGGCGTAAAGCTTCTTTTTAATAGTACGGTCCCTTTCCGCCGTGGAGGGAGAAAGGATTTCCACCACCAGATCTGGCGCACCCTGGATATTGATGTCTGTAACGATGTGAGAACGCTTCCTGGAAATGAACATGATATCAGGCTGTACCACATCTTGAGGAGATAATACCACATCCAGCGGGGCATCGAGAACTTCCCCGCACTCTTTTTCCATCACAAACTGACGCAAAATAGCCTCCAGGTTGGCGGCCACCCTTTGATGAATGACGCTGGGCGACGGAACCATAAAGAACTCCCCCCCGATCAACTCGTAACGCCGGTCTTCCGGCATCAGGCAGTAGTCCTCGTAAGTGAATTTAATATGCGGGTTTACCACGGTCATTTTAATTCACCCCTGATGATATTATACCGTCTTTTTTTCCCAGGTGTCAAAGGCAGTTCGAACCATTCCGGGGGGACAAGCTTTTGGGCCTTCCAGGCGGAATGGGTCACCGACCCGCCTCCGTTTTGTACAGCTCCTTGTCGCCCATGCATTTTTTGCCGCAAAACGTCTACTGTTACCTTTGTTGAGCTAACGTTATAATCATTTTTATTATGCCAACGGTATGGCAACGGTTGTGGCTACACCCGCGCCCTCGTTAGCCACGGTGATCCGGCCCTGATAGATCTTGAGGATTCGCTGCACAATGGTCAGCCCCAGGCCAAACCTGCCTTCCCTGCCTTTCTGGAAAGGCCTGAAGATCTGGTCTAAAAGGTGCGGCTCAACCTGGGAGCCGTCATTCCAAAACTTCAGGCTCACTTCTTTTTTCTCACTGTTTACCTGCAGCGTGATGGTAAGGACCGACGCCGCGTGACGCAGGTGATTGTCCAGCAAGTTTTCGATCATGGCCCTCAGGGTTTCTTCGTCACCCTTTACCGTTACCGGCCGCAGATCCAGTTGCCAGGTTATTTCAGGGCGCTGCAGGTCCATTCGCTGGGCGATTTTCTCAATCAGCTGATCCAGCCGGATATCCCCCCGGGCCTTGTCCCGGGTTGCCAGGTAATCCAGCCGGGTCAAATAAAGCAGCTGCTTGATCAGCTTTTCCAGGCGCTCCCCTTCTTCGTCGATGACCCGGATGCTGCCGGTCAAATCACCCTTGGGGTAAATGCCGTCCTGCATGGCCCGGGTGTAGCTCCGGATCACCATGACCGGTGTCTTCAATTCATGGGAGATATTCTGCAGCATGGACTGCTGCATTTCATCCTGCTGAATCAGCTGCCGGCGCATGGAGTCGATGGATTCGGCCAACTGCCCGAACTCATCTTTTTGTTTTATGTTCAGCGGCTCATGCCAGTTGCGGTTGGCAATACGTTTTACATGCTGTTTGATCTGGGTAAGGGGCCGGGTCAGGTAGCGCACAATCAAAATCGCAGCAAGCCAGCTAATGATCATGGCCAGCCCCGCATAAAGCATGACGTTGAACAGCAACCTCCTCACGTGTTGATCTTCTTCCGGTTTTTTTATAAACATGATCTGGTACAGGGGCTGCCCGTCAGCCATGTTTTTTTCAATCACATAGCGCATGTTAGGCTGGCCGCCGGTTATTTGATACAGTTGTTTGGGCGCTTGTTGAGCTTTGGCATTTTGTTGTATCTCTATTAAAAAAGCCCCGGGCAAAGCCTGTCTGGCCTCTGACGGAAGAGTCGTTCCATCTTCCAGCATAATAAAGCCGCGAATCTGAAAACCCCGGGGGGTAAGAGATTCTGAAATTTTGGACCTGGGTGGCGGAACCGGCGGCTCCATCAGCTTGTCGGTAAGGAAATTTCTGATCAAAGTCGGCATCACCAGGATTACCACCAGGTACAAGAACAAGCTCACCAGGGAAATGGCCAGCCATATTTTTACAGTCAGTGAAAGATTTTTCATTTGGCCGTCAGCCTGTATCCATAGCCGTAAATGGTTTCAATCCGCAGGTCGGGCATTTTTTTTCTGAGGCGCCGCACCAGGTCGTCCACCGACCGGTCGGTACCCACATAGTCCTCACCCCAGACAGAGTTGATGATTTGCTCCCGGGAAAGGGCCTGCCCCTTGTGTCTGGCGAACAGCAGCGACAGATCAAATTCCTTTGAGGTCAACTCAATAATTTCAAGGCCCTGGCGGATCTCACGCCTGTTTTCGTCCAGAATGTAGGGTGCCAGGGCAATACTGTTTTCCCGCCGGCCCGACCTGGTGTACACCCGCTCAAGGACCCGCTGGGCACGGATCACCAGTTCCCTGGGCAAGAACGGCTTGGCCAGATAGTCGTCACTGCCCATTTCCAGGCCCATGATCCGGTCGATATCGGCGTCCCGGGCGGATATAAAGATCACCGGGACGTCCGGGGACTCTTTCTTAATGCGGCGCAGCAATTGGTAGCCGTCAATATCGGGCAGCATAATGTCCAGAATCCAGAGGTGCGGCCCCTCGGCAATGGCTTGCAAAGCCGCTTCACCGCCGGAAAAAGAGCGCACATCCCAGGCTTCTTTTTGTAAGTAAGAAGTTAATATTTGATTCAGATTTAACTCATCTTCAACCAGGAATACCCGAAACAAGTTCTCCACCTCCCCACCCGCCTTTATCTTCGCACAGCCTGTAAGACCCCGCCCTCGCATAAGGAAAGGGGACACACCTGCTGAAGCTTGGGTATTTCTCTGAGGACAGGAATGTCCCCAACTAATGGGATTAACAGGCTGTAAACTCAACCCCACCTGAACCAAGTCTTCTTTATTATAGCAAAAAAACTAGACTCCCTCATTAAAGGGAGCCTGGTTTTTGTTTACTGGCCGGATTCTGCCAGCCGTTCAGACAGGGCCTGGTTTTTCTCTTTAAGCTGCTCCAGCATCTGGGGGAGCAACTCCTTTATTTTAGCCTCATCGCCGGCGTCCACCGCTTCCTTGTACTGGGCCATCAGACTGTTTTTGACAAAAACTTTAACTTTTTTGCCGTCCAGGCCCAGTTCTTTCAACTGCTCCCCGGCCTGCTCGGGGGTCAGGGTACCGTTTCTGACTTCCTCATGGATGGCCTTGATTTTTTCTTTTGTCTCTTCGGATAATTGAGGCCGGTCCTGGGGACCGCCAAAGCCCCGAAACTTTTCAATCCCCAGTTCTTTCAACTGCTCCCCGGCCTGCTCGGGAGTCAGGGCGCCGTTTCTGACTTCCTCATGGATGGCCTTGACTTTTTCTTTTGTCTCTTCGGACAGTTCGGGCCTTTGCCTGTCGGCCGGCAGCTTTGCCTTTAAATCATTCATCAATTGCTCTTGCTCCGCCAGGGCGTTTTTCCACTCTTCCAGGTTTTCCGGGGTGTACTTGCCCACATTATCCAGGATCTGGGCCTGCATCTCCTGACGATGTTCTTCATTCAGGAACCGGTGGTGAACGATGCCTTTTTTCGTAAGGGCGTCAGCCTTGCCGGTGATCGCGTCGGCGGCAAAGGCGGCGGTGGGCGCCAGCACCGCTAAAGCTAAGACAGCGGTAACAGCCTTGGTCTTCCAGTTCTTCACCATTCAAACCTCCTTAAAAATTTTAATTGTGGCCACGTTTAGAATATAAGACTAAAATGCGGAACAATTATCAACGAATTGTGGGAAATTATAAAATCCGGCGGGACTCTCAAGAGGATTATTATCAATGTTTCTTCTCAGTTGGGCCATCATAGATCCGCATAGTACTTGGCAATAATTGATCGTACCCGGGTATTTTAACTGCTGCCGGGCACTTTGAAGGAACCAGCATTAAATCGTCGCCATGCCCTATGAAAATAACTCGCGAAGATAATCTCGACGGCCATGTAATATTCGATGTATGACAATAGCATCATCAATTATTCTGTAAAAAACAAGATATGGCTGAATAACGATAAAGCGATATCCGCCCTGAACAAGGGTATATTCTTCATTTGATAGTACTGAGCCCATATTTGAAAACTCTGCAAGCCTGGATATACCGGTGGTTATCTTTTGCAATAAAGCTTTTGCAGCGGCCACATTGTCCTTCGATATATATGAGAAAATCTCATCCATATCATCCATTGCTACCGGAGTATATTTAATCTTATTCTTTTGCGGCATCGATCTTCCTCCGCATTCTTGCTATAACCTCATCATGTTCAATCAATTGTTTACCTTCAGCAATCTGCTTTTCTGCAACCAGTAACTTAGATTGTAATTTAATGCGGGCCTCCATGCGTCGAAACGCCTCATAGCTCATAACAACTAAGTCCGCTTCCCCATTACGCGTAAGCACTACTGGTTCGTCAAGCTCGTGGCATAATTTTGAAAAACCATTATAGTCCTGTCGAATTGTTGTAGACGGTTTAACATGCATTATGTGGGCCTCCTTCACATGCTATTATTCTAATTATATTATATCAGAATTATGGCATTTTAAAAAGAAAAATAAATAGAGCCCCTTCCGTCTGTACTAAGTCAAAGGCTTCCGGTCATTGGCCCGGATGGCCTTAATTGAATTTGTATAGCCCCCTACCTCAACCTTCGTCTGGCCTCCCGGTTTAGCTGGCCGTAGCGGCTGGTAATCATTGCGTCCCATCGATCTTTATAGCGTATGTAAATCACCGGGTACTTTTTCTTTAAGGCTATTATTCCCTCTACAATAAATTCGTCTAATTGCTCCATTTGGCGGATCAAATCTTCACCAAACTCCTCCCGATAAGTATTGATCATTTCCGGCTCGAAAAAATCACTATAAAACCATTGAAAAGCGTAGAGACTCAGTAAGGGGATGATATCTTCATCTTTCTGCAACCGGAAAAATACTTTTTCAAAGCTCGCCATTTCTCTGGTTTGGCGGCATTCTTCAGCGTAGCTTTTATCTTTCGGCATGGCACGACAGGCCAGGTTAATAAAAATTTCCGCCTCTTTAAAACGGGCCGCTTGATAATATTCATCATGTTCCTCAACGAAAGCCATGGCCATCATCTCTCTATCTTCGACATCGGTAACGGATTTGATTAATTTGTGTACCTTGTTCTGGATCAGGGACCATTGATCCCATTTTTCCGCTTCAATCATTAAATTAATCCACATTATATACAGGTAAATATCGTCGGCTGTCTGGTCTGCCGGTTCCGGCAGCATGCCGGGAATAAGTTGCCACGCCTCCTCATAACGCTCCAGAAACATATAGGCATTTAAGTAAGCGCTGTTTAAGTTATGGGCCTGATCCGGGTATTTTTCCCTGGCGTCACTTAAAATTTTAAGCGCTTCCTCGTACCGCCCGCAATCCATCAGCATAGATGCCAGTAATAAAACCGCAGATATATGGTCCTCTTCCGGCGTTAGTTCCATAACACGATTAAGATACTCGTAGAATTTGTGCTCATTATCTTTGGCCAGGGCTACATTAGCCATTAAAATATAAATCTGCGGTATTTCCGGGGCAATGGCCAGGACTTTTTGCAAATGATCCTCTGCGGCGTCATAATCTTCAATCATAATATAATAAAAGGCTTGTTCCATTAACTTTTCAATTTTACTGCCGTATTTGCGAAAAAAGTCGTATTCCTGGCGCTTTACCGGGTCCCGGAGAGTCTCGTAAGCCTGGCGAACTTTCTGAAACTCCTCCGGGTGGGTCTCCGGCGGATACAGCTTAACCATTTCAATATATTTCTTTTTAATAGTCAATTGGGAAGCGTTGGCTCTGGTATTTAGTATTTGATAATAATTTTCCGCCGGTTGTTTTTTCTTGCGTTTGGTAATTTTTTTAAAGAAGGGAAAAGCCAATTAGCTCAACTCCATTTCTAAGTCGATAATTAAATCCAGCGCCTCATCAATGGCTGACCGCAAGTTGTTTTCATCCTGTGCCATGATGGCTTTCTGTAAATTGCGGATTACCTTTTGCAGCTTTTTCCGCCCTTTTTCCGCGTCCTGATCTTGTAATTGCCGGGCTATGTGCAACAAATTCCGCCCTTCGGCCAGCAACTCCTCCAATTCTTCCTCCGGTTCATCCTCCAGATCATCTTCATCCATCCAGTCAATCATGTCATCATCTTCAATGTCCAGGTCGAATTCCGCTTCCCAATCCTCAGGTTCATCCCTATCCGCCCCTTCAACGCCGGCTTCCGCGTACAGTTCTTCCAGCCTTGCCACGCTTTCAGCAAAGGCCTCCCGGGAATCCCGGTTTAAAGTGTCATGCACACTAACAGACATTTCCTTGCCGTTGGACGCGCATCTGGCGGTTACCTCCAGGATGCCGTTAAGGTCATATTTATAGGTAACCTCTACGGTCTCGGCCCCGGCCCTATTGGGAGGAATGCCGTCAAGTACAAACTCACCCAGCCGGTGATTTTGTTTAACCCACTGGTTTTCACCCTGGTAAACTTCAATTGATGCAGCTGTCTGGCCATCCGCCGCTGTATAAAAATTTTCCGTTCTGCTGACCGGTATGGTGGTATTGCGGGGTATAATCACCTGGTAGCCGCCGGGACGGATGGTAAAGTTCTTCCATTCCTTTAAAACCGCGATACCCATGGAAAATGGCGCCACATCAGTTAAGATGAGCCCTTTTTTAGCCAATGCGCCGGATTTTATCCCGGCCTGGACCGCCGCTCCCAGGGCCACCGCCTCATCCGGGTGCACGTCGGAACGGGGCTCTTTGTTGAAATAATCTCTAATCAGTTCCCTTACCCTGGGTATACGAGTAGACCCTCCCACCAAAAGGATCTGGTGGATCTCTTCAGGCTTTAACCCGGCATCAGCCATTACCCTGCGTACGCAGTCCATTGTTTCCAGGAGATAATGATCAATCAGAGCAATAAACTGTTCTCTGGTAAATGCGGTAAAAAGGCCAACCGGTTGGCCATCCTTTACAGTCACCAGGGGCAGAGAAATATTCACCCGATCCGTTGTGGAAAGTTTTATTTTTATTTTTTCAGCTTCTTCTTTCAACAAAGCTCTGGCCCTTATATCCAGGCGCGGGTCAATCTGTTGCTCCAGCTTAATTTTATCTGCCAGCCAGTCCACGATGCGCCAGTCAAAATCCTCCCCGCCAAGATTGCTATTGCCGCTGGTGGCTTTGACCTCCAGTATGCCGCTCATCATTTCCACCACGGAAACGTCAAAGGTGCCCCCGCCTAAATCGTAAACCAAAACATGCTGGTCCTCTTTTAAATGGTTTAATCCGAAAGCCATCGCCGCAGCAGTTGGTTCATTAATAATTCGTTCCACTACAAAACCGGCCAGTTCCCCGGCCTGTTTGGTGGCCCGGCGCTGTTCATCGGTAAAATAGGCGGGCACGGTGATGATGGCTTCTGTTTCACCTGCGTCAAATTTTGCATCTACATAGGTTTTTAGCTCTTTTAATATTAAAGCGGATATTTCCTGGGGCAGCAGCTGCCGGCCGGCAATGGGAATCGGATCCGGGGAACCCATTTTTCTTTTAATGGCAGCCACCGTCCGGTCCGGCATGGCTATTAAAGCCGAGCGGGCATCTTCTCCCACAATGATGTTGTTTTTTAAATCAATCAGCACCACCGAGGGAATAATTCTATCCCCGCCGGAAGAAGAAATAATTTCCGGTTTTCCCCGGTTGATATAAGCCACGGCGGAGTTGGTGGTGCCCAGATCAATGCCCACTACCGGACGGACGTCATGATTGTTGGTTTTAAACATCAGTACCCTCCTCCTGAACAGTAATAACCTGTGCTTTGCGCAGTATACGTCCCTCCGGAGTGACAAAACCCCGTCTGATTACCCCCACCACCTGATATGGCAGTAAGGCCTCCGCATCTGTTTCAGTGTACATTTTTAACACTTCTACCCTGGTCACGGTGGCAATGGCTTCGGACCACCGGGGGTCAAAGCTTTTACCATACAGATCTATCTCCAGAATGCCTGCTTCAGCCAGAGCTTGTACCAACCGGACGGCCCATTGCTCCAACATTTGCCGCCAGGTATCCCTTGTGTCGTCTTTTAGTACCCGGCGGATATAATCAATATCATCCAGTTGTTGAATAGCAGCTTCCGCCAACGCTGCAATCTGCTTTTTCTTTAATTGCAGTTGGACCGTTTCCTGTAAATACTGCTCTTGCCACTGCTGTGCTTTTTCCATACCGGTCAAAAGCCTGTCCAGTTTGCTCTGAGTTTCCTGGCTCGCTTTATAGTGCAGGCGGCCCAGTTTTTGTACCTGGGCGGCAGTTTCTGTCAATTGGCCGGTATTTTGGACCAATTGCTCATCTATATGGTAAACCTGCTGCTGACTGCGCTTTAAACATGCTTCCAAATTATCCAGTCTGCCGGCTATATTAACTAATTGTTCACTGATAACAGCAGGGGATGGGCGCTCATCCCGCTTCTTATTTATCTCCCAAAACTTCCAGTTCACTTTTCACTCTCCTTTATGAGATGGATAAAACTGGTATCATAATTCGCTTGAAAACCCTTACTCACTAATATACTTAAAAAATATGATAAAGACCAGAAAAAAAAGCGCGCACTCAGTTCCCTTTGTGCACGCTTTTTCATACCTTAAAACCGGTGTTGGAATTCTTTTTGTTAACTCAGAGCTTTAATCGTACCACGCATCCACCACCGCACATAAGCCGGGCTCCCTCAATCGCCCCGGTACATCTTTTGCTATAATTTCATCCCTAATAACTTCGGTGTTTACACTTGTATTTGTACCCTTAACGCCTGCATCGGGGCCGGGTAAAGAAAATTCCTTACATTTATCTTCAAGGCTAATATTTTTTGATAAGGTTCCGTCGATATGGTTTAATATAACCCTTAAGTCATTATCGTGAGCGTAGGGTCTGAAAGCACGTCCTCCAGCATCAGAACCCCATTACGGATAGCCGCGTCTGCAATGTATACTTCCGGCTTCATTTTATTGTGGGCATTCGGCATCAATCTGAAGATGTGGCCCAGGGCCAGCATTAGAAGGTTTTGCAATACCGCAAGCAGGATACCTGTCTTTGGACTGCCGGGAGATGTTCTCTCGTAAATATCTCCGTTGCCGGGCATCCTACGCTTTAATCTTGTTTAGCAAACGCTTTTGCCCGGCCAGGAAATATTCCTTTGCCGACTGCCAGGATATATCCTGAAGCATCAGCGGCATCACTTCCCGTTCGGCATCATCGAAGTAGGATAAGCTTTTAATCATATGGTATAGATTAATATCAACCCCCGGGTACTTATATGTCAGCAATGGTACCAGTTCTTCAAGGTCGCATCCATTCCGGCAAATACTATATAAATCAATAAAGTCCTTGCGCGCCCCGCGACTGCTGATAGCTGCCCATTTCATCAAGGCGATGTCTTTAAGGGAAGCTATGTGAAATCCGGGAATATCCTCCACCGCAATTAGCGGCTCCAACAACGGGTTGGGATAATGGAGCCAGGTAACCCTTATACCGTCAACAAATCCATGAAATGTGCCTTGCCGTGTTTCAGCAATCCTGATCCTGCCCAGGTGTGACAGGCTTTGATACAATTGTTCCAGATCAAAATCAACGGGAGAAAACCAGTCAAAGTCAATTGATTTTCTATGTCCCAGAATCAAAGCCAGGGCAGTGCCTCCAGCCAGATAACTGCAGTGCACCGGCATGTTTTTAACAGTTCTGGTTAATAAATCCCGGCGGGACTTGTCGAGTACATCCCAAAACAACGCACTTCTTCCTCTCTCAGGTTAAAATAATTTTGCCAACACCTTGCTGTTTTTAATGAAAGGGACCTGCTATGCAATACTGCTTCTCTGATCTTGTCTTCTGTGTAGGTTTTGAACAACCAGCTCAGCGCCCTTTGGTCACCTTCATTTAACAGCCTTTCTATAACCAACACGCTATTCCTTAAAAGATCCACTTCATCAGGATTCACATCCCAGAAAAGGGAATAAAGCCATACGGGAATTTTATGGGTGGCATTCATTATCTTCTATCCTTTCTTGAGCTTGCAATAATTATAACATATTTTAATACATCATTCCATTTTATGGCTGATCAAAGACAAATAGATGCTAAAGGAACAGCAAAGAGCGTCTTGTGCTCACTTGTAACCTCTCCTTACAGAGGTTATTTGTACTTGCGACTTTTTGGCACTGGGATATATCTTGATCCTATACTTGTCCATGAACGCTATTCCTTAACTGCTTGGCAACCTCAAAAAAATCCTCGCCCTCCGCGCCGTTGGCGATTTCTTCCTCGGCTCCGGCCAGCTTTGCATACAGGTTTATAAGCGCTTGTTGCCGTTCATAGGTTTCAATACTCATCACAACCATATCGCCAACTCCGTTTTTAGTAATGAAAACCGGCTCTCTTGATTTATGACAAAACTCTGAAATGTCATTGGCATTGTTTCTTAAATCAGAAATCGGTCTAATATTTGGCATATGAAACGCTCCTTATATCAATATTCACATTTGCATTATATCAGAATTATGAGAGGAGGATCAACGATGTTCTTAATCACTGAACTCGGCTAACATTCAGAGGTGGTTGAATCCCCCTCTGAATGTTAGCCGAGTTCAACAAGGGTTTAAATATTTACGCAAAAAATAAGGTATTGCAGGGAACTTTACAATAATGTTAATATCTATAATTAAGAGGGTAATTTTGCCAAGATTTGTGTCGTTAGTTAGCAACTGGCGTAAACACTTGTATCAATGAACTAGTCAAAACAACTGCTTGAATCTGAAGGCAGGCCGAACATGGAAAATATCATCGAACTGAATAACGTACGCAAGGTATACCGGATGGGCAGTGAAAAGGTGGTGGCCCTGGACAATGTGAGTCTCACCATTGGAAAAGGGGAGTTCTGCTGTCTTTTAGGCACTTCGGGTTCAGGAAAGTCCACGCTGTTAAACCTGATGGCCGGGTTGGAAAAGCCGACAAAAGGTGAAATCTCTTCGAATCAGGTATGATTGGCTTTTTCGGGGGAGTGATCGGCGTCGCCTTTAGTTACGGCGTATCCTATCTCTTAAATACCACCGGGTTCGTGTTGATTGAAACGTGGGGAATGGGAGGACCGAGCAAGACTTCCATCATTCCCTTGTGGCTGGCGGCCGGCGCCTTGGTTTTTACCAGCCTGATCGGGTTAATCTCAGGTTATTATCCAGCCCGCAGGGCCATGAATCTCAGCGCACTGGAAGCCATCAAAAAGGAATCTTAAAAATTACTGTAATTTATAAAGTGGTCCAGGATAAAGCCAACTTTTTGTCTTGCCAAATTTTATTAGATTATCTCAGTAGCGTTGCACAAACCAATCATCAAAACTGCAAGTCTTAAATTCACTTAAATTTAATTAAATTTGCCCAAATTCGGCTAATTTCCATAAATATCATGGTATTTCATTAAAAAACTCCTTATAA
>JBFMEU010000080.1:0-11258 GCA_040753155.1 Bacillota bacterium
TTTATCTTCGCACAGCCTGTAAGACCCCGCCCTCGCATAAGGAAAGGGGACACACCTGCTGAAGCTTGGGTATTTCTCTGGGGACAGGAATGTCCCCAACTAATGGGATTAACAGGCTGTAAACTCGGAATAAGTGCGACTAAGGTTTAGCGGTCAGGGGACACACCTCCTTCGGAGGAATGTCCCCAACGTATGGGTTAAAACCCCACCTGAACCAAGTCTTCTTTACAATATTACTTCCGCGTCGTCTCCAAGGAAGAGGTGCAGAGCCTTATGCGCGGAATTTTTCTTGCTTACTCTGGCCCCTGTGCCCAGGAGGCTGTCCTCCAGGCGCGGTACCTGGCGCAGTTCACATCTGTCCAGGATCACCGAATGCTCTACATTTACATCTTCCAGGACGCTGCCGTTCCCCACCGCGGTAAAAGGCCCGATGAACGACCTGACGATTTTGCAGTTCTCGCCTATTACCGCCGGCCCCCGGATGACACTATCTATTATTTCCGCTCCGGCGCCGATTTGTACACGCCCCACCACCTGGCTTTTGTCATCGATATGGACCGATATTTCAGCTTTGGCGTATTCGTCCAGGACGACCCGGTTTGCTTCCAGTATGTCGTCTTTTTTTCCGGTGTCCAGCCACCAGCCTGCAAGCTGCCTGGCTGTAACTTTTTGCCCCATATGGAGCAGTTCCTGGATGGCGTCGGTTATTTCCAGCTCTCCCCGCCAGGAGGGCTGGATCCTGTCGATGGCCATATGGATAATCCGGCTGAACAGGTAAATCCCCACCAGGGCGAGGTTGCTGGGTGGATCTTTGGGTTTTTCTATCAACCGCTGGACCCGTTGCTCGTCGTCAACCACGGCTACCCCGAAAGCCCTCGGATTGGCTACTTCTTTTAATAGAATCAGCGCGTCGGTATTGTCCGTATTAAACTGTGTTACCAGTTCTTTTACACCGCCCTGGATCAGGTTGTCTCCCAAAAACATGAGGAAAGGATCGTTCCCTAAAAAGTCGCGGGCGGTTTTCACCGCGTGCGATCAATAAAACCCGCGCTAGCTAGCGGAAATTCTCAGTGGCTCTTTCCAGTTATTGTGTTATAATAAATAAGAGGCAAAGGACAGACGCGAGCCAGGGGGGCACGGTAAAACAGGCGCGGAGTAATCTGTGGGAAAAGGTATAATTAATTAAGACCAAGCAAGGGGGCGGTAATTGATGCATGAAATACTACCCAATATTATAATAGATCCGATGATAAAGGGCGGCAAGCCGGTTATCAAAGGTACACGAGTGCCGGTTGACCTTATTTTGGGCAAACTCGCCGGCGGTATTTCTTATGAAGAACTAATGTCTGAATATGATCTGAAGAAAGAAGAGATTTTGGCGGCATTGCGTTATGCAGCTACTGTGTTATCGGAAGAAGAAGTAAGGACGGTGCCATAGATTGCGATTTATAATTGATGAGGATATGCCGCGGTCTATGGCAAGTTTTCTTCGTGAAGCCGGATATGAAGCCATCGATGTCCGTGATACAGGCTTGCGCGGTGCTAAGGATAAAGAAATTTTGGAATATGCAATTCAACAAGGAGCGACTGTAATAACCGCTGATGTAGGATTTTCAAGCCTCTTTTTTTTGTCTTCAATACAGCATAACGGCCTCGTATTATTAAGAGTGCCCAATTCTTTTACCGTAGGCCAAACGATTGGCTTATTGCTGCGATCCCTCAAGGTGTTAACGGATAAAGACATTATCGGCAACATTATCGTACTGGAGCAGCAGAAAATAAGAATAAGAAGGCACAGGGGACGGTATTAGAGGCAGGCCGAAGTTTTGCGGAGGCGAATTTAAAATACTCCCGGTACTCCGGCGTACCGGTGGTGGCCAGTGATGCCGGAGGGGTGGGGGAAATGGTGGCGCACGGTGAAACAGGTTATCTGGTGAGTGAGCCGGACATTAGCTCCGCCGCAAAGTACATTAAGGATCTTGTTGATAATACTGAACTGCGGGCCAAAATGGGCCCGGCCGGAAGAAGCCGGGCACTGGAGATGTTCAGCCCGGGCGGGATGATTAACTGGTACGAACAGCTTTATCTGGGCAACCTCAAAAAGCCAATAAAAGGCTTTTAGCATAATCGCTAAAAGCCTTGAAAAATGAGCGTTTCTTGGTAAGGTATAGCGCCTCTCAATATGATTTACAATTATTTGTTTAAGATGCTCTTGTCATCATCTTGTCTGCAATCCTGTATATCATCTACAAGCACTTGATTGCCAATAATCTGATAAACGATCCGATACCTTTTGTTTGATAGTATATAGCGGTATTTACCGACTGGAAGATATGGACGGTTATACACAGGATAACGGAACGGGTCGGTTCGAAGATTCCGAATATCTTCAAGCAATCCATCCAAAAGCCTGTTTGCTGCATTAACGCTGACACGCGCTAAAAATTCAAAATGGTCATACATTCTATCATTTGCATCGGATGCAATAATTACCTGATATACCTTTTCATTACGTTCCATGCTCCGCTCCCCTGGCGATTGCTTCCCTCATGTTTTTTTCGAACTCATCAACCGTATATCCTTGAGTTCCAAGCAAACGGGAACGTTCCGTCGCAAGCAAACGCTCGGCTGTCGCCAAATCATCCTCACGCCGGTTGAATGTTTCCATATCCATGATAACCGTATCGCCGACGCCATTTCTGGTTAAAAATACAGGTGCTTTCGTTTTACGACAAATATCAGCGATACTGTTGTAATTTTTCCGAAGCTCACTTGATGACTTAATTATTATACTCAATTTTTTCACTTCCGATAGCCAAATTTATATCAATATTATACCCTTATAAGACTAAAATAACAAGATGGGAAGGTTTACCTCTAACCCTTATTGAGGCCATACTGGCCAGCGTACCGGTGGTGGCCAACGCTGTAGCCGGGGTTGGCGAACTGGTGATACACCAAAAGACCGGATACGCAATAAATAACCTTAACGCAAGTGAAGCGGAGAAAGCGTTGTTGATTTTATTGTGAAATCTAAGGTATAATTTTTCAACAAATTAAATCTAAAAGATTGTTGTGAAGCTGAGCAAACCAAGTTCATCACCCGTTTAAGTCTGGCCGGGATAGTCACCAGGTATCCCGAAGAACTCAAAAGAGCCTTGGACGACTACCCTCCCCCTGTTACCCGGGATTATATAAAAAAGCTTTAACGTGGGGGAATGCTGGTGAAGTCCAAAACGGAGAATTGGCTTAACATTGCCCAGGATGATTATGATGTTGCTGGCCAGCTATTCGAGAATAATAAATATTTATACTGCCTGTTCTTTTGCCAGCAAGCCATTGAGAAGGCAATAAAAGCAGTATATTACGAGAGAAACGAGGAAACCCCTCCAAGAAAACATAACCTCACATCGTTGGCTGAAGACACAGGGGTATTAGATGAATTGGAGCGCCTGGATGGAGACTTGCTTGATACTCTATCGCAGTATTATATTGAATCACGATATACAGAAGATAGGGACGCCCTGGTCCGGAAATGCACCAAGGCATTTACTGAAAACATACTGAAAAAGACGGGGGTTGTTTTTGAATGGCTAAAAAACCAATTGAGGTAAATATAAAAAAATATTTGGAAGCGCTCAGAACAAAAAATATCCGCGTCAATAAAGCCATTCTTTATGGTTCATATGCCAATGGGAAAGCCGATAAGGACAGCGATATCGACTTGGCCATCATATCTCCGGATCTCGGGAATGACAGCTTTGACGAAGCCATTCTACTAAGAAAACTTGCCCGGGGAATTGACCTGGATATATCACCGCGGCCGTATTCAGAAAAACAATATAAAGCGGCCAAAAAGGGTGACTTTTTATATGATGAAATAATCCGGAAGGGTAAAGTAGTGTACGAAAAGGATTGATTAACGGTATATGTAGTCGGTTGCATGCCAGAGGCGCCGGCAATCAAAACTCTCAACCGTGCTTAACCTCCCAGTCATATGGAATGGAGGGGTCGTTGTAAGGGATTCTGTATTCGTCGGGCTCTCTGTAATTGTACAGCTCTGTGGGAAAGTTGACTATCAGCGCCGTTTGCCCGCCTTCTGTTGTAAAACCGTGATATACAAGGGGAGGGATTCTCAGTAATAATGGATTTAACCGGCCCATGTGAAAGACGTTGACCTTTCCCCTGGTGGGGCTGTCCTCCCGTGCATCGTAGAGTACCACCTTGGCCATTCCCCACAGGCAGATAAAATGGTCCCACTGTTTTTTGTGATAATGCCAGGCCTTATAAACTCCCGGGTAGCAGGCGGTGACGTAAGACTGGGCGAACTGCATGAATTCCGGCCAGTCTTTGCGCATCATTTCCATCAGGTAGCCCCGGTCGTCGGGAATTATCTTCAGTTGTTTAACCACCACATCTTTAATCAGGTCCAAAATGTCCACCTTCTTTTATAATATTACTTCCGCGACCGCCAAAAACCCATAACCTTGTCAATCTGTTCAAACTGGGACAAGCCAAACTGTCCGATGAGCAAACCAAGTTCATCACCCGTTTAAGTCTGGCCGGGATAGTCACCAGGTATCCCGAAGAACTCAAAAGAGCCTTGGACGACTACCCTCCCCCTGTTACCCGGGATTATATAAAAAAAGCTAAGGACGTGGTTAAATGCCTAAAGCAGCAATTAGAGTAGAAGATACTGTCAAGTCATACCTGCTTGTCCTTGAGAAAAAAGGCATCCACACCCAAAAGGCATATTTATTTGGTTCCCAGGCTAAGGGCACTGCCGGTCCGTACAGCGACATTGATTTAATCGTAGTCTCCCCTGCTTTCACCGGTATGCCCCAGTGGAAACGGTGGGAGATTCTCGGAGATGCCTTGGCCGAACTAATGGAGCCAATAGAAGTTAGAGGCTATGCTCCGGACGAGATAAACCTGGCTAAACAGCAAAAAGCCAGTTTTCTTTATGAAGTGCTCACTGAACCACAGACTATTGAATATCAGCTTTAATCGGGCACAAAACCCCTGTTTTAACCGGGGGTTTTTTACTGTCGCCACCGGCCCGACATTGCCCCTGGGCCTGCCGGCAGCGCTGCTCAACGGAAAATCATATTGTGAAAAAGACTATGGATTGCTATTATCAAAAACGGGCAGCACTTGCATCAACGAAATAACAAGCTTATCTACTGCCATAAACTTCAGCCCACTTTTATAAGCTTAATTAATACTATCCTAAAAAGTGCTAAATTTCAATATCAGAGGGAAGCCTGCCCATTAAGGATGGTAAGGCTTGAGGTAAAACGTACTTTTTTTACCGCGCAAAGCATAAGGGGAATGTGGGGAGCGGGTTGGTGATCTCCGTCGGGATGTCAAATCTCATATGAGTGCTGAATTGGCTGGTAGTCCAGCCCGCAGCACCCTTGCCCGTCAGGGCATTCCGCAGGGAATCTCCATGCGATGTTGTCGTAATATTTTTCACAGCAATCAAACAATATTGTATACATCTCTACCGTAATAAGTCGAGACCTGCACATTAACTTTAACTATGATATAATTAAACAGAAAGGATGATGCCTGTGGCCGAATATGACTTAATAATCAAGGCCCTGACCGAACGTTACATGAGCCATATCGTCTCCCTGGTGCGCGGCATGGAAGTTGCCACAGAGCAGATAAAAGCCGCCGATAAAGAAGCTGTAGCCGTGCAGCGCACTTCTGACGTGTTGGTTAAAGTTCGGGAAGATGAATATGAATACTTGATGTTGGTGGAGTTTCAGGCCAGGCCGGACCGGAAGATGGCCGGACGACTTCTTGAGTATACGGCTATGCACCACCGGCGGCACAAAAAGCCGGTGTATCCGGTGGTAATAAACCTCACCGGCAAAGGCCGGCAGTCAGAGCAATACATAATGGATTGTTTGGAATTAACGGTGGTTGATTTCAACTATCGTCTAATTAACCTGGAGGATGTGACAGGCAGGGACTTTCTCTACCGGGGGCCGGTAGGCCTGCTGCCGCTGGCACCCTTAATGCGGCAGGACGATTCGCCTGAAGAGATTCTGGAGAAATGTGCGAGCCGGTTGAAAAATGAAGTTGCAGCGCAAGACGAAAGGGCTATTCTGTATGTGGCCCTTGCAACTTTGTCTTCTCTGAGATTTCCAAAGGATCTAATTTTAAAAGTTCTGGAGGTGAGCAAGATGGAAAACCTGCCGCTGTTTGACGGTATCCGTGAAGAATGGATAGCTAAAGGCGAGGCTAGGGGCCTTGAGGAAGGAAAAATCGAAGGAAAACTCGAAGGAATAATCGAAGGAATAATCGAAACTCTTGAAGAAAATACCGGTCAGAAGCCTACGTGGGTTAAAGAAAAGCTATCTAAAGTTAATGACAGCGACTTACTCAAAAAAATCCTTCGCCGGACGGTAAATTCCAAGAGCATTGAAGAATTTGAAATAGTTTTGGAAGAACTTATGCCAAATTGAATTTTGTTCAGAAGACCAGGCGTTATTTGGAAAACTTTATTCCTTGATGTCTGGCCCCCCCCGAAACAAGAATTTGCTAATTATTTACATGGTTCTGGAGAGCAAAAACAGGAGCCCCCGTTCCCCGCAAGGAGGTCGGAATTTGACAAGGTATCAATATTTTGATGAAATATGAGTACAAACCGAATGGAGGTGCTGTTATGGCGACTATCAGGCCAAGTTCAGACTTGCGCAATAAATACAATGAAATCTCAGAGTTTTGCAACAAATACAATGAGCCGGTGTTTATCACCAAGAATGGTAAAGGTGATCTGGTTATCCTGTCAAATGCGGAGTATGAGCGTTTGAGCGGAAAATACGAACTTTACCGCCTGCTTGACGAAGGTCTGGCATCCATGAAAAAAGGAACAGGCCGTCCGGCGGATGAAGTATTTGTTGAGATTGAGAGGGAATTCGGCTTTGACAGAGTATAAGGTTGTCATCGAATTCCCCGCTCATTTCTCGCAGGGCATTTTGCCATTTGCCAGCCAGTTGCAATTATTGGGCGAAGAGCCCCGGGCATTGTTGCCGTCAATTAAAATAGGCAGCGTGCGCAGTATAATTTTAAAGTCAAGGGCCAGGGAATAATTCTTTATGTAATATAAATCATACCTGAGCTTGTCCTCGGGTGTAGTTGAATACTTTCCGTAAATCTGGGCCAGCCCGGTTAAACCCGGCCGTACGATGTGCCTGCGATAGTAATCAGGGATAATGTCGGCGAACTGGTGCACAAAAAAAGGTCTTTCCGGTCTTGGACCAACCAGGCTCATATCGCCTTTTAGAATATTAATCAACTGGGGCAGTTCATCCAAACGGCTGGCCCGGAGAAAACGCCCAACCCTAATTACTCTTGGATCCTGGTCCACCGACAGCACAGGCCCTGTAATCTCTTCGGCTTTATCTACCATTGTGCGAAACTTATAAAGATAAAAATTCCGGCCCCAAAACCCTACCCGTTTTTGCTTGTAAATAACCGGACCCGGCGAGGTAAGCTTTATTGCCGACGCGCAAATTATGAACAGCGGCAGAGAAAAGAATAAGCCAGTGATGGCCAAACCCAGATCAAAACTCCTTTTTACAAAAGCCTGGGCCGTGCTAAGCCCCATGTTTTGCACCTGTACCACCGGAAGATCGCTCATCGAGATTAAACGGCCGCGGTTAAGCAGGATATCGTACATATCCGGCACCACAAAGACTTCTTTGCCGGCATCCAGGCTCACCTCAAGAACGGCCGCTTTTTCTTCGCGGGTCAGGGAAGATGATACCAGCACGGCATCCATTCTTGCCAGAACACCGGGCAGCTTTGCCAATTGATCCGGGGTTATGAATTCCTTTGCCATAAACCATCCGCCGGACATCTTTTCGTTAAGATCGCAGACCAGCTTGCCGGCTTCATGCGCAGTGCCAACTATTAACAGTTGCCTTCCGCCTGCCAATAATGGCCTGAGCTTCCATATTGCTGCGCGCCAAAGACATATAAGCGCAATTTGTATGGGCATGGCAATTAATATTACGCTGCGGGGAAAAGCAAATTCGCGCAGCCAGAAGGTAACGGTTATGGTCAGCATGGCCACGCCGATTATTCCCAGGGCGCTCAAACCAACCAGTTGCGATAATCCGTAAACTCTTCTTTCATACATCCCCAGGGCCGCGAACAAGGCCACTGTTCCTATGCACATCCAGGGCAGAACGGCAATAAATGGCTCCCAGTTGTATAACGGTATTTCCTTGCCGTAGCGCAGCTTGAAAGCCAGTAAAAACCCCAGGGCAATAATAAGCGGATCACCCAATGGGAGCAAGCGACTGAGCATGGTCCCGATTTTTGTTCCAAGGGTACCGTCACCCACAGCAAAAACCCCTTAAACAGGTATTACTCCCAGTAAATCTTCAAATGTTTTCGCTGGTTTTCTCATTCTGACTCCTGACTCCTGACTCCTGACTCCTGACTCCTGACTCCTGACTCCTGACTCCTGGCTCCTGAGTAGTTACAGCGGTTTTGGATCATGCTGCCGGCAGTTGCAATAATTTTTCATAGTTTGCTCTTGCTTCCGGCCAGAAGGATTCCGCTTGGGTCAGCAACTCGTCCGCCCTGCCGGGCTGTCCGTTCTTATTCCAGGCTGCCGCCAGGTACACCAGAGCGCTGCCTCTGATTGCGTCGTTCCCGCTGTTTGCCGGCATGGTCAAGCTCTCCCCGGCTTCGCTATACAATCCCAAGTGGTACTGGGCTGACCCGGCGGCAAGCATTATTGATTCCGAGGGACTCAGCAAGGGCGCCACACTCCACATTTTAAGGTACTGCCCGGGAACACTGTCCATCCGGTCGTTTATTCTGTCCGGCAGGTCCATAGCTTTTTCTAAATAGGTCCGTGCCTCTTCCTGCCGCCCCTCTTCCAGCAGCCTTTGTCCAACCAGTAAATATCTGTCAGCCAAAGCTTCATACCATTGAATTTGGAAAGGACTCAGCGCTAAAGCTTTTTCAGCTTGTTCCAATCCCTGGTCATACTTGCCGGCTGCAATGCAGGAATCGGCCAGCACCATTCTGCGCTGAGAACTGTATAGACTGAGTTCGACGGCGCGCCGCGCTTGTTGCATCGATTTGTCATCCTCGGCTTTGGCCCTGTAGATTTGGGCCAGCAATTCCCGGTAATCGGAAAGGAAGGGATTATACGACGCTGCTCTTTCGATGTAAGCAAGGCCTTTATCGATTTGCCGGGCCTGCAGGTACCGGCTGCCTTCCTTGGCATATGAGTTGGCCTGAATTAAAAACATGGTCAGGGTTATTATGGTGATCGACGCTATAATTCCCAAGGCCAGCGGCGCTTTGGGCAATTCCTGCAGCCCGGTCTTGGGCCGTGGGCCTTTGGGTACTATCCTCATTTGATTGTACAAACTGTTAACCATACCAAATATAGCCCATAATACAAGGGCCAAGGCCGATAATGAAAGGTCAAAGTCTATCGCCGCGTGCCCCGCAATAACAAGAAATGCCGCGGTCAGCACCCAGGCAGTTGGAAAGACTGCCGGTTTTTCTTTGAAAATCCTGTAAACGCAGTATAAAAAGGAAAACCACAGGCCGGCAACCGCCAGCAGGCCCAATAAGCCCGCTTCCACCCCCAATTGCAGGTAATAACTGTGCACTTCGTTGGAATTATATAAGTACTCCTGGAAAGAACGGTAGGCTTCCTTCCAGCCGCCGCCGCCCCAGCCAAGCAGGGGGCGCTCTTTAATCATTTCCAGGGCGTCGTTTACAAAGTACATCCGTTCCAGGGCATTGCGCAGGAATTCAAAACTGGCTATCTTTTCCCATATTGCTGTCCGGCTGCAGGCCAGTACGCCGCCGGCAGCCGCCCCTATCCCGGCCAGCGCGCCAAAGGTTAGATTGTATTTTCGGGGCTCCGCACCCCAGGGGGCAAACACGCGGGCTTCAATCATCTTAATCAATAATTGGACGGCTAAAACCAGGGCCAATCCAATAAAAATCCACAGCCAGGCCTGGGCATGCTGCTCACCGGCGGCAAGGGAAATAAACCTGGTTATGCAGATCAGGGCGACCAGACCGCTAAATGCGGTTTGTATGGCGGTCAGGAGGCGGTTTTTCGCCCCCAGCGCCATAAGGTAAATAAGGAAAACCATTCCGAATACCAGCAATCCGCCCCGGGACTTGGTGCCGATAAGCACGGCCAGGAGTATGAAGTTGCCCCAGGCGTAAAGATAGGACTTTACATTTGCAGGGGAGAACAGCCCGGCCGGCGAAAACCCCGTTGCCGGCAAAGCGGCGGCATAATCCCCGGTGCGAAGCCAAAAGTACATGCCGATCAGGAATACGGCGGCAAGGTAACTGGCCAGGGCATTGGGATACTGGAAAGTTGAGTATATGCGCCCGTCCAGGAAGCCGTCGTTTATGTTTATGATTCCCGTGGCTGTGGCCAAGCCGGCCAGGGCCACACCTATGGCGCTAAAGTAAATAACCTGCAATATTCTGTGCAGGTCTTCGCTGTTGCGGATTAATCTTGAAGCCGACCAGAATACCAGGAAATACAGGGTGTTCTTGACCACTTCGTTAATGGCCAGCCCTTTGTTGACCGCTGTGAAGGCTGAGATTAGATAAATTAACGGCAAGGCCAGGGCAAAATAGTCCAGCGGGCCCCGGAGAAATTTATGGTCATTGTGCAGCCAGCGCTGCAGCAAGACCAGCACAAAAACCAGGGCGGCAAATACAAGGGCTACCTGCTGCTCCTGGGCGAAGAACAGGCCCCGGAAATAAGGCGGCAGAAACAGCAAAGCCAGCAGGCCCCACAGGGCGACCTGGTGCAGATAGTCGAATTCCGTTTTGGCGCGCAGGGACGGGGCGGTCTCATTTAGTCTTGTCCTGGACCTGGATTTCTTGCCCATTGTTGTCTCCTTGTTCTGTGAATTGCATACCTTAAGCATTTCAACAAATAATGACAGTTTCCTTCCAGCCGCTGCACATTTGCGTGAGGAAATTGAAACCAGGGGGCGGACACGGGTGTGCCCCTTAGTCCTGGTTCCGATGAAGCTTGTCCCGGCTGATCAGGTCTGGTTTTGGAGTGCTGAATGGCAAAATGGAGAAAAAGAATGGTGACCTGCACATTAACTTCACCTATGATATAATTAAACAGAAAGGGATGATGCCTGTGGCCGAATATGACTTAATAATCAAGGCCCTGGCCGAACGTTACATGAGCCATATCGCTTCTCTGGTGCGCGGCAAGGAAGTTACCG
>JBFMEU010000081.1:0-10969 GCA_040753155.1 Bacillota bacterium
GGCCTATGCCCAAAAGACCTGCAACGGCAGGGTGTTCTCCGTGCTGGAGGGCGGCTATAACCACACCGCCATGGCCGAGTCCATTATGGCCCTGCTCACCGGGCTCCAGGATACCTTAGCCAGGCCGGATTTTTACAGGTAAACAATCCTGGCCATATTCGGGGAATCGCAGACAATATTATCGCCTGTCCCGGGAGGTAGTGCACTTATTTCGCGCGTTTTTGTTGCCAATTGGCCTTGTCTGGTGGTATGTTAAACAGAAAAAACGATGGGGGAGCGAAAAGTATGCCCAAGGTTTCAATTATGCCCTGCCTGGACATGAAGGAGGGGCGGGTGGTCAAGGGGGTTCATTTTGTGGACCTCAAGGATGCCGGTGACCCGGTGGAGTGCGCTAAAGTTTACTGCGCCAGCGGCGCGGACGAGCTGGCCTTTCTGGACATTACCGCCACCATAGAGGCGCGCAAGACCACCCTGGACGCCGTGCGCCGGGTGGCCGGGGTGGCCACGGCGCCTTTCACCGTGGGGGGCGGCATCACTTCCGTGGCCGATGCCGGGGCCGTGCTGGAGGCCGGGGCCGACCGGGTGTCTGTCAGCAGCGCCGCCTTGCGCCGCCCGGAATTAATCAATGAACTGGCGGCCGCCTTTGGGTCAGAAAAGGTTGTGGTAGCCATTGATGTGGACAGAAATGATAATTTGCCCTCGGGCTACGAGGTGTATGTAGATGGCGGGAACACCCCAACGGGTAAGGATGCCATTGAGTGGGCCAAAGAGGCCGAGGTCAGGGGGGCATCTATCATCCTGCCCACCAGCAAGGCCTGTGACGGGGCCAAAACCGGCTACGACCTGCCCCTGATTGCCGGAATTAAAGAGGTTGTCCGGGTTCCGGTGGTGGCCTCCGGGGGAGCGGGGACCATGGAGCACTTCCTGGAGGCCGCCCGGTCCGGGGCGGACATCCTCCTGGCGGCCTCGGTTTTCCACTTTGGGGAGATTAGTATACCAGACTTGAAGGAATACTTAAAGAGTAACGGGTTTGAAGTAGACTAAGGATTACAGCGATGCCATTAAGCATAAAGGAAAGCAATTGCTGCCTCCGGCAAGGGGACAAGGTGCTGTTTTCGCTTTGCGAAAGAGTTGCCTGTCCCCTTGCCGGTTTTTTAATTCTAAACCATGCCCGGGCAGTGTTTGCGGGCGGCCTCCCGGAATAGTTTCAGGTGGTGCTCCTCGTCCAGGATAATTCTTTCCAGGACATCCTGGATGCAGGGGTCTCCGATGAGCTGCTGGTGCAGCCGGTACTGCCTGATGGCCGACTGTTCCGCCGCGATGTCGGCGGCCAGCCGGTCGCAGACGGCATCCCCGTAGTAAACATAGGAGGCATTCCAGTACACCCGCTGATTATTGGTAATGGTTCGGTACTGGGGGTCAACACCCAGCATGCGAATCAGCTTGCCCAGCATCTCCAGGTGAAACATCTCGATGATGGAAATGCACTCTTCCAGTTCGGCCAGCTCATAATGCTTTTCACCGAACATGAGGTAGTGGTGGAAGTACTGGTTGATGGCCGTCATTTCACTTACCGTGCCGGCATAGTCCTCCAGCAGCAAAGAAGCATAATACCTGTTGGGACGCGTCACCTTGAGCTCGGGGTAGGGGTCCGGCAGGGCGCACCATCTGGCCAGGTGCTCGTTTTCATTGGGGGCGGATGTCTGTCCCTTGGACTTATCCATTTTAATCACTCCGCTTCATAGTTTTAATAATCATTATGTCAGGGCAAGCTCTAATATGTTTCTGCGCAATAAGGCTATATTTGGCGCGCAGGGGTTGGCGCAGGGGGTTTTAATTGCCTGGAATGGCTGAAATAACCGGATTGCCCCGGGGGAGGATAGGTTGTATAATACAAAAAGGTTTACCATAAAAATTCTAACCGTAACGGCATAAGATGGTGCTAAAGGTATTGCAAAGCAGGTCAAGGAGCCCGGCATGGAACAAACTCGGATCGCCCTGGTGCAGATGGAATCTATAGTGGGGGAAACGCATCTTAATCTGGAAAAAATGAAAGGTTTTATCCAGGAGGCAGCGGCCGGAAAGGCTGACCTGATCTGTTTTCCCGAACTCTCAGTGCATGGCTACAGCCGGGACAGCGCCCATCTTCCCGCCGAGCCGGCGCACGGCGAAAGTTCCCGGCTGCTCAGCCGGCTGGCCCGGGAGGCCGGGCTGGTGGTATTGGCGGGGCTGGCGGAAAAGTCCGCCGGCGCAAGGCCTTACATAACACAGCTGGTGCTGCACCCGGACGGACGGGTGCAAAAATACCGCAAAACCCACCTGGGCGGAAGCGAGCAGCCTTATTACACCGCCGGTGATGAACTGCCTTTGTTTCAAGGGGAAAAGGTAAACTTTGCCGTGGAAATCTGCTGGGACCTGCATTTCCCCGAGGTTACCGCGATTCTCTCCCTTAAAGGGTGCGAGCTGGTTTTCGCCCCCCACGCCTCCCCCACCATTGTGGGTGACCGCCGGAAAATCTGGCTTAAATATCTGGCGGCCAGGGCCTATGATAATACCGTTTTTTTAGCCGCCTGTAATCTGACCGGCAGTAACGGGGCCGGACACACCTTTTGCGGCGGCGCCATGGTGCTGGACCCCAAGGGCAATATTGTGGCTGAGGATTTCAGCGGGGGGGATAAGCTCCTGGTGGCGGATTTGGACCCCGGCGTTATTAATACCATCCGCAACAAGCACTCCCGCTCCATGCGGCATATTTATTACCTGGGGGCCAGACGGCCCGAACTATACGGGGATTTAACAAAAGAATAGAGCTGGCGCCCGGGGCGGCTGACCATGGCCCCCTAAAAACCCGGCCCGGGGTAACCCCCCGGGCTTCTCTATGAAATTCATATTCCAATATTTACCCTCTTGGCCAGGCAATTGGAAGGCCTGTATAATAATCAGTGAGTCAACTAAACTGTGGCCGAGTCTCCTATAAAATAGGGGTACGGGGGAAATTACAACTTGAATTGGGGTGAGTCCGCGCGACTGTTTACAGGAGGTGAATCGCAGGCGCGGTAGGGTGACCTCTGCCCGAACCCGTCAGCTAACCCCGGAGGTCCAAGGAGGTAAAACTTATTGATTAACAGGATTCGCTTGTCTTTTACCGTTGCGGCCATAACCTGCGCCCTGCTGCTCTTTATTACTGTTGGACAAGCCCTGGCGGCTGTGCACACGGTGAGCAAGGGGGAGTCTCTATTTTTAATCGGCAAGTGGTATGGTACGTCAGTGGAGGCCCTTAAGTCTGCCAACAACTTGACCGGGGATGAAATTCGGCCGGGCCAGAGATTGACCATACCTTCTAATAATACTTACACCGTTCGGGCCGGGGATACCCTGTTTTTAATAGCCCGGCAGCACGGTACCACCCACCAGGCGCTCATGGCGGCCAACGGCCTGAGCAGCAGCGCCATTTATCCGGGCCAGATGCTGCGCCTGCCCGCGAGCAATCCTGCCCCGGTGAGCAGGGGCGGGGCCATTGGCAATGTATCCGCTGCTGATGCGGATTTACTGGCCAGAATAATTACCGCCGAGGCGGACAACCAGTCTTACCAAACCCAGGTGGCGGTGGGCGCCGTGGTGCTTAACCGGGTTAAAAGTCCCTTGTTCCCCAATACCATCCGCGGGGTGATTTACCAGGTGGACAGCGGTGGCCGCTACCAGTTTGAGCCGGTGAAGAACGGCTGGATCAACAGGCCGGCCAGCGACAGCGCCCGGCGGGCGGCCGCGGAGGCCCTCAGCGGGGCTGACCCCACCAATGGCGCCCTGTTCTTCTGGGAGTCCTGGGTGCGCAACTCCTACCTGAATTCCCGGCCCGTGTCCACAGTAATGGGAGCTTTTACCTTTACTTACTAACTGCTTAGTTTCCTGTTCAACTGGAGGCCAAGGCACAGGCCGCGGCCTCCGCCTATTTTGGAAAGGGTAAGTGACATAATAACTATGCAAAAATTGAGCACCCTTACAAAAATTGCGCTGCTCCTCTTTTTCTTGTTAACGCTGATGCTTGGCCCGGGTTCCCCGGCTGCTGCCGCCAAGGACCCGCAAATAGTGATCAATGAGCAGGTAATTCAAACCGATGTCCCGTCAATGATCATTAATAGCCGCATCCTGGTACCCATCCGGGTGGTTTCCGAAAACCTGGGGGCGGAGGTGACCTGGCAGGACAGTACCAGAACCGTACATATCAGGCACGAAGGCAAGGAAATCATTCTTCAGGAAAACAACAATTCAGCCCTGGCGGGGTTCCGGGCGGTCAACCTGGAAGCGCCGGCCAGATTGGTTAATGGCCGGGTGATGGTGCCCCTGCGCTTTGTGGCCGAGGTCCTGGGGGCCGGGGTGGAGTGGGTGCCGGATACCAGGTCTGTGGTCATCAGCACGGACGGACCGGTTGAGAAACCGGTGCCGGAAAAACCGGGGGAAGAAAAGCCGGCCCCCTCCCGGACCCTGAGTCAAATTGAGTACAATGCAAGCAGTAATTCATCAGTGGCGGAACTGACCATAGCCAAAGGGGAAAAGCAGGTCTATACCCTGGTTAATCCAAGCCGGCTGGTGATCGATTTCAAGGATGCGGCAATGGGCCCCGTTCAGGAAACCATAGCCACCCCATCCTGCGGCCTGGTCCGGCAAATCAGGGTGGGGGCGCCGGAAGAGGGTACGGTCCGGGTTGTGTTTGATCTCCGGCAACCGGTGAATTACCAGGTTGCTGAGGAGGAGGGCCGGGTTAAACTGCAACTGCAGCGTAAGGAAAGCTCCGGCCAGCTGTCCGGGGAGACCATCGTAATCGATCCCGGTCACGGCGGCTGGCATCCCGGGACCACCGGCGTTTCGGGGCGGCCTGAAAAGGAGTATGTTTTGACTATCTCCCTCAAGCTAAGGGACGCCCTGGCAGCCAGGGGCGCTTATGTGGTTATGACCAGGTCCGATGACACTTACTACGACCTGGAGCACAGGGTTGTGGTGTCCAATCAGGTAAAGCCGGACGCCTTTGTCAGCATCCATGGCAACGCCCACCCCGACCGCAACGTTACAGGGGTGGAGACATTCTATTATCACGCCGGCAGCAAAAACCTGGCCGCCGGTGTGCAGGATGCCATTATCAGCCACACCGGCCAGGTGGACCTGGGCATCAAGTGGCGGGGCCTGTATGTGCTGCGCAACAACTGGTACCCGGGGATCCTGGTGGAACTGGGCTTTATGTCCAATGCCGCCGAGGAAAGGTTCATGTGGCTGGAGAGCACCCAGGAGCTTTATGTCCAGGCCATCCTGGTGGGCCTGGAGAACTACCTGGCCGGCAAATAGCATATATTCAGTGAAACCGGTGTTAAGGCACGGCATTATCACCGCTCACTCCAGTGCTCTGCGCCGACAGCACCCCGGCTTGTTTCGGACCGGACTAGCGGCGCTGCAAAGGCGACGATTGATTTGTAATAGAAGGCGCCTACTCTCCTCAAAGCACCTTGTTCTCAAACCCGTCGCCGTAGCAGTCCGCTGGTTTCGCGCCGCAGTCCGGTTACCCTCACTGCGCCGGGTGCTGTTACCGGCGCTCCGCAAGTCGTTCGCTAACGATAACGCCGTGCCTCCACCTGGTTTACTGAATGCTTACGGCAAATAGCACAGCTTAAGGCCGGTGATTTCCGACACTTCCCTGTTCAGGGCGCACATATCCCCTGCGGACACCTGGCTCAAGGAGGTCTTGCCCAGGGCCTTGACTGCCTCCTCCAGTTCATGAGCCATGGCGTTAAAGAAGTTGGCCAGGCTCCGGGCGCCCTCTTCAAGGTCGAACTTGTCCTTGTACTTGCCGTTTTCCCAGACCAGCTGGGTGGGCGGCTCGTAGGGTATTACTTTGAGCACCTGGTTGTGGGTGGTGGCAAAAACGACGGCGGTGCCCATGTACACCGCGTCAACCCCCAGGGCCAAGACCTTCAGGCAGTCCCCGGCGGAAATCAGGCCGCCCCCGGCCAGCAGGGTGACCTTGCCTTTCAGGCTGTGGTCCTGCCAGAAGCGGGCCGCCCGGCTCACAGCAATGATGGTGGGCAGTCCGAAGTCATCCTGCAGGATGGGCAGGGCGCTGTGGGAGCCCCCCTCGGCCCCGTCCAGGCTGATAAAATCAGCCCCTGCCCCCGCAGCAATGGCCAGGTCCTGTTCCAGGTCCAGGCCGGCGCCGATTTTAACGCCTATGGGAACACCTCCGGTAAGCTGCCGGAGGTGTTTTACCAGCTCTTGCAGTTCCCGGGGCGAGGTTACACCGGCCATGCGGCTGTGCACAATGGCGTCCTGCCCGGCCTTAAGACCCATTCTTTGCCGCAGTCTGGTCCCGATATGTTTACTTTTTAGGATTTGAGCGGCACCGGCACTGGCCCCCTGGCCGAATTGAATTTCAATGGCCTCGGCCTGTTTAATGATTTTCGGGTCCTTGTTCCAGCTGGTTCTGGAATACTGCAGAATCAGGTGCTTAGCCAGCTTTCTTTCGGCTTCCAGCCATGGTCCCTGGCCGGTGTTAGTGGCTGTTCCCGCCAGGGTTGCCCCTTTGGCAATGGCCAGCTTGAAGGTTTCGCTGAGGCCCAGACCGTAGGCCATGCCCCCCGCCAGCAGGGGAATTTTTATTTTCAGAGGCCTGGCGGCCCGTGGCCCGATGGTCACGCCCAGGTCAATCTTCTGGTCATAGGGGGTGGGCAGTTTGGCCAGCTGGGCCATGTTAAACATAATTTGTTCGGCATATTTGAACCTGTGAGGCCCGCCTATGGGCCGCTTTATGTATTCTTCGGCCCCGGCCCGCAATTCCGTTTCAATGAGCTTGCCGGGGGTGCTGCGCAGGGTGGCGTTAACCAGTTCCCACATGTTTTTGTCGTACTTGTCGCTGATCAGGGGGTAAGTAAGCCCGCTTATCAGCCACCCGTAGGCCCGGCGGGCCAGGTAAAGGCCCCCCAGCAGGGAGATTCCGGCCAGCCCCAGGGCAGTCAGGGGATTGCTAGCGTCTTTTTTGCCCATTTGCCACCTCCGGATGTTTAAGCTTATTATTTGACCCGGCTTATAATTTAATGCAATGGCTACAACAGCAGGTTAATTAGTGTCCCTTGCCAGGTTTTTCGGGTGGCTGTGGTGAATGGCTCCGCCAGGAGGTCCGGGTAATTTTGACCAGCGGCCCCCCGCCGGAGGACCCCGCCTGGCAGCAGGCGGCGGCAAGGGTCAAGGAGCAGACCGGCTACACCCTGGTCAGGGTGGGGTAAAAAGCCGGGTTTTCGAATAATCCAAGGGGTTTCGTGTTGATGGCAGAAAGAAATTTTAAATATGTAATAAAATGGTAATTGACAGGCGCCTTCCTTTATATACTTTGGGTAGAAAGGAAGGTGTTTTTTTTGGTTATCAACATTAATAAGTATCACCCGGCCCTGGCCGTATTGACGCTGTTAATCCTGATGGTTGTATCCTTATCCCTGCTAACATTCTTCGAGCATAGCAAAGAACCTCCGGAGCCATTGGCGGACCCCGATACTTTTTCACCCTATGGTGAATTTTTGACCTGGACTGAGGTGGATAAGCTTTTCCCCAGGTATGCCGAGGCCACAGTTATTGACTTTGACACCGGCAGTAAATTCCGGGTGCAAAGAAAGGGCGGGACCTACCACGCCGATGTACAGCCGTTAACCGCAGAGGATACCGCAGTGATGAAGCTAATCTACAGCGGCAAGTGGAGCTGGCAGCGCAGGGCGGTCATCGTTCAGCTGGACAGCGGCCGCCGGATAGCCGCCTCCATAAACGGCATGCCCCACGGCTTGGGCTCGATTCCTGACAATAACTTCAGCGGCCACTCGTGTATTCATTTCCGGGACAGCAAGACCCACTGCTCCCGGGAGGTAAACATGGCCCACCAGATTATGGTGTGGAAGGCGGCCAACCAGGTTGACCAGCAAGTGCTGGCGCTGACGCCCCAGAAGACCGTTGAAATGTTTTTGGCGGCGGTGGACCAGGGCGACACCAGCATTGCGTCAAAGGTGGTGGATAAAGACTCCGAAGCAGCGGCAGAATTGCTGCAAGGTTTGATGGATATAGAGTCCGTTAAGCTGCACAGAATTGGCAAAATGGAGCAGGGCAGTTTAGCTGTTTGCATCGGGGTAATTTACAAGAACTCCCGGGAAATACATGAAAAGAACCTGACCCTGCAGCTAAGCCAGAGGAAAAACCAGGGCTGGCTAATCGATCCTCAAACCATGCTGCCTTTACTGGACAGTGTAAGTACCTGCTGCTAGACAGGCATTTCAAGTCATATTTCGGTCATTTTGGGGAAGGTGAAAGGTATTTTTTCCCGAATATTGAATAAAAAACAAAAGGGGTATCTATTATGGATAAAATGCCTGAGTAGTTACAAATTTCTACTGTTACCCCCTTGTACATTTTCGAGTTACATAATTGATATACCCTATTTAATAGGGTATAATTTTAGTGAGGGATAGTGTGAATAGAGAATTTGTTAGAACTCCGGAATTTGAAAAATGCTGGAAAAGCCTTGGTCTAACCGAAGATGATATAGTTACTCTTGAAGAATTTTTATGTGCTAATCCTCAAGCAGGAGGAGTAATGGAGGGAGCAGGAGGACTCAGGAAACTTAGATGGGCATTGTCTCACAGGGGTAAATCAGGGGGAATTCGGGTAGTATATGTTGATTTTATGAGTTATGAGAAACTATATTTAATTTCAGCATATCCTAAAAATGAAAAGGAAAATCTAATAAAAGAAGATCGAAATGAAATTAAAAAATTTATTAAGCGTCTTGAAGAAGAGTTAAGAAAGAAGTGATTACTATGGGTATATATGATAGTATCATTAAAGGCTTGGATGAAGCGGTTAGATATGAAAAAGGCGAATTGAAGAATGTCAAAGTTGATCGTGTTAGGATTGCTTCATTGCCTCGTTTCCATGGACAGCAAATTAAAGTCTTGAGGGAAAAACGAAACATGACACAACAACTTTTTGCCAGTGCCTTGGGTGTATCTAAAAAGACTGTAGAAGCGTGGGAAGCTGATAGAAATGTCCCAGAAGGACCAGCACAAAGAATGTTAGAATTAATGGAAAAAGATGAAAAATTACTTGAGAAATATGCGATTGTGAGCCGGGAATAATAACATTAATTGATAAAACGAATTTAAGAAACTATAGAAGTACAATAGTTGATGCCCTTGAAGTTAGAGCTTCCGGGGCTTTCTTTGTGCCTTTTGTATTAATAATAGAGATTTTCCGATTGCAGCAAAAGATTATTTTTATAAAATGCAATTAATTAGCGGCATGTTCATTTACTGGTGCAGCTGCATGTGGATTAGGTTGCATCATCGTTCAGCTGGACAGCGGCCGCCGGATAGCCGCCTCCTTGAACGGCATGCCCCACGGCCTGGGCTCGATTCCTGATAATAACTTCAGCGGCCACTCGTGTATTCATTTCCGGGACAGCAAGGTACTTTAGTTTCTGTTTCAGTAGTTATAGCTAGCAAGCAAATCCCGGTCAATACGAAAATCAGACCAAACAGGTGGTGTAACATTAACCTTTCACCCAGGATCAGGCTGGACAATAAAATGCTGCTGATGGGCATGAAGCCCCCGAAAACCCCGGCGACAGTGGCGGGAACGGCCGAGGCGCCTTTGTAAAACAGGATGAAGGCCACCGCCGTCACGACGATCCCGTAGTAAGCAAGATAAAGGACATCAAGCCACTGTATCAGGGCAAAATCATACTGTAAGCCCTGATATACGGCAAATGGGAGAAAAATAAAGAATCCAAAGAGGCTGACCAATGTTGTACGGGTAAGCGGAGAGGCCTCCCGGGAGATCTTTTTTTGCAAGGTTATAAAGAGGGCCTCTCCTATGACAGCTAAGAATACAAGGATATTCCCCCATAGGGACCACTTACCGGACGCGCTAGTGGATAAACCCATGGTATTAATGACCAGAATTCCCGCCACCGCAGCTGCTATCCCGCCCAGCTTGTTCCAGGCGGGTTTTTCCTTTAAGTATAAAAAAGAAACCAGTCCCACCACTGCTGGCATGGTGCTGGTGATGATGCCGCCCGAGGCGGCGGAAGTTAGCTCCAACCCGGATAAGAGAAAGACACGAAACAGAACAATGCCGGTTAAGGCCTGGAGGGCCAGAATTTTAAGATCACTTTTAATAATCCGGGGGAGCCCCCGGTGGACCCTCCAGGTTAGGGGGAGTAAAACAAGCAAGGCCATAAAAAGGCTGCCGGCCGCGGTCAGAAAGACCGGAAGCCTTAAGATCAGGAGCTTGCCCACCACCACTGAGCTGCCGGCAATGGCCATGGCCGCTGCCAGACATAGATAGGCTGGTATCTTTGTCTGCAAAAAAACCACATCCATTAATCATACTTGCCGGGACTGGCAAAGTTAACTAACTCACTGGATAACCAGCCGGCAAATCCTATATAATAGTACCATTCAGTAAGTGGTCGCTAAAGCTCCACTTTGAGCAGAGTTTTATGGTGCCACTTCCAGGGGGCGGTTAAAATATTAGGAATTGCTATTGATAAGCGTAATGGGATACCCCTTTTCCGGCAGGTGTATACGCAAATGCGGGAGATGATTCTGGAGGGGAAAATAAAGGCGGGCCAAAGAATGCCCTCAACCCGGGAACTTGCTGCGGTCCTGGGGGTTTCCCGGAATGTTATCCTGGAGGTCTACTCCTTGTTAACGGCTGAAGGTTATCTTGAGGGCCGGCAGGGTTCAGGCACCAGGGTGGCGGAAGGGGCCTGTTTGGGTCGTACCGGAGGGATACCGGCGCCCGCCGCTACAGCTCCGGCAGTGTTAATCACTGAACTAATCCGCCCTAAGACCCCCGCCTCTGTAGGCGGCGGGTTTCAAAGGGCGGTTAAGTCCAGTATGGACTCGGCTAACATTCAGAGGGGGTTGAATCCCCCTCTGAATGAAGT
>JBFMEU010000082.1:0-10756 GCA_040753155.1 Bacillota bacterium
CAGAGGGGGATTCAACCCCCTCTGAATGTTAGCCGAGTCCATACTGGACTTAACCGCCCTTTGAAACCCGCCGCCTACAGAGGCGGGGGTCTTAGGGCGGATTAGTTCAGTGATAAACGATAAACCGAACAGATGCGCCTTTTGCCATACCAGTAAATCTTCAAATATCTTCGCTGGTTTTCTCATTCTGACTTCTGACTCCTGACTCCTGACTCCTAACTTCTGACTCCTGACTCCTGAGTAGTTACTATTATTTTATGGCGGCCGGGTCTTCCGGAGAAATGTGACACAGGCAGGTACGCCCCGGCTCCAGGACACTAATGGCGTCCATAACCAGCAGGCGCAGGTTTTCCGCATTCTCCGCCATGATGTCAACAACTTCCTGGTGTGAAAGGGGGGTGGGTGAGATGCCGGCGGCGTAATTAGTTACCATGGCTATGGTGGCATAACACATTTGCGCTTCCCTGGCCAGCACCACCTCGGGCACACTGGTCATGCCCACCAAATCCCCGCCCAGCATTTTAAACATCCGGATTTCTGCGGGAGTTTCAAACCGGGGCCCCTCAGCGCACACATAGGTTCCCCTGGTATGGTGGGGCAGCCCCAGCTTCACGGCCGAATCCTCCATTATTTTTCTCAACTCCGGGCAATAGGGGTCTGTCATGTCCAGGTGGACAACTCCCTTTTCCACGAAAGTCTGGTGGCGTGCTTTGGTAAAGTCTAAAAACTGGTCCATAAAAACAAAGTCCTTGGGCTTCATATCTATGTTCAGCGACCCCACTGCGGCGGTGGCAAAAATGCTCTTTACGCCCAACTCCTTCAGTGCCCAAATGTTGGCCCTGTAGTTAACCAGGTGGGGCGGCACCGAGTGATCGGCGCCATGTCTGGCCATGAAGGCAACTTCCCGGCCCTGGTAATTACCGGTCTTAACCCGGGCCGCCCCGAAAGGGGTTAAAATTTCCTCATCCCTGATGTTACTGAGGATACTGGGATCATATACACCGGTTCCGCCGATAATGGCTATTCCTACTGACAAGTTGCAACCCTCCGTTTCCATTCATTGCCCATAAGGACTCCCCGATATATTCGCCCTTTCTTTGGAGTTTCCTTTCATTGCCGTTAAAACCAGGTTTATCACTTATCCCCGAACAAAGCCTCGGCAAATTCCCGGGGATCAAAAGGTCTTAAGTCGTCCAGTCCCTCACCTATGCCGATAAATCTGACCGGCAGGGTTAGTTCCCGGCTGATGGCTATGACGACCCCGCCCTTGGCGGTGCCGTCCAACTTGGTAAGGACAAGGCCCGTTACCCCGGTGGCCGCCCCAAATAATTTGGCCTGACTGATGGCATTTTGCCCGGTGGTGGCGTCCAATACCAGCAGTACCTCGTGGGGGGCGCCCGGCATTGCCCTTTCCAGCACCCGGCGTACCTTTTTGAGCTCATCCATCAGGTTGCTCTTGGTGTGCAGCCGGCCTGCCGTATCCACAATGAGCACACCGGCACCCCGGGCCCGGGCGGCCTGCAGCGCGTCAAAGGCCACGGCGGCAGGGTCCGAGCCTTCGGACTGTTTAATTACGTCTACCCTCGCCCGCTGCCCCCACGCCTCCAACTGGTCAATGGCCGCCGCCCGGAAGGTATCGGCTGCGGCAAGGATGACCTTGCGGCCCCCGGCCTTGTAATGATGGGCCAATTTGCCAATGGTGGTTGTCTTGCCGACACCATTGACACCCACCACCATGATCACCGTTAATTCACCTGCGGCGGGAGTTATAGGCTCAACTTGCCGGCCCAGCATTTTGGAGATCTCTTCCTTGATCATAGGCCTGAGATGCCTGGGGTCGTCGGTTTTTCTTTCCTTGACGGCCTTTCTTAACTTTTCTGCCAGTTCAACGGAAGTATCCACGCCCACATCGGCCTGGATCATGATCTCTTCCAGTTCCTCGTATAAGTACTCATCGATTTCCCTGCGCCCGGTCACCAGGGAATCAATTTTTTGAACAAAGCCCTCCCTGGTTTTAGCCAGGCCGTCCTTTAACTTGCTAAAAAATCCCATCCTATGTCCCCCGTCTCAACTCAAGTTTTTCCAGGGCCTCCCGGGCCGCTTTTTGCTCAGCTTCCTTTTTGGAGTAACCGCTGCCCCGGCCCATTTCCCGGCCCCGGTTAAAAACAGCCGCCGTAAAGCGCTTGTGGTGGTCCGGACCCTCCTCGTGGACAATTTTATAGCTCACCGTATCCGGCGACCGCTGCTGGAGAATTTCCTGCAAGTCAGTTTTGTAATCCCTTTCCAACCGTCCCTGGACAACATCCCTAAAAACCGGATCGAGATACTTTTGCACCACTGATCTGGCAGCATCCAGGCCCTGGTCAAGGTAAACAGCCCCCAGCAAGGCCTCAAAGGAATCAGCCAGCATTGACGGGCGATCCCTGCCACCTGAGCGCACCTCGCCGCGGCTCATGCGCAGGCAGCCGCCAAGCCCTATTTCCCTGGCTATTCTGGCCAGGGTCGGCTCGCATACCACCCTGGCCCGCATCTTGGTCAGCTCGCCCTCGGTAAGACGGGGCTGGCTGGCAAAAAGTATTTCGCTTACCAGCAGCTCAAGCACCGCGTCACCTAAAAACTCCAGGCGTTCATTATTTTTAATCTCTTGCTGCCTATTCTCAGAGGAATAGGAACTGTGGGTCAGGGCCTGCAGCAGCAAATCCGGATTATGCCAGGACAGACCCAGTTGCTCAATTAAAAGGTTGATGTTGTTTTCTTTTTCAGGTAACATATGCCTACTTCTCTCCCGGCAAGTGTTGTGGTTATGGCTGAAAGCTGCGAAAAATCAGGGTTACGTTATGTCCGCCAAAGCCAAAGGAGTTGCTCAAGGCTACTTGCACCCGCTTCTCCCTGGCCTCGTTGGGGACGTAATCAAGGTCACACTCCGGGTCGGGCGTCTTCAAGTTAATGGTGGGGGGGATAACCCCTCTTTGGATGCCCAGTACACAGACCACCGCCTCCAGGCCGCCGGCTGCCCCCAGCAGGTGGCCGGTCATGGACTTGGTTGAGCTGACCGCCAGCCTGCAGGCATGGTCTCCAAACACCTGTTTAATGGCCAGGGTTTCCAGCTTGTCCCCCAGGGGCGTGGAAGTTCCATGGGCATTAATGTAATCAACTTCATCCGGCCTCAGGCCGGCATCCTCCAGGGCCTGCCCCATAGCCAAAACAGCCCCGGCGCCTTCAGGATCGGGGGCCGAGATGTGATAGGCGTCGCAGGAACAGCCATAGCCAACAATTTCCGCATAAATCCCGGCCTTTCGCTCCAGGGCATGTTCCAGGGTTTCCAAAACCAGTACCGCAGCGCCCTCACCAATGACAAAGCCGTCACGCCCGGCATCAAAGGGCCGGCTGGAACCGCCCGGGTCTTCATTCCTGGCGGAAAGGGCCTTCATGGCGGAAAAACCGGCCACAGCCAGGGGGGTGATGGGCGCCTCTGTTCCTCCGGCCAGCATTACGTCGGCCTTACCTGCCTGTAAAAGCCGGAAGGCGTCACCCAGGGCATTATTGCTGGAGGCACAGGCGCTGATGGTAGTAATATTGCAGCCCCGCAATCCCAAATTGATGGCAACTTGCCCCGAGCCCATATTGGCAATCATCATAGGTATTAGAAACGGGCTTACCCTGCCCGGCCCGCGCTGCATCAAAACTATGGCCTGGTCCTCAAGGGTTTCCAGCCCCCCGATTCCCGAACCCAGAATAACCCCAACCCGGTCCCGGTTCAGCTTTTCCATATTAAGTTCGGCATCCTTTAGCGCCATGTTGGCCACGGCCACGGCAAACTGGGAAAACCGGTCCATACGCCGGGCTTCCTTGCGGTCCATGTGCTGCGTGGGATCAAAGTTTTTAACCTCGGCAGCTATTCTGGTGCTAAACTCCGCAGCGTCAAATCTTGTTATATAACCAACCCCGCTAACACCAGCGGTTATTTGTGTCCAAAATTGCTCCAGTCCCGTACCCACCGGGGAAATAACACCCATCCCGGTTATTACTACCCGTCTGCCCAATAACCTAAACCCCCCTTGCACTGCTCTATTTCAAAAAAGCCCCGCGGTAACCCAGCGGGACTTGTGCCATGGCTACTGGCGGCCTTTAATGTATTCCACTGCCTCACCAACGGTCCTGATTTTTTCCGCCTCTTCATCGGGAATAACCATCTCAAAAGCTTCCTCCAGGGCCATCACCAATTCCACTATGTCCAGGGAATCAGCCCCCAAATCCTCAATAAAAGAAGCTTCCAGCTTTACATCCTGCTCATCGACACCCAGCTGCTCAATAATAATAGACTTAACTTTATCAAAAACAGACACTCTTTCACCTCCCCCCCAGGGTCATTTATTTAAAATCACATGGTCATGCCGCCATCCAGGGCAATAACCTGTCCGGTTATGTACCCGGCCGCCTCAGAAGCTAAAAACACTACCAGCGCCGCTACCTCACCGGGCTGCCCAAACCGGCCCAGGGGCACCTGCTCCAACATTTTCTCCTTGCCGCCGGGCGGCAAATCAGCCGTCATATCCGTGGTGATAAAGCCGGGCGCCACTGCATTACAAGTAATCTGCCGGGACCCCAGCTCTTTGGCCACGGCCTTGGTAAAGCCGATTAACCCGGCCTTGGACGCAGCATAGTTGACCTGCCCCGGGTTGCCGGTCAGGCCCACGACGGACGTCATGTTGATAACCCGCCCCCATTTGGCCTTGAGCATATACCTGGCGGCAGCCTTGGTACAATTGAAGGCGCCCTTTAGATTAATATCCAGCACCGCATCCCAGTCCGCTTCTTTCATGCGCAAGAGCAGATTGTCCCGGGTAATGCCGGCATTATTAACCAGGATATCAATACCGCCCAACTTCTCGACGGTCCTCTTGACCATATCCGCTGCCTGTTCACCATTGGCAACGTCGGCCTGAGCCACCAGCGCCCGGCGGCCCAGATCACGGATGGAACGCGCCACTTCCTCGGCCGCCGCAGCTTGACCGGCAAAGTTAACAGCCACATCCGCGCCAGCTTCGGCCAGAGCCAGGGCCACCGCCCTGCCTATACCCCGGGAAGCGCCGGTAACCAGGGCTACCCTGCCATTAAGCATCATTTTAGTCATCCTTTCCCAGTTCGGCTACTACCTTTTCCAGGGATTCCCAGTCCTCCACATTAAATGTCAAGGCGCTCCGGTCAATTTTTTTAATCAGTCCGGTCAACACCTTGCCCGGGCCAACCTCAACAAAAACACTGTTACCGTCAGCCAGAATCCGCCGTATGGACTCCTCCCACCTTACCGGGCTGGAAACTTGCCCAATTAGACCGGCTTTCACTTCAGCAGCGCTTTGCAGGTAATCGGCGCTAACGTTGGCGACTACACCTATAGCCGGGTCCAGTACCTGCACCCCGGCCAACTCAGCGGCCAATCTTTCCCCGGCCGCTTTCATCAAGCTGCTGTGGAAGGGCGCGCTAACCGCCAGCGGGACGCAGCGTTTGGCCCCGGCTTCCCGGGCCAGTTGCGCCGCCCTGTCCAGGGCGTTTTTTTCACCGGCGATGACCACCTGGCCGGGGCAGTTCAGATTGGCTGCCTCTACAATTCCGGCCTCGCCAGCCCTGTTGCAAATATCAACCACCTCGGGCCTGCCGAGCCCCAGGACGGCAACCATGCCGCCAACACCCGGGGGGACGGCCTCCTGCATAAAGCGCCCCCGCTGACGCACCAGCCGGACTGCGTCCAAGAAAGTCAGGGAACCGGCAGCCACCAAAGCTGAATATTCACCCAGGCTGTGCCCGGCCGCCTTTACCGGGTGCAGCCCCCTCTCACTGAGGACCTCCAGACAGGCAATACTGACGGTAAGAATGGCCGGCTGGGCATACTCGGTCTTTTGCAATTGCTCAGCCGGTCCCTCAAAGCATAAGCCGGTTAAGTCCAGGCCCAGCGCCTGACCGGCCTGCTGAAACAGCTCCCGGACCCGGCCGGAATGCTCATAAAGGCTTTTGCCCATACCCACGTACTGGGCGCCCTGGCCGGGAAAGACAAATACCAGGCCTGTCATTTTTCATCACCAACCATATGAGCCAGTTTTAGCAGTACATTGCGGGCCTCGGTTACCACTTCCAGGATGATTTCCCCGGCGGGCTGAATGTTTTGTACCAGGCCGCTGATTTGGCCGGCCATGACCGACCCGGTTTCGATATCCCCGTCCACCATGGCGGCCCTCAGCCTGCCCACCCCCAATTTTTCCAGTTCCTCCAGGGGCGCCCTTTGCTCTTCCAGCTCATCAAACATCTTGCTCAGTTTGTTTTTAATAATCCGCACCGGGTGGCCGGTACTGCGGCCCGTTACCACCGTGTCCCTGTCCCGGGCCTTGAGCACGGACTCCTTAATCAGGGGGTGAACCGTACATTCGGCTGCGCAGATAAAGCGGGTGCCCATCTGAACTCCCACTGCGCCCAGGGCCAGGGCCGCAGCCAGGCCCCTGCCGTCGGCAATACCCCCGGCGGCGATTACCGGCACATCAACAGCATCAACAATTTGCGGCACCAGGGCCATGGTGGTGAGTTCCCCCACATGGCCACCGGACTCATGTCCCTCGGCTATTACTGCATCAACACCGCCTCTGACCAGCCGCCTGGCCAGGGCCACCGATGCCACCACCGGAATTACCCTTGTGCCCACCGCCTGCAGGGACTGTACATATTTACCCGGATTACCGGCCCCGGTGGTTACCACCGGCACCATTTCTTCAATAATGACCTTCATAATGCCTTCAACATCCGGCGACATCAGCATAACGTTAACCCCAAAGGGCTTGCCTGTTAATTCCTTGCAGCGGCGCACCTGCTCCCTGAGCCACTGGGGCGAGGCCTGCCCGGAGCCGATGACGCCCAGCCCGCCGGCCTCACTAACAGCAGCGGCCAGCTCGGCCGTGGACACCCAGGCCATCCCACCCTGGATCACAGGATGCTTTATGTTAAGCAGTTCACAAAGAAGCGTGCGAATAATGGCTTCCCCCTCCTTCTGTTCCGTATTATGGGCTGTACCACTTCATGGCCACCGCCGCCCAGGTCAGACCGGTTCCGAAACCTACCATTACAACGTTGTCTCCGTCTTTTATGCGGCCCTGCTCCAGCGCCTCATTAAGGGCCAGGGGCACTGAAGCGGTGGAAGTATTACCATAACGGTCTACATTTACCAACACGCGGTCCATGGGCAGGCCAAGCCTTTTGGCGGCAACCTCAATAATCCGGATGTTGGCCTGGTGGGGAATGAAAAAATCCAGTTCCTCCTGCTTAAGTCCTGCGTCATCCAGCACCTCGGCCGCCACCTTACCCACAACCCGCACAGCAAACTTGAACACTTCCCGGCCATTCATTTTTAAGTAATGTAATCTTTGCTCCAGTGATTCATGGCTGGCCGGGATCCTTGAGCCACCTCCAGGCTGGTGGATAAACAGGCCCCCGGAACCATCAGACCCCAGGCGGGCGGCCAGAATACCCCGGTCTCCGGGTACGGACTGCAACACTGCGGCGCCTGCCCCGTCCCCAAACAGAACACAGGTATTCCGGTCCTCAAAATCAAGGATTTTGGAAATGACCTCGGAACCAATTACCAGTACAGTCTTGTAGGCGCCCGACACAACAAACTGAGCGCCCACCGTCAGGGCATAAACAAAACCCGTGCACCCCGCCAGCAGGTCAAAGGCCCCCGCCCTGGAAGCCCCCAATCTGTCCTGCACCAGGCAGGCTGTCGCGGGAAACAACATGTCCGGCGTGTTGGTGGCCACGATAATCAGGTCCACCTGCTCCGGGTCAACGCCCGCCGCCACCAGGGCCCTTTCCCCGGCCACAACGGCTAAATCGGACGTGGCCTGCTCCGGATACACAAACCTTCTTTCCGCAATACCGGTGCGCTCGCGTATCCACTGGTCGTTGGTGTCCACCAAGGACTCCAGATCCACATTGGTTACAATGCGCTCCGGCACACAAACCCCTACTCCGGTAATACCGGCCCGGCGTCCATTAATGTTCATCACGAGCCAACCTCCCTCCGGGGTCCATCTTGCACACTGTCCCGGATTGACCCGATAAGATTATTTTCCGCAGCTTCCCGGGCCGTCCGGATAGCATTTTTGATCGCCCTGGCCGAGGAACTGCCGTGACAGATAATTGCAATCCCATTAACTCCCAGCAGGGGGGCCCCGCCGTACTCGGCGTAATCAAGCCGGCGCCGGAAATTTTTCAGGGCCGGCACTGCTATCAGAGCGCCCAATTTGGCCAGCATATTTTTATTAACTTCCTCCTTGACCATTTCGATCAAAGCACTGGCCAACCCTTCGCCTGTTTTTAGAACAACATTGCCGACAAAGCCGTCACATACCATAACGTCCACCGTGCCGTTAAAAATATCCCTGCCCTCGGCATTGCCGATAAAATTAAGCTCAGTCATCTTCAATAGCGGATAGGCTGCCAGGGTAAGCTCATTGCCCTTGGTATCTTCCTCTCCGTTGCTAAGCAGGGCTACCCTGGGAAATGAGATGCCCATGACTTTTTCCGCATACAGGGAGCCCATAATGGCAAACTGCACCAGCTGATAAGGTTTGCAGTCGACATTGGCACCCACGTCCAGCAGCACTGTGCCGCCTTTGAGGCTTGGAATAATGCTTACAATGGCCGGCCTGTCAATTCCTTTAATCCTGCCCAGTCCCAGCAAGGCCGCCGCCATTACCCCGCCGGTGCTTCCGGCGGAAACCAGCGCCGCCGCTTCTCCCTCTTTAACCAGGCTAACCGACCTGACAATGGATGAGTTTTTTTTACGTCTTACCGCCACCGCCGGTGACTCATTGTTTGATATAACCTCAGGAGCATGTACTATTTCCAGCAGGTCAGTACCGCTATACCCATTCAACTCATTATGAATAGCCGCCTCATCACCCACCAGGATAACGGGCTGCTTGTATTCACGGCATGCCTCCAGGGCACCACTCACAACCACCCCGGGGGCAAAATCACCCCCCATGGCATCAACGGCAATTTTCAACGGCGCCAAACCTCCTCCGCAATTGCAAAGACCAGGAATTTACCCTGAAAAACAAGTTCACCATTTACAGTGGATGAAACTCTTACCATATATTTATTTCCCTTTTTTTGGCTGACAATCGCTCTGGCAGTAACTTTTTCTCCTTTGTAAACAGGCCTTTTAAAGCTAATCTTGGCCGTACCAGTGAGAGCCACCTCCGTGTCGATAAGGGCCACAGCCAGGGAGTTGGCCTGGGCAAACAGATAATGCCCTCTGGCAACCCCGGTTTTTTCCAGGGTCATGCTTTCCTTGATGGTTAACAGTGAAACGGCCAGGGCGCCCATCTCCAACTCCAGCAGGTCACCCACCAGTTCCCCTTCGCTGATGGCCCTGATCTGCCCATATCCGCCCAGGGCCACCTCTTTTAGACGCTCGCGCAATTCGGGAATGTGCAGTTCCCCCCGGTCCAGCCTTATGGTCTGAATGCTTACCCCCAGCAAGCGGGCAAGGTCCTCATCGGTTAGAAAAGGGTTTCCGGTTAGATACCGGTTTAATAATTGGTGTCTGTCAGCTTTTCCGGTGTTATCCCGAACCATCATCTCACCTGTGCTAAAGAAGTATTAGTACCAGGTACTAATACTAAGTATAAATTAACTGGTAAAAAAAAGCAACCAGGCCGTTAAAAAAACTAAAAAGAGGAACAGACAACTTTTTCGCAAAGCGAAAATAGCAGCCTGTCCCCCTTTACTATTCAGGCATTCAGCATTCAGGAGTCAGGATTCAAAATAACCGTATATCTCATACTTCGGAAACGCCATGGTTGAACGATAAACCGCTCTCAAACCCGTTTCATTAGTAGTCCGCTGGTTTCGCGCCGCAGTCCGGTTAGCCTCACTGCGCCGGGCGCTGTTACTGGCCAGGCTGCGTCGTTCGTTAACGGTAACGCCGTGCCTCTGCCGGGTTTACTGAATACTTACCTTTTCGCTTTTTGCTTTTTCTCAACTACTAAAACCGGCTTGGCCTTGTAATAACCACAGGCCGGACAAATTCTGTGCGGCATGGTCAGGGCGCGGCACTGCGGGCAATTTACCAACTCAGGGGCCTCAATTTTCAACTGTGCTCTGCGCTGCCTGTTTCTTTGCTTGGACCTTCTTCTCTGCGGTACTCCCATCTCCTCCACCCCCTTAAACACTAAAAAATTAACTTTATTTTTTAAACAGTTCTTGTAGCTTGGTTAGCCGGGGATCAATGCTATCAGCCTTACAGTCACACTGTTCACGATTTATATTAACTCCACAAACCGGACACAGTCCCCGGCAGTCTTCCCGGCACAGACCGCGCATGGGCAGGGCCAGCACAATGGCTTTATAAACCTCCCGGGTCAGGTCTAATGTTTCCCCGCTAAAAAATATCCATTCCTCATCAGGTGGCTTTGCCCCTTCGGCAGAGAAATAGAAGGTCTCCGACAGGGAGCACGCCAAGTTATACCGGCAGAGTTCCAGGCAGCGCCCGCAAGCCAGATCCAATACTGCTTTGATGGTTCCCTCAACATTAATTGCGCCGTCAATGTTGGTTAGGGTCAAGTTTAAACTTAACGGGCCTTTGAACGAGACTTCATTCAGAGGGGGATTCAACCCCCTCTGAATGTTAGCCGAGTCCATACTGGACTTAACCGCCCTTTGAAACCCGCCGCCTACAGAGGCGGGGGTCTTAGGGCGGATTAGT
>JBFMEU010000083.1:0-10728 GCA_040753155.1 Bacillota bacterium
TAGGCCGTGAACAGGGGACGTTTAAGCAGGCCTCTTAGGTTTGCTCTAAGCATCCGCGAATTAGAAAACCGTTTGTACCACGGCCCCGTGGAACCCCACGTGCTTTAGCCGTGGGAGGATGTCAGACCTCAATTAAGGAGGACATATTTAGGGGGAAGCCGGGCTTCCCCCTTAGATTTACTGCCAAAAGGGCATTACTTTGGAAGACCACCAGGTTGTAATAGGGTCTCTGGCCACACCAAAGGTCAACCCGATCAGAATGATGGCAACGCCCAGTATCGAAAGCAATTCCAGGGTGCTGATGCCGTTCTGGTTTTGCATGTTCTCTTTGACCCGGGCTATCTGCTCAGCGCACTTGCATTCCAGATTAAATACAAACTTATTTGCCTTTTTAACGATTTCTTTCATGTGTTTAACCTCCCAATAACATTATTTGGCCCGGCAGGGCCATTAGTGTCCCCACTACCCCTGCAAAGAGATATGGAGCGAAGGGGAATTGTTCTTTGTCTTTAACAACTAACTTTTGAATCAATAGACCGGTGAAAACAGAAATCAGCAGTGCAAAAGCAACCCCGTAAGGACCAAGGTACAGACCAATTACCCCTATAAGTTTTATATCACCCCCTCCGGGAAATTGTTTTGTCACCAGTCCCGGCAGTATCATGGCTCCAAATCCGGTGACCGCGCCTGTTATCGAATACCACAGCTTAATGTCGCCGGTTAAATAAAAAGGCGCTGCCATAAATGCCAGCACGATTACTATCTTATCCGGTATAATCAAAGTCCCCAGATCAGAAACGGCAGCCACAGCCAGGCCTGTTAACAGAATCATTAACATTAAATACTGCGTGGTAGGGCCAAGCAACAATAATAGCATTATTGACATGACAGCCAGGGTAATCTCCATCGACAGGTATGCTGGGCTTATTTTAACACCGCAATAACGGCAGCGCCCCCTGGCAATCAAGAAACCCAGGACCGGAATCAAATCCACAGCTGATAGTCCGTGACCACAGTACGGACAAGCTGAGCGGCCCCACAACGAAATACCCCTTGGTATCCTGTACCCGATGCAGGCTGCCCAACTACCCAGCAGGGCACCCATAAAACCGGCTAGCATTAAGACAACAGTAATACCATCCCCTCCCTTAGTCGGGAAATGCCCTGGCAACACCGGTCACCCGGGCTGTTAATGTGTCTGCCTCAGCCTGGCCGTACAGCTTCATCGCCTTACCCAGGATCAGGGTTGAGACCCTGGCCTGGGCATTAACCATGTAACTATCTTCGCCTAAAACTTGCCCGCTGATATCTGTAGGATTAAAATCTTCAAGAAGCGTAAAACCTCCTTCCCGTGGGGGCAAAAGCAATGTATTGCGGATTACTGCCGACCTGGCAGCGTCATATGCTGCATCCGGGTCATTTATCCTAACGTGCCATTTTACAATTTTTTCAACTACACCTGTAATATTGCCGGACCCGTCATATTGGACTTCAACGTCTTTTTCAGCTACAGTCTCTGCTGTTAATACGCCGGCCAGCGCCCCTGCATCCGCAGCTGTCTGTAACTGAGCCCTTACCCACATGGCCCGGCTCAAGTCAAAATGCACAGCCATAGCCATGGCCACCAGGGGAATAACCATAAATGACAGGGTTACCCATAACGCTCCGCGCTGGTTCGCCAGAACACGATACATACGCTCCCCCCTACATAAAGATTCTCACAACATAAATAGCCATAGGCCCAAGGACCAGGAGGATGGTAGCCGGGAACACTGTGATCACTATCGGGAATATGAGCTTGGTCTCAGCCTTTTTGGTCACTTCGTCTATTTTTGCGTCCTTTCTTCTGCGCATATCCAAGATTAAGTTATTAAGAGCTTCGCTGGGATTTAAGCCGTTTCTCAAGGCGTGCTTGATAGTGGTAACAAAGTTGTCCACTTCAATATCGTCCATACGCCGGGCAAAGCTGTCCAGTGCGTCCTCCAGCTTTGTGCCCAGGTCGACATCTTCAATAATGCGTTTAATTTCGACGGAAAGCAGGCTGTTTGACTTCGCGGCCCATTTCAGTACCTGATAAAAACCGATGCCTCCGGACAGGCCAACTTGAACTCTCTCCACAAACTCAATGAATTGCCGGCGCAACAATATACGTTTACGGTGGTACCTTCTCTCAACATAAGCCTTGGGAACTGCAAAACCGAGCAGTACGATGAACGGAAGAAAGAACATGGGGAAAATACCTCTTGCTAAACTGGCAATAACAAAAGCCCCTATTATTGCAGAGGCCCAGATGCCCATAAACTCTGTAACGCTTATTCTAAATCCAGCTGTTCGCAACTTTACTTCCAGCAGCTCAGGTCTCAATAACTCCTTTATGATGCTTGCGCGCTCTATAAGACTGCCCAATGTGCGTGCCGCTTCACTAACCAGATCCTTGAGCCTTTGCTGCCTGGCAACTCTGGCCAGCCTTTCTTCCACTACGGAACGGGTAAGAAAGGATAAGATTCCCAGCACCAGGCAGAATACCGATACTGAGATCAACAGTACAACTGCATTCAATTTTTCCCCCCCCCGCCTGATGGTTAGATCTGTTCTCTGGTTGATTTAATAATGCTCTTGACTATCAACCAGCCTATAGCGAGTAATATGGCAGAGCACACAATTATTATTTTGCCGTTTAGCGTTGCCATAATGATTCTATATTCCGGTATCGCAAAGGACAAAAAGGCCGCCAGGCCAAACGGAATAATTGTGCTGATGCCAAAAGCAAGGACAATATGACTGGTATTGGCCCTTATTTTCTCCGCAATAAATTCCCTCTCCCGGACATTTGCCGCCGCGCTCTCAAGCAGGTTAACGGCGTCCTTACCACCCCCCACTTCTTTAATCAGTGACACGCTGTCAGCCAGAAGATATGATTCAGGTGTACCTACCCTGGCAGCCATTCTCTGGACGGCATCCTCAAAGGGTACATTGTTCTCAACATCTTCGGCAACCCGCAGGTATTCCTGGTTAACCGGGGACGGAAGTTCCTGGCCGGCATTTTTGAATCCCTGCAGCATCGTAGCTCCCCCAAGCATGGTCGCGACTATGGAGCTTGTACCCCTGGGCAGGTTTCTATTAAAATCAGCCTGCAATCTTACAATCCGGTATCTGGCATACATGCGGGGAAATACAACGAAGGTCGCCGCTCCCGCAGTGAGCGCAATAAGAATTTCAGTAAACATTAGATATACCAATACTGTAATTGCTGCCGATATCGCCACAGTAAAGCTGAACACTTCGCTCTCTTTGATGTTGCCTTTTTGGCCGATTCCCATCATTTTATCCCATAGGGAAACACTTTTTGCTGATGGCGCCTTATTGAACCGGCTAAGACTCTCCTGTAATGGATTTCTGTTAAACCATAGAGCAATGGCAGCAATAGTAAAAAACACGGTGAGACCGAATAATAGGCCAGTGGGGCTCATTATTGCCACCCCCTGCGTTTTTGAAACACTTTAGATTCGACCACCTGCTGAAGCTTGCCGTCCTTACGATTGAATACTACACGAACATCCGGAACAACCAGGCCGGTTGGCAAAGATTTTACCAGTACTTCGGCAACCTGCACAACTCTTCGCACCACCCTGCTGCCCTCAAGAACTTTGGCGCAATGAAAAACGACATCAAGGGCTGATGCCGTCCTGCTTAAGGCGCTATCTCTTCCCTCACTCCGACCCTCTTCAGACATTAGGATCATGGCCGGCAGCCGGAACATTACTGCACTCAAGCAGTCATCGGAGTGGAAGGTCATCATGGCCGAGTGACCTGTATTCATCATGTCAACAATATAATAGGCTTCAGCACCCTTGGCCTCCCCAAAGATTATCCAATCCGCCCTGGTCCTTAGCATTAGCGTTTGGGCCAGTTTTTTTATCGTAATTCCTCCCTTACCTTCAATGTTTGGCGGACGCGCCTCATATTGCCTGATGTTTTCATGCCGGGGCTGCAGTTCCACCGGGTCTTCATAAGTTACAACACTTGCATGCTGGCCATGGGTCTGTCCAATTAGCTCAATCAAACCGTTTACGAGAGTGGTTTTGCCGGAACTCATACTGCCAATGGCCGCTATATTAAGCCCGTATTTTACTACTTCCGTGGTGTAAGCAAAAGCTTCATCATCCACTGTTCCTGACTCAACCAGCTCTTCCATGGTGTAGGGATGAGGAAATCTGCGGAATGATATGGTTGCGCCGTTACTTGAAATAGGAGGTATGGTTATGTTTACCCTGGTTCCGTCCGGCAGTTTGGTATCTACGTACGGAGTTGACTCATCAAGCCTGCGCCCTGAAGTTAAAGCTATTTTTTCCGCCAGTGTGCGCAAATGCTTTTCATTTCTGAACCTAACGTTTGTGGGCAGTAGTATGCCGCTTTCTTCAACATACACCTTGTCGTAACGGGAGATTTGAACTTCGGTAACGGTACCGCTCTCCATGAGAGGGTTGATGGGTCCGTATCCCAACAGGTCCTCCACTACCTCCCTGATCATATCCACACTGCACTCTATGCCGGCACTGCGGGCAATCAGGTGCGCTTTGCTTTCTAAGTATGGCTTGTGTTTTCCCGGCTGACGAAGGATTTCTCTGCTTTCCGATCTTACCCGGTCAATAACCAGGAGTCGCAATCTGTCAATGCTGTCACATGTTTGCACCTGCATACCGCTCCCCCTATGCCCGTTTTAGTTTCAAAAAGAGGTTGTCTTTCATGTTGTTCAGTTTGGCCCATGGTGTGCATTTGTGTATTGGAAGCATTTCGTTATCTGTGGCTGTACGGGCCAGGGCCGCTATACCATGGGAATATGCACTGTTTGGAAAGGCCAGTGTTGGGGGTATGCAAATCCCGCTGTTTTCAACCTTCTTTACAGTTCTGTCCAAGGAAAGTGAAACAGCCACGGGAATTCCAAAACTTCGCTCAATATCCCTTTGGGAGAACGGGCAACCCTCTACCATATTTAAAACCAGCTTTACCCGGGAAAGATCGGCTTTTAGTTCGCCTAGGATATTCTCCTTTGCCATTTCCTCCAGCAACCTGAGCACCGTCAAGGTGGGTTCAATTACGATAAAGACTTTGCTTGATATCTGCATGGCACGTATGGCAGTTTGATTTTTGACGAATGCCCCAAGGTCCAGCACCACTAGGTCAAAATGCCAGCGCAAGGCATTAACTATGCGTTCGGCCAGAATTTCGGTCAGTTCAGTATTAAAGGCATCACGGAAACTCTGGGGACCCGGCAGGACATACAGCCCGGTTTTTTCATGGCGAATTAAAAGCTGCTCAATCTCCATCCAGCTGGGTTCCCTGTCCAAGCTGGCCCAAACAGACAAGCTCTGGGGCGCGTTGGCAATACCCAGCCAAATCCCGGCGCTGCGCGCGCCTTCGGCGTCGCAGTCAACCAGGCATACTTTGTAGTCTACTTTTGACTTTCTTGTCCAGTCTGCCACATACGCCGCCAAACTAACCGCCGTCGCCGTTTTTCCGGTGCCGCCTTTGATGCCGGTGATAGCCAGGGTGTGAGATTTTAATGGTCTAGTTTGTTTTGATATCATTGATTGTTCGATGTTTGCGGCAACTGCCGGATCAACAGGCCTTCTCTCATGGGCCGGCCCCATGGGGCTTCCCAGTTCAGCGCTGATTGCTTCCCCGGCCACAGCTCGCTCTACAACGCGAACACCCCTGGACATAGCTGCTTTATATACTACCGATGTAATATCTTCCCGGTCCATTATTAGAAAAAAACGCTTGGACCTATATAGATCCGCAGATTCAAGGGCAAAATCCCTTCCGTTTCTGAAGCCGATGATTATTTCCCGGGCATCATCGTATGTCTTAAGCATATTAGCTGCGGTAATCATATCGTGAGCTATCCCCTGAACAGGTATAGCCAGCGAAGGTTGCTGCAGAAATTCATCAATAAACTTTTGGTCCCCAAATACCAGCATCCCCATCTAAAAACCTCCCTTTAATCCCGGGGCAGCAGAACGAATTTATATTTAGCCGATTCTGCACTGGTTCTCACTAACATATCTATTTCCTGTGGTGTTAGAGCTACGATGACAGCACCGGAATTCTTGTTCTCAGCTGATGGCAGCGATATAACCAGTATCGGCGCTTTTTCAGCTACCACGCTTTTCTTTTCCCCTGCGGCACTGGCTATGATGGCGTGGATATCTACTGCCGAGCCCTGCTTAATCTGGCCCCCTACAGTGGTTTCAATGTCCATTTGAAAGGCTACCGCTTTGCGCCCCGGGTGTTCACGCAGCATGCCTTCAGCGCCAAATTGTTCTATGGGTTGGAACATGGATTGCCGCAACACTGTCCCCAGGGGAATGACACCCCGGGGAGCCTTACCTTCCAGCTCAGTCAGGTCACTTATCTTATCGGATGGTAAATCTTTCTCGTTTTTTGGCTCAATGGCAACCTCTTTTGATGTAAGCTCTTTCCCCGGCTGAATTTCAACAGCTGCCACCAGCACATCTTTGGTACCTGTGATTTTTTTCCACTCGTTTGCTGCCACTACTGCAGCCAGGATACCGCAAACTGCTGCAATAATTAGCATGGCCTTATAGTTTCTGAATACCTTATAAACCATGATTGTTCACTCCCTGCAAGCCCCCGGCTTTAGCCGTGGGGTGGTTGACTCTCCCAATGATTTGTGCAGCCAGCTCCCCAATACGAGCCGCTATTATCTCGCTGCCGCGATCATCATTTACCGGCCCATAGGTCTCAAGGACCGATTGACAACCGGGAGCGTCAGCCTGGATTTCCAGATCCGGCTTGACGCCTAAGACATCTGCCACAACTGCCCCGTATGTGCCTGTATATACTCGGGGGATACGATTGGCGACCAACAAGTAGTTTTCTAAGCTGGTCTTTTTTAGCATTTCACTGGTTATTTCCAACGTCCGCAAATCATAATCAACCAACAGGATATTAACGAAAGGTCTGTTAATGGCGCTGCAAAAATTGTTTGTTCCAGAGGGGGGACAATCAAGTATTATCCGGTCATACTGGTTCCTGAGCTTATCCAGCAGGGCTGCCGGTTGGATAGCGGGATCAGGCACATAAATGTCCCCTCTGACGGTCCTGGCATATTTATATCCGGAGCCTTCGGCCAATGGAGGTTTGGCCATGTAGTAAACGGTTGAAGGTGGGTCCCCCAGGTCCACCAGGGCCACTTTTTCACCGCAATTGGCATAATGAAATGTCAGTGCGGTGGCCAAAACCGTACGGCCTACGCCACCCTTAAAACCAAGTACCGGGATAGTAACCGTCTGCGTTGGTTTGACTAGGGTTTCTTCATCATGGCTTATATCAAATCTGCTTTTTAGCTGCACAAGCTTATCTTTTAAGGCACGTACGGATATTCTCTGACCGGGTGGGACAATGAAAATGCTATCTTCACTCACACCAAGGCCGGCTGCCTCGCCAACGTAATCCATCGCCCCCGGTTCGCCGGCCGGGGCAACAATTATTATTGTTGCCGGGTCCTCAATTTTTGGTTTTTCACCATAGCTGTAAAGGTGTAAAAAAACATCGGCTTGGCCGGCATCTCCCGTAAACGATATGCCGGAGGCTGCTTCAAGGGCCTCGTTTATTGAGTCTGGCAGGTTGCTATACACTTTCATGTTTTGGACACTCCTTCTTTTCTCTTAAATGGCATAGCCAGCTTGTTTTTGATTTTGACAAGTATGTTTTCCCGTGACGGTGATGGCGGGGCTATATCAAAAGGCAAGTGTTTGGCCGCAAGTTTCCATACCGCTTTCCCGGCAGTTGATCCCTTGATTTGTACGGTGGCCCTGCGGCTGCGCCTGGCGGTATGGACGCCCTGGGGGTCTAAAGGTATAACATCATGCTGCCGGTACCCCAGCCTGGCGGCAATTTCATCCGGCGCATAGTAACCGGTTGTAGTAACCATGTTAATAACCAATTTGGATTTTGTAATAAGATCATTACTTGCCTGGGCTAAAAATGAGAACACCTTGCCGATTGTCTTTATCTCCTGGTCTCCCAGCAGGTATATTACGTCTGCGATTTCCAAAGCTGCCCGTATGTGCGGCCTTGTGAAGTCCAGGCCTCCGTCTATCATTACCAGGTCGAAGTGCTTGGTGAGGGTGTAGATAAGGTCACGAACCTCATGGTCTTCCATGTCCGTATTAACCATGGGGTAGCAGGGCACCACAAAAAGACCGGAACTGTGGCGGAGTATGTTTTCTTTTAGAGTTTCGGGCGGATAACCGCGCCAGTTGGCTACGGTCAGCCAGCCGTTCTTTGGTACCCGCGCTTTGCGGTCAACAATCCTGGATCTGTCCATCGGGTCTACCAGGCCTATGGCAAAGTCCATCTCACTTGATCTGAGGTCAAGATCCACTACTACTGTTTCTATGCCCTCCATAGCGGCACATGTGGCCAAGTTAAGGCTCAAAAACGTTTTGCCGACACCGCCTGCGGTTGAAAAACAGATTCCTGTATTGCCCCTCTTTTGTTGCCTGTGAGTTGTTTGGTTTTTTTTCGGGCTGGCCTGCGTGCAATGCTCTAACTTAGAAGGTTTGTTCGATACATCAAGGTCATTTTCAAACAAATCAGCAACCCCGGGGGCAAGTATTTTCTTGAGTTCTGAAACAAGGCTTTGCTTTTCTATGATTATCACACCGGACATGTTCACGGCCTTCCATTCAGGCATGGTAAGCATTCCCGTGACTATAACAAAAACAGGCTTCTTGCCTGTTGCTTTGCGAAGAGTTTCTAGATTACCGGGCATCTCAATAACTACAAGTGCTGCTTCCAACAGATTATTCGTTGTATCGAAAGAACCAAGTATTTTTTCCAGGGTTTCAGCACCTTTAACATAAATCAATATTATCCCTCCCCACTACCATGGCCCCCATGTCTTCTAAAGCCTCCAATACTTGCTGGTTATTTCCGGCATTTATTATCACCCGCCTCGTTTTAAGGTTTTCAACCACAAGATCTCTCAAAGCACGAAGGTCTCTGTCTTCAATATCGCTAAAGTCTTTGTCCATACCGTAAAAGCAAACCTTTTTATTAATTCTGTACGGGGTTGCGTTTAAACCCATGCGCCAGTCATGCCGCCATGCCCCATCAAGGTCGATACCAACCATGTATGCCAGCCGGCATTCCGCATTTGCTTCTATGATTACTGTCGGTTTTTTGTTTTTGTTTATTACACTGCTGACAGCTTCAGTTTGATCGCCCAAGAGAATCACGAGTGAAGCATCTGGGATCTTAGCCTTCACAGCTTTGCGGTTGTTGACGGAAGCCTGCTCTACCCTTCCCCGGCCCGAGCGCTTCACCCGGTACAGGGCCTCGTCTGCCGCTTTTATCACATCTGCCGGCGTTTTCCCGTGCATTTCGATTTGTGCCAGGCCACCGGAAAAGGAAACGTTTCGGTTGCCGATACATGAAAACTTTTTGCGGTTCCAAATTGCACACATCCTCTCAATAAACGCATGGGCTCCTTTTATTTCGGTATTTGTCAACACAATAATAAACTCGTCCCCACCGTACCTGAACACATAGTCAGACTGACGAGTGAACTCCAACAGGTGCTTTCCAAATAAGCGAAGTATTTCATCACCCGCAGCATGGCCATATGTATCATTGATTAGTTTAAAGTTATCCAGATCGCAAAACAGGACGGTATAAACATCCTTCTGTCCGGCAAGACAATCGTCAATTCTGGAACGCATTAGACAACCAGTTAAATTGTCGTAGTTATTCTTGTCCAGTTCTTGAGGGTTGTTGTTTGTTTTATTTCCGGCTTTATTTGCAAAAGGCATGAATGAGAACTTGGTTTTTTGCCGGGTGTGTTCTTCCATGCTTGCCCCGGAGTTTTTTAAAGTCATGCATTTCTGCAGTAGTTCAGCTGTTTCTAAGGGTGTTGCAGGATTCTTTAGCCGATGCAAAACTGTTTCAGGCTTAACCGGGTATACCAATATGTCTACTACGCCAAGCGCTACGGCGAAAATTATCAGCGGATTGTCGTGCTCCACAATCAACACCGTTCGCAGTCCATGTTCGATCAGAATTCTTAAAACCTCTTCGTGAGACATTACGGCTCTTACTTTAGAAAAATATACAGCCACATCGAATTCAGAATCATGAAGAACCATAACAGCCAGGTCGTTTGAATATAGACTCTTGACCTTGCAACCTACATCTATTAGATAATTAGACATTAAATCATCATTGCTGGCTACTAATATGCGCACTTAAATCACCAACTTATTTTTGTTATTAATTACTACCTTTTTAGAGGCTCCCCTGCAGAGAAAAACAATGGGTATGTTATACTCTTTAGCCAACCTTTTGGCCGTCATTGCCAGTTCGTGGCTGGCATATTCCAGATGGACAACAATACTGCTAATTCTTTTCGGCAAACAGCGATTGATGTTTTTTCGCCCACTGAGATGAATTATTTTGGCGTTCTTGTGACCCAGGCGGCGAATTATTGAATCATTGATTTTTTCCGAACCCGCATACATAATGACCTGCTTTTCCAAGGTTGACACCTCCCCTCTTTGTTTTTAATCATAACATCCCACTATATGCAATAGCGTTTGCCTTATCTTGTTTGCCACCTTGTTTACCTTTTTTGCCGGTGCCTCCAGAATTGGCATTAAAACAATTGCCAGGTCTATAAGCAGTACGCTTCCAGCTTTTTGGTAT
>JBFMEU010000084.1:0-10378 GCA_040753155.1 Bacillota bacterium
CACTGAACTAATCCGCCCTAAGACCCCCGCCTCTGTAGGCGGCGGGTTTCAAAGGGCGGTTAAGTCCAGTATGGACTCGGCTAACATTCAGAGGGGGTTGAATCCCCCTCTGAATGAAGTCTCGTTTAAATGAGCCATTAGCTCAGTTGGTAGAGCACCTGACTTTTAATCAGGGTGTCGCTGGTTCGAGTCCAGCATGGCTCACCAGAAAAACCTTTGGCGTTATTCCTTGACCATGCCCCGTGGCTGTGTTATCATAAAGGACGCAGTTCAAATGCGGGCGTGGCGGAACGGCAGACGCGCTGGACTTAGGATCCAGTGGGAGTGATCCCGTGGAGGTTCAAGTCCTCTCGCCCGCACCAAGAAAAATAAGCCCTTCCGGGTTTGGGGGGCTTATTTGTTTTAATCACATTTTGGGAAAACTGTTCAAATAGAGATAGCCGGCTTCCCGGCTTTTTATATTGTGTAAACTTGTGCAATTAAGAAAGTGTTAGGTCCGGAAAATGTTTTTACAAATGCTACGGGAGGCCTGGAAAAATTTTTGACTATTTAGTAAGGCAAGGCTTGATAACAAACAAGCGTTCTGTTATAATTAATAAAACATTTGTTTGGAGGTTTTTGTTATGGCTAAGGCGGTTGCCAGGGATGAAAGCAGGGATGCGGTATTGGCCCGTACACTGGATGAGATAAACAAGAAGTTTGGTAAAGGCTCGGTGATGCGGCTGGGGGAAAGTGGACAGGGGATTAATGTCGAGGTCATATCCAGCGGAATTTTGCCCCTGGACATAGCGTCGGGGGTTTGGGGTATGCCCCGGGGACGGGTGGTGGAGGTTTACGGGCCCGAATCATCGGGTAAGACAACCGTGGCCCTGCACGTCATCACTGAGACTCAAAAAAATGGAGGCACTGCCGCCTTCATTGATGCCGAGCACGCCCTGGACGCCCTCTATGCGAAAAACCTGGGGGTAAACCTGGACGAACTGCTGGTGTCCCAGCCGGACTCCGGGGAGGAGGCCCTGGAAGTTGCCCAGATGCTGATATCCAGCGGAGCCATAGACGTGGTGGTGATTGATAGTGTGGCGGCTCTGGTTCCCCGGTCCGAGATCGAGGGGGAAATGGGCGAAGCCCACGTTGGTCTGCAGGCCCGGCTGATGTCCCAGGGCCTCCGGAAGCTGACTTCCATGGTGCACAAAACCAGAACCCTGGTAATTTTTATCAACCAGCTCAGGGAAAAAATCGGTGGTTATGGCAATCCGGAGATCACCCCCGGCGGCAGGGCGCTAAAGTTTTACAGCTCCCTGCGGCTGGAGGTCAAGAGGATTGAAAGCATCAAAGGCGGCAGCGAGGTCCTGGGCAACCGGGTCAGGATCAAGGTTACCAAGAACAAGGTGGCCCCGCCCTTTAAGCAGGTTGACGTTGAACTTTACTATGGCCAGGGTATTTGCCGGATGTCATCCCTGATTGATCTGGGTATTAAGTACAAGGCGCTCGAAAAGTCCGGATCCTGGTACTCCTTCGGGGAAATCCGCCTGGGTCAGGGCCGGGAAAATGTTCGCCAGACGCTGCAGGAAAACTTTGATTTGCTGGCCCAAATCGAAGCCAGAGTTAAGGAGGCCGTCCTGATGGCGAAGGATAACGTGGTTGATTTCCCGGTCAAGGTGGAAGATGAAGACCCGCCGTCCTCCCCGGAGGCGGAACTTGCCGTCTAATTACCGGCATGGCCACGAAAAAACATCATTTTAACTGAAATTTAGTTCCTTGAAAAAGGATAATTACCCGGCCATAGCGAACCCGGAATATATATCAGGGGTGGCTGCTTATCAGTCTCTGGCCAAGTTTTCTTAAAACCTGACTCCTGAATTCTGACTCCTAAATCCATGTTGTTTTGCCCGGCGTAATCCGGGATTACTTTAAGCATAGGTCTGCTTTAGTCAAACAGACACCTGGCGATGACCAGTTTTTGAATCTGGCTGGTGCCCTCGTAAATCTGGGTTATCTTGGCGTCCCGCATCATCCGCTCCAGGGGGTATTCCTTCATGTAGCCGTAGCCGCCGGCCACCTGCACCGCGTCTACGGTAACCTGCATGGCAATTTCCGAAGCAAATAGCTTGGACATGGAGGAGAGGCGGCTCACCTCCAGGGCGGAAATGCTGTCGTCGGTTTCCGCCCGCTCAATGGTGGCGGCTGCTTTGTACAACAAGTGCCGGGCAGCCTCTACTTTGGTGCCCATATCCGCCAGCATGAACTGGATGCCCTGCAGGGCTGCAATGGGTTTGCCGAACTGGATCCTTTCCTTGGCGTAGTTAACCGCGTAGTCCAGGGCCCCCTGGGCAATGCCGAGGGCCTGGCAGCCCACCACCGGGCGGGTCTTGTCCAGGGTCATCATGGCGTACTTAAAGCCGGCCCCCTCCTGGCCCACCAGGTTCTCCGCCGGGATAGAGCAGTCTTCAAAAATTATTTCCGTGGTCTGGGAGCCGCGGATGCCCATCTTTTTTTCCTTTTTGCCGGTGATCAGGCCCGGGGTATCCTTTTCCACAATGAAGCAGCTAATGCCCTTGAGCCCCTTGTCGGGCTGGGTTTTGGCAAACACCGTGTATACATCGGCCAGGCCGCCGTTGGTGATAAAGCACTTGCGGCCGTTGATGATATACCGGTTCCCGTCTTTGACCGCGGTTGTTTTCAGGCCGCCGGCATCGCTGCCGGCATCGGGCTCGGTCAGGGCAAAGGCCGAGATGTGGTCACCGGCCGCCAGGGCCGGCAGGTACTTTTGTTTTTGCTCCTCGCCAGCCCCCACCAGGATGGGCGTCAGGCCCAGTTCCTGGGCGGCCACAATCAGGGCGGCGGAGGCCGAAACCCGGGCTATTTCCTCGGTGGCCAGGCAAACCGCCAGCAGGCCCATGCCGGTGCCGCCGTACTTCTCGGGGATGCCGGCCCCCATCAGCCCCTGCCCGGCGAAAAGTTCCTTCAAATCCCAGGGGTAGGCATCTGTTTCATCAATTTCCGCAGCCCGGGGCGCCACCTTGGTTTCGGCCAGCCGGCGTACCGTTTGCCTGAGCATCTCATGTTCTTCGCTAAGCTGGTAAAGCATATCAAGCACTCTCCTCAATTATTCAGCTATAGTTATAGAACCCGCGGCCGGTCTTGCGGCCCAGGTGTCCCGCCCGCACCAGTTTGCGCAGCAGGGGGCAGGCCCGGTACTTGGAGTCGCCGGTTTCATTATACAGGGTGTCGCAAACCAGGAGCAGGGTGTCCAGGCCGATCAGGTCGGACAAGGCCAGGGGCCCGATAGGGTGGTTGGCGCCCAGGCGCATACCCTTGTCGATGTCCCCGGCGCTGGCCACGCCTTCCATTAAAACAAACATGGCCTCGTTCAGCATGGGCACCAGGATCCTGTTCACCGCAAAAAGCGGCGCCTCGTTGACCATGATGGACTCCTTGCCCATGCCGGCCACCAGCGCCTCGGTCAGGGAAACGGTTTCATCGTCGGTGTCGGCCCCGCGGATCAATTCCACCAGTTTCATCACCGGGACCGGGTTAAAGAAGTGCATGCCGATGAATTTATTGGGCCGGGTGGTGGCGGCGGCCATTTCGGTAATGCTGAGGCCGGAGGTGTTGGAGGCAAAAACCGCCCCGGGTTTACAGATTCCGTCCAGTTCCCGGTACAGCTCCTTTTTCAGGTCCATTCGCTCAATAATGGCCTCTATTACAAAGTCGCAGGGGGCCAGGTCCGCCAGGGCGGTGGAGCCCCGGACCCGGCTTAAAATGCTGTCGGCCTGTTCCTGGCTCAGGCGGTTCTTTTTCACGTCCCGGCCCAGGTTGCCGGCTATATTTTTTAGTCCCCGCCGGACAAACTCATCTGTGATATCCCGCATAATTACATCGTGGCCCGCTGCGGCGGCCACCTGGGCAATCCCGTTGCCCATGACGCCGGCCCCCACTACGCCGATTATTAATTTGGCAGTCATCTTTGTTCCCCCTTAGGACTTTTGTCTTTCCACGATCATGGCAATGCCCATACCGCCGCCTACGCACAGGGAGGCCAGGCCCCACTGCAGGTTGCGCCGCTCCATCTCGTGGAGCATGGTTATGGTTATCCGGGCCCCGGTGGCACCCACAGGGTGTCCCAGTCCAACGCCGCTGCCGTTGACATTGACCAGATCGCGGTTTAAGTCCAGCATTTTTTCGCAGGCCAGGTACTGGGCGGCAAAGGCCTCGTTGAGCTCGATAATTTCCATGTCCGCCAGGGTCTTGCCCGCCCTGGCCAGAGCCTTCTTGATGGCCGGTACGGGGCCGTAGCCCATCAGGTCCGGCTCCACCCCGGCCCGGGCATAGCTGACAATGCGGGCCAGGGGCTTCAGGTTATGCTGGTTTACCTTATCCTCGGACATCAGGATCACCGCCGCCGCGGCGTCATTGAGGCCGGAAGCGTTGCCGGCGGTTACGGTGCCGTTCTTCCGGAAGGCGGGAGGCAGCTTGGCCAGGGACTCCAGGGAAATTTCCCGGCGAGGGTGCTCGTCGGTGTGAACCAGCACCGGGTCGCCCTTGCGCTGGGGCACCGGCACCGGCACAATTTCCCGGTTGAAGCAGCCCTCGTCGATGGCCCGGATGGCGTTCATGTGACTGCGGCAGGCAATCTGGTCCTGCTCCTCCCGGGTGATGCCATACTTGTCGGCCAGGCGCTCCGCTGTTTCCCCCATCATGATCTTATGGATCGGGTCCATCAGGGTTTCCCACAGGGCGTCGGTCATTTGGCCGTGCTGCAGCCGTTTGCCCCAGCGAACATCCTTGAGCACGTAAGGCACGGCGCTCATGGCCTCGGTGCCGCCGGCCAGCACCACCCCGGAATCGCCGGTGGCAATTTGCTGGCAGCCGCTGATAATGGCCTGCATTCCCGAGGCGCACTGCCGCTGGATAGTCATGCCCGTTACCTCGATGGGCAGCCCGGCATAAAGGGCGGCGGTGCGGGCAACGTTCGGCTCGTCGCAGCGCTGGGCGCAGTTGCCCAGGATTACGTCGTCTATTTCCCCGGGCTCAATTCCGGCCCGCTTGATAACCTCGTTAATCACCACCACCGCCAGCTGATAAGACAGCAGGTTGCGGAAAGATCCGCCGAAGTCGCCAATGGGTGTGCGCGCTCCTGCAACAATGTAAGTTTCTTTCATGAGTGCCCCCTCCTTCAGGTCATATGAAGCCATGCAATTTTTAGAAAATAATGAGAAATAACATGCAATTATACTGCCAGCCATGTCCGGGCTGGACAAATCCCGAAAACACTGTTATGCCTGGCCGGCCCATTGGCATGAAGTCAAAAGGCATCATATGCGGCATCGGCTGCATCGCATCAGATAAGCCCAGTGCAAATCTATCGCCGCTTTTGCAGCGCCGCCAGTCCGGTCCGGAATAAGCCGGGGCGCTGTCGGTGAGTCAGGAGTCAGTGGGGACGGTTCCTGATGACTCACGGAGTCATCAGGAACCGTCCCCACTGACTCACTCATTACACCTTGACCGGCGTAATATTGTACTTTTTCATTTTTCTAACCACGGTTGACTGGTTTACTCCCAGGGCCTCGGCAACTTTCCTGGTACTCTGCAATTTCCGGTACAATTTTTCAATGATCTCCCTTTCGGAGCCTGCCTTCTCCCCGGTCCGGGAAGTTCTTTTTCTGCTGCGCCGCAGCAGGGCGCCGGGTAAGTCCTGTCTGCTGATGATATCGTGGGGGGTGATCACCACCATCCTTTCAATCAGGTTTTCCAGCTCCCTTACATTGCCCGGCCAGCTGTAGTTAACCAGGCAGTCCATAACGCCGGCGGAAATGTTTTTAGTTAGCTTGTACTTTTCGTTGAATTTTTTAAGGAAATGGATCACCAAAAACGGTATGTCGCTATTGCGCTCCCTCAAAGGGGGGATGGTGATGGGCACGACGTTTAGCCGGTAAAATAAATCGGCCCGAAATTGCCCCTTCTCCACCAGTGACTCCAGGTTCTTGTTGGTGGCCGCAATAAGGCGAATGTCCACGCTGACGGGCTTGACCCCCCCCAGCCGGGTTACCTCGCGCTCCTGGATTACGTTTAACAGCTTTACCTGCAGCGGCAGCGGCAGCTCGGCTACCTCGTCCAGGAACAGGGTGCCGTTATGGGCAAGCTCCAGCAAGCCCGGCTTGCCCTCCCGCCTGGCCCCGGTAAAGGCGCCCGGGTTATAGCCAAACAGCTCCGATTCGAGCAAATTTTCCGGGATCGCGCCGCAATTAATCCGGATGAAAGGGGCGTTGATCCGCTTGCTTTCCCTGTGGATGAGCCTGGTTACCACATCCTTGCCCACTCCGGACTCCCCCAGCAGCAAGATGGTGGAATCTACCCGGGCCACCCTTATAGCCAGCTCCAAAACGTTCAGCATCACCGGGCTGTTGCAGACGATGGTGTCGCCCAGGTGCTTGGTGCGCAGCACTTCCAGTTCCTGGTGATAGATTTTCGACAGCTCCTTGGAGGTCTCCACCTCCCGCCGCAGGTTGTTCAGCTCGGAAATATCCCGGCAATTAATAACCAGCCTGGTTATGCCCCGGTCATTGCCGCCCCGGACCGGGTTGGCTGTAAGGAGCAGCTCCCGGCCGTCCGGCAGGTGATGTGCCAGAGTGGCCGGCTTGTTTTTGGTGAAGGCTTTTTGGCTGAGCTCATTGATGACCTTGTTCAGATCCTGGCCCATTTTTTTGTAGGCCTTGTTGCGCTGGATGATTTTGCCGTGTCTGTCCACCACCACTATGCCGTCGTAGGAGGAGTTGATGATGGCCTGCAGCTCCTCGTAGAGCTCCACGGTTTCATTAAGCTCCCGGGAGACGGACTCCAGCTCCGAGATATCTTGAATGACGGCCACCGCCCCCATGACCATATCGCCGCTGATGATGGGTGTCCGGTTGGAAAGCATCAGGCTGCCGTTGAGGACTATTTTCTCTCCAAACTGGGGCCGGCCGCTCTTCAATATTTCCATAATGTCCTGATCGAAGTTAAAGCTGGTGATGTTCTTGCCCACTACCTCGCCGGACTTGAGCCCAATAAGGCGCTCCGCTGATTTGTTGCAGGCAACGATGATCCCGTCCCGGTCAATGGCGTAAATCCCGTTATGGGCGGAGTCCAAAATGGCGTTCAGGCGGTTGATGCTTTCCATCATGTAGTGCTCGAAGGCCTGAACCAGGTTGGTCCGGGTCACCATGGCCACCAGGTTGCCGTCCTTATCCACCACCGGGAACCTGCCAACCTGCTCCTTTTGCGCCTTGTGCCACGCCTTGTCGGCTGAGCTGTCCGGGTCAATGGTAACCACGGAGGTCTTCATCAGGGCGCTCACTTTGGTAGCAGAGTCAATGCCGTTGACGAAGGCCCGGTACAGGTGTTTTTTTGTGAACAGACCCTTGATCTTTCCCTGGCCGTCCAGCACGGGGGCGCCATCGATGCGGTGATTCAGAAACACCTCGGCCGCCTGCTTGATGGTGTAGTCTTCTTCCAAGGCCACGGGATTGGTAGCCATGAATTGTGAAATTTTCAATCTATGCACTTCCCTGAAAGAAAAATAAGCAGCTGTGCCGGCTTGTCAGCCAGCCACGCTCACCTTACAATTTCCACGGCGGAGGGGGGAAACCTTTTTATAATGCTCTAATATTTCGACTGTTTTTGTTGTTAAGTTCAGTATGGACTCGGCTAACATTCAGAGGGGGTTGAATTCCCCTCTGAATGAAGTCTCGTTCAAACTGCCAGGTCAGGCGAGGTTCAGGGGTTGGCGCCCGGAGCGAACGCAGGAGACTCATGCAAAGAGTGGTTGAGGCGGAGGATAAGCGACGAATCTGTTTGATGCGATGCGTGCGCAGGGGGAACTGAATGAATGTCAAGTGTAAACAATCTGTACACCTAGTCAAGAAACAAAGCTTTTCAAAAGCCTTGTTTTTCGGGCAAACTAGACACTGCCACGGGTTTGTGTAAACTATGTATACACTTATAGCCCGGGCTGCCGGGGGCTGTAAGCAAGCGAGACTCTGGGAAAACCGCTTGATACCTTAATTTGTTCGCTTGGGAAAATAATCTGAAAAGTGGAACATATCTTGCAATTTAAAAGTTTCAAATTTAAGGAGGCGGTATTAATGAAAGACGGTGTCAATTATGAGCCCCTCAGTCCGTTAAGTTTTCTGAAGCGCAGCGCCTTTGTCTATCCTGAAAAGGTGGCCGTGATCTACGGTGACAAGAAGTATACCTATGCCGAATTTAACCGGCGCGTATTAAGGCTGGCCTCGGCCCTGCAGAATGCAGGTATTGGCAAGGGGGACAAGGTGGCCTTTATCTGTCCCAACACGCCGCCCATGCTGGAGGCGCACTATGCCGTGCCGATGCTGGGTGCGGTTTTGGTCAGCGTCAATATCAGGTTGTCGCCAAGGGAAGTGGCTTATATTATTAACCACTCTGACAGCAAGGCGGTATTTGTGGATGCTGAATTTGCCGGGGTTGTTGAGCCGATCCTCAATGAGCTGTCCAATGTAAAAACCTTTGTCAACATCCTGGACGGAGTTGCCCAAAAGCCCTTGAACGGTCCCGGGTACGAGGAGTTTCTGGCCACCGGCAGTGAAGACCCGCTGCCCAATATGCTGGAAGACGAAAATGAAAATATTACTATTAACTATACCAGCGGCACCACCGGATTGCCCAAGGGCGTTATGTACACGCACCGGGGGGCTTATTTGAACGCCCTGGGCGAGGCGCTGGAACATAAAATGCACGCGGGGTCGGTGTACTTGTGGACCCTGCCCATGTTTCACTGCAACGGCTGGTGTTTTACTTGGGGTGTAACCGCTGTGGGCGCTACGCACGTTTGCCTGCGCAAGGTGGCACCCGAGGAGGTCTACCGCCTGGTGGAAGAGGTGGGGGTAACCCACCTGTGTGCTGCGCCGACTGTCCTTATTGCCATGTCCACCTATACCGGGGCCAGGGAGGTCAAGATGAAGGAAAAGCTGCAGGTGATTACCGCCGGCGCGCCGCCTGCGCCCACCGTAATCAAGAACATGGAGGAGATCGGGGCCGAGGTCACCCAGGTATACGGCCTGACGGAGGTTTACGGCCCCCACTCCATCTGCGAGTGGCGGTCTCAGTGGAACGACTTGCCGGCGGATGAAAGGGCGGCCATCAAGGCTCGCCAGGGGGTGCCCTATATCAACTCGGTGTACATGCGGGTGGTTGATCCGGCCACCATGGAGGACGTGCCGGCCGACGGCAGCGCCATGGGCGAAATCGTGATGCGGGGTAACAATATCATGGCCGGCTACTACAAACAGCCCGAAGCCTCCGATGAGGCCTTCCGGGGCGGCTGGTTCCACAGCGGTGACCTGGCGGTTATGCATCCCAACGGCTATGTAGAAATTAAGGACCGGATCAAGGATATTATCATCAGCGGCGGTGAGAACATCTCCACCGTGGAGGTGGAAAACGTGCTTTACCAGCACCCGGATGTTCTGGAGGTGGCGGTCATAGCGGTTCCCGACCCCAAGTGGGGTGAGGTGCCCAAGGCCTTTATTGTGCCCCGGACCGGAACCAATCCGTCGGTGGAGGATATCGTTGCCTTTTGCCGGGAGCGGATGGCCCGGTTTAAGGTACCCAAGGTCATTGAGTTTGGGGAACTGCCCAAAACTTCCACGGGCAAGATTATGAAGTACAAGCTGCGGGATAAGGAATGGGCCGGCCGGGACAGGAAGGTTAATTAATGACTCCTAAGACCCCCGCCTCTGTAGGCGGCGGGTTTCAAAGGGCGGTTAAGTCCAGTATGGACTCGGCTAACATTCAGAGGGGGTTGAATCCCCCTCTGAATGAAGTCTCGTTCAAAAAGCTGTGTTAGGGGGGTGGTATTTTGAGAGCTGTTGTCGGTGAATAAGCAGCATATCTGCTTGCCGCCGCAAATTTGCGAGTTAGCGGTTAGGGCTATCTAATCAGATTATTTATTTTAAGGAGGAGAGACTATGTCAACTAATATTGTAAGGGAGCAGGCGCTGGAACCAGGCTATGTCCTATCAAGATGGACCATACCTTTTGCAGGGTTTTTGTTAAGTCTAATGGGCGGCATATCCTATGCGTGGGGTGTTTTCATAGTTCCTTTGGAGACGGCCTTTGGCTGGTCCAGGACGGAAGCCGCGCTGCCTGTATCAATATACCTGTTGGTATTTTGTACGGTAGGCATGATTTATGGCGGGACCTTGCAGGATAAATACGGGCCAAGAAAAGTTGCCGCTGCCGGGGCTGTATTCTTCTTTTTAGGTTACCTTATGGCATCACAGATTAATTCATTCCCGTATTTGTGGTGGCTGCTCTTAAGCTACGGTGTTCTTGGCGGGCTTGGTTGCGGCCTTGCCTATTG
>JBFMEU010000085.1:0-10331 GCA_040753155.1 Bacillota bacterium
TCGAGTCTGAAGTACCAGGGGAAGAAGAAAGGGCCACACTTTACCTTGCCCTGGGTGTTTTGGCGGCGTTAAAAATCCAGAAGGGTCTGGTTCAAAAAATACTGGAGGTGAGCAAGATGGAAAACTCTCCGTTTTTTGATGGTATCCGTGAGGAATGGATAGCTAAAGGCGAGGCTAAAGGTGAGGCTAGGGGCGAGGCTAGGGGCGAGGCTAGGGGTAGGCTGGATATGCTGGATATGCTTTTTGACGTACTCGAGGCTAAATTTGGGAAGATACCTGTTGATTTGCATAACCGATTATCTGTACTTAACAACAACGAAGCTATCAAAAACACGTTAAAAAAGGTAATTGATGCTTCGACAATTAATGAGTTCATCCACATGCTTGAGAATTAAGACAATATACCAAAAAGGGAGCCACTGATAATGTAAGCGGGGACCAGGAAACTGGCTCCCGTTTACGCTTTTTAAAAACTCAACTTTCGCAGTAATAAACAGCCAGTCGTTCCTTGAAAAACAAGGGTAAATTGCTGATCAAGTAGTCGAGCAGCTTGCGGATCTCTGCCACCGCCAGTTGGAGTTGCTCGTGCAAAAATTGCTCCATCAGGGAGAAGATTCTCTGCAGCGCCTCCGCCAAGCTGATATCCTGCAACTCGTCGCAGCAGATGTAGAAGAGGTTGCCAATTGTTCTTGGGTCTTCACCGTTTCGGCTCTCCAGAGCCAAAATGATGTATCGAAGGTTGTTTGGAAATGTATGTGATCAAAATGTGATCACAAAGTCAAAAACAAAAAAAATGACAACCCCTCCGTCTCCCGAAAGGCTTGTCGTTACTGGGTTTTCTGGAGGCGACACCCGGATTTGAACCGGGGAGTGGAGGATTTGCAGTCCTCTGCCTTACCACTTGGCTATGTCGCCGGAGAATTAAATGGAGCGGAAGACGAGATTCGAACTCGCGACCCTCGCCTTGGCAAGGCGATGCTCTACCACTGAGCTACTTCCGCACGTATACATGCTATCACATTATGAGTTTTTTTTCAAGTGGTGCCACGGGCCGGAATCGAACCAGCGACACGCGGATTTTCAGTCCGCTGCTCTACCAACTGAGCTACCGTGGCTTAACTAGTGGCGGAGCTGACGGGACTTGAACCCGCGATCTCCGGCTTGACAGGCCGGCATGTTAACCACTACACTACAGCTCCTTACTCGCTTTGTCAGTAATCACGCACCCCGGTGCCCCACTGACAATCTTAAGTATACAAAAATTTAACCTAGAAGTCAAATGGTATTTTAACGTATATTATATTATTCTCATCCAAAACAGAGGATGGCCTCCCGCACCAGTTTTGCGGCCAGTAATGTTGTGCTCTCCGAAGCATCATAAACCGGGCTGACTTCCACCAGGTCAAAGCCAACCACCTGCAGGCCATCCAGCAGGTGCACCGCCTCGATGATTTCGCTGGAGCTGCAACCGCCAGGCTCCGGAGCGCCTGTGCCGGGTGCAAAGGCCGGGTCAACAACGTCAATGTCCAGGGTTACATAAACTGGGCGGCTCTTTAGTTCGTGCAGCACACCGGCCAGGGGCGCCGCCACCTCCCCGGGGAAAAAGCGGGTATAGCCGCGGGCATAGGCCAACTCCTCCCTGGTTCCGGAGCGAATGCCGAACTGATACAGGTTGTTGCCGCCCACAACTTCCGCCACCCGGCGCATCACCGTGGCATGGGAAAGCCGCTCGCCAAGATAATCCTCCCGCAGGTCGGCATGGGCATCGAAATGGATCACCGCCAGACCGGGGTAGCGGGCCGCCGCCTGCTCAACAACCGGCAGGGAGACCAGATGCTCACCGCCCAGCACCAGGGGGATCTTGCCGCCGGCCAGAATATCTTTGGCCACCTCACCAATACGCCGCAGGCTCTCCTTAACCCGGCCAAAGGGCAGGATGACATTGCCCAGATCATAATAGGCATAGTCGGCCAGATCCCGGTCCAAGTACATGCTGTACTCCTCCAGGCCCACTGAGACGCTGCGAATCCTGTCCGGCCCCTGCCGGGTACCGGGCCGGAAGCTTACCGTATAGTCCATGGGGGCGCCCACCAGAACCACCCTGGCCCGGTCATAGCCGGCACAGGCGCCCATAAAGCCGCCGCGCTGCTCCGCCAAATCCCGCATCATTTAACCTCCGAACACCGGCAAGGCTATTTCACAAGCTCTTCCACAAAGGGCGGCAGGACAAAAGAACTGCGGTGCACGGCAGGGCTATAGTATCTGGTATTCAGATCAATAACCTGCTCCAGGTCCGCCCTGACGGGATCATAATTTTTCGAGCCCATGGTAAAGGTCCACAGTCCCCCCGGATAGGTGGGGATATAGGCCATAAACAGGCGAACCACCGGGAAGATCCCCCGCAGAACCTGATGAATATCGGTAATCAGCTTGCGGTTAAAAAACGGGGACTCGGTTTGGGCCACGAACAACCCGTCCTCCCGCAGGGCGCTGTAAACATTCTTGTAGAAGGCCTCGTTAAAAAGGCCCTCGGCCGGACCAACGGGATCCGTGGAATCAACAATGATCATATCATACAGATCATTATGCTCCTTGACGTGCTTGATCCCATCGTCCACCATTACTTCCACCCGGGGGTCGGCATAGCCGCAGCTAAGCTCCGGCAGAAACTCTTTGGCCGCCTCGATTACCCGTCCGTCAATCTCAACCAGGCGGGCTTTTTCAACAGTGGGGTGCTTGACCGCCTCACGAATTGACCCCCCGTCACCACCGCCGATGACCAGAACCTGACGGGGATTGGGGTGGGTGTTCAGGCCCACATGGGTGATCATTTCATGGTAAACAAACTCGTCCCTGACCGTGGTCTGAATCACATTGTCCAGGAGCAGCATGCGCCCAAACTCGGCCGTATCCACCACGGCCAGTTTCTGAAAGGGTGTTTGCTCCGAACATAACACCCTGGTTACCCGGCAGCTGATAGCCAGGTTCGGGGTTTGTTTTTCGGTAAACCATACTTCCATCGGGGTCCCTCCAGTACTCTGCTAATACCACAGGGGCACCGCGGCCAGAGCGCAGCCGACTCTCTCAACCCGGTGCTCCGCAGCCTCAATCTTCATGTCAACCAGCGGCAGTCCGCGGCTGTCAAAGGCTTCCCGCAGCATGGCCTCAATTCTGGCCGCAGCCTCGTCCTGGCTGCAGCGCCCGGCAAACTCCATGATCACGCCGAAAGTATCCTCGGAAAACCCTACCCCCACAGCAGCGGCGATCAGGTCGCCGGGCGCCTCACTGGTAATGTAGCCGTAAGCCGTGGGTACCAGGGAGCCCGGGGGGATAATCAGGTCCGGGTCGTATTCGGCGCTGGGAGGCAGAATACTGCTAACCCGGATCAAATTAATATTGCCGATCCGGCCGGCCAAAAGCGCATTATCAAAAGCTGTCAACTGGCTGTTACCTTCGGCGCCCGCAGCCGTAAGAAAAAATTTTTTTGGTGTGGGCAACATAGCCACATTTCCCCTCCCAATGATATTTTGTGCACAACAAACATTATTATATCAGACCGGCCAAAAAAATAAACAGCTTTTTTCCAAAATAAAAAGCGACGAGATCATTCTTTTTTCCTCTGCCCCGGCCATAAATATGGCTGGATAAAAAACCCTTGTCCTGGTTTCTGTCGTCAGTTGTGTATAGATTGCCATTCCAGGTGACATCCTAAAGATTGTAATAAAAAAGGAGGTTGATTTAATGTCTAAATCTGTTATTTGCACGTTTAATTCGCGGGAAGCCGCGGAGCGGGCAGTGAATGACCTGCGGGGCAAGGGCTTTGATAAGGAAATTTCCGTTATTGCCAAGGACGACCAGGGGAAAATGGAGAAAAAACAATATGACGCCCCCCGCATGGGCGGCGATACCGTTACCGACGGCACGGCAACAGGTGGCGTAATCGGCGGCCTGGCCGGCCTGGCCATGGGGGCGGGCGCCCTGGCCATCCCCGGGCTGGGCCCGATTATTGCCGCCGGACCCATTGCCGGGCTGCTGTCAGGGGCCGCCGCCGGGGGAATTGCCGGCGGGCTGGTGGACTTCGGGGTGCCCGAGGAGCGGAGCAGGCACTTCGAAGATAAGGTGAGACAGGGCCATGTCCTGGTTGCCTTGAAGTCTGACGAAAAAAGAATCAACGAGGCCGCGGACCTGCTGCGCCGCAGTGGCGCCCAGGACGTAGAGGTACACTAAAGATTAAGAGCCCCTGCCAGCTTTTCCCAGCTGGCAGGGGCTCTTTTTTATCACTGGACTTAACCGCCACTATTATTTTTAGCCAGTTCCCCCAGGTATAGATCCCGGTAGATGATGGCGTCTTCGGCCTGTCTGCCCCGGGATTCGCAAATTATGGTGGGGCTCAGGCCCCGGGCGGCAATCAGCCTGGCCAGCGGGGCAAAGTCCGGGCCAAAACCCTCATCCAGCGTGGTGCGATGACATTTTTCCCCGGCCCGGGTAAACTCAACGGGACTGAAGTGAACATGCAGGCGCTTTAGCATCTCAAGTCCCAGGGCACTTTCCACCCGGTCCAAAACAGCGGCAAAATCCTCCTCGCTGTTCAGGGCGCCGGCGCCGGCGGCATGCAGGTGTCCAAAGTCAACTGCCGGCACTATCCCGGGCCCCAGGGCGCATAGCTCCAGGATTTCCTCCAGATTGCCCAGTTGATTGGCCTTGCCCATGGTCTCCGGAGCCAGCCGGATATGCCCGAGCCCGGCCTGATTGACTTCCTCCAGCATTTCAGCCAGCAGGGCCATGGCCCGGCGCAAGGACCCGGACCGGTCCAACTTCCCGCCCCCGGGATGCAAAACAACCGTTTTGGCGCCCATCCAGTCAGCAGCCCGGACGGACTTGAGCACATGGCCCCGGGTTTTGGCCCTGATGTCAGGATCTTCAGTAGCCAGGCTGATGTAATAGGGGGCGTGAATACTAAGCTTAATCCCATTGGCCCGGGCGGCCTCCCCCAGCTTCCGGGCTGTTTCTTCCTTTATATACACGCCTTTGACGCACTGGTACTCGTACGCATTTAGGCCCTGTTCCCGCAGCCAGGCGGGCATGTCCACGGAAGATTTGAAGCCTGCGGCATAAAAGGAGCCGGGATTGCCGGCGGTGCCGAAGTATGCATTCATGGCGGCGCCCCTCCCCATCTGTTTTCGTATATATTCAATGAAACCGGTGTTAAGGCACGGCATTATCACCGCCGGGTGCTGTTACCGGCGCTCCGCAAGCCGTTCGCTAACGATAACGCCGTGCCTCCACCTGGTTTACTGAATGCTTATCTGTTTTCTACCATTATTACCCGGTTTAGCCTTTTTTGCAAACACTTCTTACCCCGGGGCCGGGGAAGTGCCCCTCCCGGCCAGCCGGTTTTCCAGCCCGGCCAGGTAATCCAGCCGCTGCCGCAAGGGCGGGTGGGTTGCCGGCATCCCCCGGCCAGGCCGGGTTTCCGGTAAAGGCAGAATGAAAAAGGGGCTTAACACCCGTTGGCCGCTAATCTCTTCCGGCACCGGCAGTTCGCTGGCCGCGCTGCTGATGTTTACCAGGGCCGCCGCCAGAGGCGACGGATCTCCCATAAGTTCCGCCGCCCCCCGGTCGGCCGGTAGTTCCCTGTCCCTGGAGAGGGCCCGGAGGATAAACAGGCTCAGGGACCCCACGGCCCCCGCTGTCATGTCCGCCAAACCGGCCAAAACGCCCCGGTCACCTGACCAACGGGAAATGGGAAAGCCCCAGAAAAAGGACTGCCGGGCAAATAACACGGCCAGAGCGGCAAAAAAGCTGCCCAGGGTTACCACCGCAGCATCCCTGTTTTTAATATGGCTTAGCTCATGGGCCAACACCGCCCTGAGTTCCAGCGGGCTCAAGCGACCCACCAGGCCGGTGGTTACCGCCACCACGGCATTTTCGGCATTGCGGCCCACAGTAAAGGCATTGGGCGCAGGCCTGTCCACCAGAGCCAGGCGGGGCGCCGGCAGCCCGGCGCCGGCGGCAAGTTCCCGGATCATGGCTTGCAGCTCCGGCTGCTCAAAAGAAGCCGCCTCCCTGGCCTGCAAAGCCCGAAGCAGCAGCGGCCCGGCATAGTAATACTGCAGGGCCAGTAAAATTCCCGACAACAGCGCCACCGGCAACAAGCCGGCCCCGGCCAGACCCATTAACAGGGCCAGGCCAAGATAAATCAGGGCCAGCCTTAACAAGGCGCCCGTCATACGCCTGGTTAATTGCGCATCTGCCCGCAACTGCTCGCTCAACCTTACACCCCCAATCAACCATAGTATGTCTCTGTTTAAGCTGGTTACCATCCTAAAAATAGCTTTGCCAATATTAGGCTCCCACCTCTGCGCTCTTGAACGAAACTTCATTCAGAGGGGGATTCAACCCCCTCTGAATGTTAGCCGAGTTCATACTGTACTTAACCGCCCTTTGAAACCCGCCCCCTAGAAAGGCGGGGGTCTTAGGGCGGATTAGTTCAGTGATAAAAATTTATCCATTAACTGGAAGGAACTTTACATATATTAACAGAATATTGCCGGATAGAGACTGTAACGGAGGTTGGTTCTGTGTTGAAAGCAAAGCTGGTCTGGCTATTGGTTATAGGGGCCATATTGTGGTATTTCAGCGGCATCGGGGGCAACTATGCGCCGGTTTTTTCCACCGGCGACAGAGAGGACCCCGCCACCACGCTGATAATTATGCGGGGGGCTGACGCCAAAACCCTGGACCCGGCCTACGCCGTTGACAATGAATCAGCCGGGGTGCTGGTTAATATTTATGAGGGCCTGGTTCGCTTCAAAGAGGGGTCAACGGAAGTGGAGCCCTGCCTGGCCACAGGGTGGGAATTGTCCGGACAAGGTCTGGAATGGACTTTTCAACTAAGGGAGGACGTTTACTTCCACGATGGCGCCAAGTTTAATGCCGCTGCCGTAAAATATAGCATTGACCGCCAGCTCAATAACTCGGAAAAGCGTGAAATGTACTACGCCGGCTTTGTTTTTGCCCCGTTGGAAGAAGTGCGGGTGATTGATGAATACACCATCAGGTTTACCCTGAAGTATCCTTACGCGCCTTTTTTAAACAACCTGGCCATGCCCATGGCGGCCCCCATGGTCAGCCCGGCGGCGGTACAAAAGCATGGCTCCGGCTTCGGGCAGAATCCGGTAGGCACAGGTCCCTACCATTTTACGGCCTGGAAGCCGGGGCAGGAGATTATCCTCACCGCAAATGAAGCATACTGGGGTATGCTGCCGGCCATGCGTAAAATCATTTTCCGGGTTGTGGAAAATGAGGAGTCCCGCCAGTTTTTATTCCTGGATGGCAAGGGTGACATTATTGAGCCGGTGTCCCCGGCGGGAGCGGCATTCCTGGAGCAAAAGGGTTATGCGACGCAGACCACACCCGCTCTGGACGTGGGCTATCTGGGCTTCTTCACTGAAAAGCAGCCCTTTAAGGACACCCGGGTGCGGCTGGCCGCAGCCATGGCTCTGGACCGGGACAGACTGATCAAAGATGTACTCGGCGCCGGATGTGTTGCCGCCACCGGAGCATTGCCGGCGCCGGTCCTGGGCTCCGGCGGGGTGAACATCCCGGCCCACGATCCGGCGGCGGCCGGCAGGCTCTTAAGGGAGGCCGGTTATGACCAGGGTCCGGCCATCAGACTAATTACCTACCAGGAAACCCGCCCCTATAACCCGGCCGGGGGTCCCGGGCTGGCCGAGGCCATCGGGGAGCAGCTGGAAGCGGCCGGATTTAAGGTCACTGTGCAAACATACCCCTGGGACGACTATAAAAAAGCCATTCGCAACCGGGAAGGGGATGCCTTTCTGTACGGCTGGATCAGCGACAACGGTGACCCTGATAACTTTCTCTACACCCTGCTGTCGGCAAATCAAATACCTTCCGGCCTGAACGCCTCACGCTACAGCAACCCCAAGCTGGATACCCTTTTATTAAGCGCCCGGGGTATTAAAGACCGGGAAATCAGAGGAGATGTTTACCGCCGGGCGCAAAAAATTGTGGTCACGGATAACCCGCTGGTATTTATAAATCACAGCCTGCACCTTTCGGTGACGGCAAAGGATATTGAGGGCTACACGCCCCACCCCACAGGCTGGACCCGCCTGGACAAGGTGGGCAAAAAGGCGGCCCGGTGAAGCCTCTCCCGCCTACGCTTTCGCTAAGAGGCGGGAGCTTCCTGCTTCATCGACCGCAGCCACAAGGGTCTTATGCAATCTTCGCAGGCGTAAGTTCGGGTGCTTCCAGCCCTACTGAAATCTTGAAGTTAACTTGCCCTTTGCTGTATCACCATTGCCGAAACCACATCCCGGTCTGCGGTTAGCCCACATTCCGGGCATTTGTGTACCCGAACGCTCAAATCTTTCGGTACATGGGCACCGCATACACAGGTCTGGGATGTACCGCCGGGCGGTACTTTTACGAACGTCTTGCCGTATTTAAGGCATTTGTATTCCAGGTAGTCCACGAACTTTCCCCATCCGGCGTCGGCAATGCTCTTGCTTAAATGGCGGTTCTTGACCATGTTTTTGACCAATAAGTCCTCCACAGCAACGAAGTCGTATTTTTTGACTATACCGTAGGACGCCTTGTGTAAAAAATCCTTGCGCTGGTTGGCGATCTTGTCATGGAGTCTGGTCACTTTAGCCCTGGCTTTCCCCCGGTTGTTTGAACCTTTTTTCTTGCGGGAAAGCCGCCGCTGCAACCTGGCCAGCTTCTTCCCGGACTTGTGGAAGTATTTTGGATTGTCGATTTTAGTTCCGTCGGAAAGCCCATTCACCACCCGCCTATAGAGGCGGGAGTCCTCTGGGCAGATTTCGATAGAAATGCAACCATATATTTCCACTTATAAGCTCCCTATAAAGGCACATAATAAGTTTGAATAACCATCCAAAATTTAAACACCTAAGGGGGTACTTTACTAAATGGACCAAATCTTTCAGCTGCAGCAACAAATCCAGCGCATCCGTCAGGAAGTAAACAACATTACCCAAATGACCGGGCAACTACAGCAGCTTGAGCAAAACGCAGCCTCCCAGTTGCAGCGGATGACCCAGAACGAAAACAGTGTTAGCCAGCAATTACAGCGTATTCAGCAATTATGCAACCAGTGCGCCCAGGACTTGAACCAGGTCAGCAGCATTGCCCAGCAGTTTACAGCTCAATCCGGCGCCTTCCAGTATGGCCCAAGCTTCGGGCAAATGGGGTATAACCAGACCGCCTACAGCCCCACCCAAATGGCCGGCAACTTTACCGCAGGGACAGGTTTCACCGGGAATAGATATTCCACTTACGCAACAACGGCACTGGGGCAAAATCAGTATCCGGGCAACTTCCAAAACAGGTTCAGCCTGCAGCAGCAATATCCACTGGGACAAACTTACCAGTACTCCTATAGCCAGCCTTATTCCCAGCAGTTCGGTACTCAGCAATACGGCAACCAGCTTGGACAAAGCAACATGTTTGGACAGTACAGCCAGTACGGCTACTCCAGATAAAACTTTGGCCGGGGCCTACTATGGGCTCCGGCCAAAGTTCTACATAAAGCTGTTTCCTTTGACAGGAAATCTATATTAACATTTCTATCCATTTTTATTATAATATGTATATAGACTTACTAAGGGGAGGTGCCTGGATTGGCGAAATTGTTAAAGGATGGCGCATCTTACAGCCAGCGGGAAGTTATCGATCTACTGGTGGAGTTTTCAGCCTTCAAGGATCGTGTGGAGAAAAAATTTAAGGACCTGGCCAGGGAATTGGACGGCAAAGCCAATGAGCATGAACTTTGGGTTAACTTATATTTAATATCTTCGGATTATGCTGAAGAACTAATCAATAAAAGACAAAAGCAGGAAACGCTGGTACAAAAGATTTCATGATTGAACTCGGCTAACATTCAGAGAGGGATTCAACCCCCACTGAATGTTATCCGAGTCCATACGGGACTTAACCGCCCTTTGAAATCCGCCGCCTACAGAGGCGGGGGTCTTAGGGTGGATTAGTTCAGTGATAATCAGGGGACAAGCTCTCTCCCCCTATTCCCTACCGGCCCGGTTGCATAACCGGCGCCGGCTTTTTTTATTGCTTAGGAAATTATGCTTTTTGAAAACTGTGGATAAGTGACCTGTGGGCTTACGTTAGCGGCGATTTTGAGCCCTAATTCAAAGAGCGCGTGAGCCCGAGGATAAGCGAAGGAACTGTTTGAGGCGCGAAGCGCCGAGTTTGACTGAGCCCGAGGGCGAACGAGCTCGGACAATTTTAAGGGGCGAATATGAGCCGCGTTGTAAGCCCACAGGTCG
>JBFMEU010000086.1:0-10177 GCA_040753155.1 Bacillota bacterium
CAGAGGCGGGGGTCTTAGGGCGGATTAGTTCAGTGATTAAGGAAATTATATGTAAATCAAATTGCAGGATATTGGGGGGAATTGGGATGCCCATGTACGAAGACCTGACCCAACTGGTGGGGGGGACACCCCTGCTCAGGCTAAAGCGCCTGGACCAGGGGCTGCCGGCCCGGGTGGCGGCCAAGCTGGAGTTTTTCAATCCCGGCGGCAGCATCAAAGACCGTATTGCCCGGGCCATCATTCGCCGGGCCGAGGAAGAGGGCCGGCTTAAAGAAGGCGGCGTGGTGATTGAGCCCACCAGCGGGAACACCGGCATCGGTCTGGCCATGGTCTGCGCAGCCCGGGGCTACCGGCTGATTTTAACCATGCCGGAAACCATGAGCATGGAAAGGCGCGCCCTGCTCAGGGCCTACGGGGCGGAGGTTGTGCTGACCCCCGGGGCCGAGGGTATACCCGGAGCCATCGCCCGGGCCGCCCGGCTGGCGGAGGAAACGGCGGGCGCCTTTATGCCCGCTCAGTTTGACAATCCCGTCAATCCCGAGGCCCACCGGCTCACCACAGCCGAGGAAATCTGGCGGGATACCGGGGGCGAGGTGGATATTGTTGTGGCCGGTGTGGGCACCGGGGGCACCATTACCGGGGTGGCCGGCGCCCTGAAGGAGAAGAAGCCCGCCCTCAAGGCGGTGGCCGTGGAGCCGGCGGATTCCCCGGTGCTTGCTGGAGGCCGGCCCGGTCCCCACCCCATCCAGGGCATCGGCGCCGGCTTTGTGCCCCGGGTGCTGCAGTTGGACCTGCTGGACGAAATCATTCCCGTGGACGGCGGATCGGCCCGGGAAACGGCCAGGCGCCTGGCCCGGGAGGAGGGCCTGCTGGTGGGCATCTCCTCGGGGGCGGCGGCCTGGGCGGCCCTTCAGGTGGCCGGCCGGGAGGAAAACCGGGGCCGCCTGGTGGTGGTGATTCTGCCTGATACTGGTGAGCGCTATCTTTCCACAGATCTTTTTCATGATTCCCCCACAGCGTAATTTAAGAGTATGCGGCGCCAGGGGACGGTACGATCGTTCCATTTCATCTTCAACCAGGCGTCCGCACCCCTTCAACTGATGAGAGGCGCAGTAATTATCACCGGTCTGAGTATTTTATCTGTTCGGTACACAAGTAAGGAGGCAGTTATGGATGGAGCAGCTATAAAAACAACCCGGGGTTACCTGGGTGCCTGCTGGTCTGCCGCAGGCCTGGCGGCGCTGACCCTGCCCTTCCCGCAGCCGGCGGAGGCGCTGCTGGCCGCCGCCCGCTGCGCTGGATGTTCGGGGGCGGAATTCCGTCAAATTGGGGATGATTCCAGGGTGACCGCATTGGAGCAGGCCCTGGGCAGGTATTTTGCCGGGGATGGGGAGGAGTTTGACCTGCCGGTGGACTGGTCGGCCTATACCCCCTTCCGGCGCCGGGTGCTTCAGGAAGTGCGCAAAATTTCCCGGGGCCGGGTGCTGTCCTACGGGCAGGTGGCCGCTCTGGTGGGCTGCCCCGGGGGGGTCAGGGCCGTGGGCGGCGCCCTGGGGGCCAACCGCACGGTGCTGGTTGTTCCCTGCCACCGGGTAGTGCGGGGGGACGGCACCCCGGGCGGTTTCACCGGGGGCCCGGCCTGGAAGGAGGCCCTGCTCCGCCTGGAGGGTTGCGGCTTGTGAAACATTCGCCTTTTCCCAGCAAGAGTACAAAGCTGAAATACTGCCATTAGGAGCCGAAGTGTTCCTCTGCCTCCGGTTTTACCATAAGATTAAGGTAAGAAAGGAGGGTCCCCCTATGGCTACAAAAAGCGTCCGGCACGAACAATTTCTAACCCGCCCCCGCCGGCCCGAGCGTTGCTTGCATCCCGGCGACGAGCCCTTTACCGACTTTATGCCCGAAACAGTATTACACGACGCCGGTTTCAAGGCTCCTCCGGTAATGAGGCCGCACCAACACAAAAGGCGGGTTCCGGAAGAATTGGCCTACCAGAGTGTGGTCAATGCCTGCCACGGCCTGCATCCATCGTACTGGTTTCAGAGCAGGTAATTTTGCCTAAGGGGGTTATTGCTTTGCATGATGAACTGAGGGTACACATTTAAGCCCCTGCCAGGTTTGGGCGGGGGCTTAAATGTGTTATAACCACTCCCAACCTTGTTTTTTCCGGGAAGTCAGGTAGTGGCAGGAGGAAATAAATGATGGCAGGCAGCTGCTTCAAACCTCCTCCCGGCGGGCAAAGACATGGCCGCAGCGGCAACCGTAGCTCACCATGTGCCGGGGTCCTTGCTCCATAATGCTGAGAATTCTGATTTTGCTGTCCGGGGAAAAAAGGGGCTCGCCGCAGCCGGGGCAAAACTCCTCCTGGTGCAGCCGGCGGGCTGTAATCACCGACATCTTGGGGTGTCCGGAAACCCTCACCTCATAGTCACAAAACTTGAAGTGTGATAAGCGGTACTTTTCAAGAAGCTTCCTGATACTCCTGAGCATCAGCTCCCGGGTGTATCCGGTTTGGGTGCGCAGAAAAACCTCAATGGCGGTTCTGATTGCCTTTTGGTCCTCCCTGGTGGGGAACTCGTAAACATGCATGACCCGGTCTCCTGTGTGTTTCATTGATCCCAGTATAACCAATTTGGACAGGATTATAATCCCTTGTTCAAGGGTACCGGCCCATGTCTTGACTAACCGCGAGGCTTTTGTTAAGATAATTAAGCAGTTTCTTTGCCGGCGTAGCTCAGTGGTAGAGCAGCGCATTCGTAATGCGCAGGCCAGGGGTTCGAATCCCCTTGCCGGCTCCAATGAAAAAACCGTGTAGTTTAAACGACTACATATGGACTCCACCCCAGCGTGATCCACCGCTGAAGCAATGGTAACATGGGATGATTCCTGCCTTACCATTAAGGAACAAGCCGAGCTTCTCACCTTAAACCGCACAGGTCTGTATCGTAAAGCTAAAGAGCCTACGGAACTGGAGGTTAAGCTTAAGCACCTGATCGACAGAATACACATAAAGCATCCATTTAAAGGAGCCAGGCGCATCAGGGATGACATCAATTTTCGGTAGCGTTTTAAGTAATCCATAGTGAAACCTCCTGAAAATGAAATGATAACCGTAACGGAAAACCATTCCATGGAGGCGGACGGATAAAAAAATCAGATATGCAGTTGTTGAAGGCCTTTGCAAATGATAAACTATTCATAGTAGCGGTGGATGTAAATGTTTGTCTGTTGTAGTTAGCAATTCAACAATAAAGCATATATACAGAAACCGCTACTGTTTTTTGAAAAAATGACCAGAGTGACCATTTTAGCGTAATGCTAGCCATCGCGTCAGCGATTTGGTACAATAATACTGTAAAAGGAGTTGATTATATGTCCCCAGAATTGCATGCTCGGCGGCTGGCAGCAGTAAAGCTTGCCAACGCTGTGAATAAAATAGAAGGCGTCCCTGTCTCGACCCAAGCCAAAACCCTCTCAGCTAAGTGGGCGCGGGGTGAGATTTCAGGTGCGGAAATGAAAGCTGCCCTCATTGCAAAGCATAAACAGGGCTAAAGGGGGTTGCCTATGAATGATCCGTATCTTTATGAAGGCAGCTCTGTTCTGCGCAACTTACTGAATATCCATGACGAAAAGGAATTAGATATTGCTGAAGCGGAACTCTCGCAGGCCAACATGATGCTGCTTTATGAGCAGGGATTTGATGATTTTTCTATACAAGGAATAAAGACAATTCATAAGGTTCTGTTTGAAGATGTGTACGATTGGGCAGGAGAATTCCGAACTATTAACATCCAAAAGCGAGAACCTTTGTTAGCTGGAATAAGCGTTTGGTATGCTGATTCCAACAATATCAAAAAGGATTTGGACTCGGCATGGAAAGTAATTAAAAAAGTTCAATGGGGCAGCCTTAGCCGTGAAGAGTTCGCCGCACAGATTACCCGGCTGTTTCCTCCACTCTGGCAGGTTCATCCCTTCCGCGAAGGGAATACGCGAACCATCGTAATGCTGATGACTTTTTTCGTTGAGCATTACGATTATTACTTTGATAAAGAGCTTTTGGCTGCCAGCGCCGGATATGTTCGCAATGCCTTTGCGATGGCAAGCCTCGGACAATATTCGGAATATGAACACCTTGAAAAAATCCTTCTGGACGCCATCTGTACAGAGCCAATAGAATACAAGGACGATTTAGATCAGGAGGAATCAATTCCTCAAGGTGAAAAGTATCAAAAGTATAAGACGGACTACAAACCTGTCGCACATGAATATCGTGCAGACGACGAAGAAAATAAAGAGTAATTTATACTACCTTACGAACAACCAGAGGCCAGGGGTTCGAATCCCCTTGCCGGCTCCAGTATTGGCAAGGCCTCCGGGGTTTCTCCCGGGGGCCTTGGTTTTTGATTTACTAATCTTTTACTAATCCAAGTTTTACTTTAGGGATACTTACTGTTAAAAGACACTATTTCTACTTAAATGTGTGCGACGACCTTTTTTTATTATGAATAATTATTCTTCTAACCTTACCCTTGTGTGATTGCTTTACCTCTTCCATCCACCTGCAACTTGGTGAAAGACACATGTATGCTTTAAAATATGAATTGTAATGAGCTAGTTCGTGTTTAACTAGCGCTTCCAGGAGGGCTCTTTCAAGGATCCCTTCGTGGCCAGGTTTGTATCCGACGGTACCATAAAAATGTTTGCCTACGCTGAATACATGGGCCGCTAACCTGAGAGTTCCTTTAACTTGTTGGCAAACCAGGCCGTGTGCAAGTCCTCATCGATCAGGTTGTCCCACAGGATGTTGAACAGGCGCTCGTCCCCCGCCTGGACAATAAACTCTTTGTAATCCCGCATGGCTTTTTCCTCCAGGTCAATACCGACTTTTAATACCGTTTTCGGACCCATAAAGCCGGTAAAGGAACCGGCAACCTTGCCCAGGATGGGGGAAATAACGTCTCCCAGCATGGTGGGCTCAGCGCCCCGCCTTTTTATTTCAGCGGCTATATTGTCAACATGCTGCTGCTCGATAACAGCTATCCGGGCCAGGGTTTTAGCCAGATAAATGTCCTCCATGTTCCTGGACTGGGCCGTGTACAGGTCCGCCTGGCTCAGTTCCAGGCTGTAAAACCAGTTCAGTTTGGCAATAAGTTGCTTTTCATTCATGGGCAAGCTCCTAACACAAGGCTGTGCATAATATTCCACCAAGGCCAATAAAATAACCAAACAGTTTGACTTTCTGACCCCCGGGTTATCCGGGGGTTTTTACCTGTCATAGCGGAAAGTTAAAAGAAGGAAAAACGAGTTTATTAAATGAATATTACTGGCAAATACATTGTATAATGTCCCGAAATTCTTCCCTAGCTTATAAAAATATACATAAAAATGGCAAAAATTTTTAAAGGAGTATGAATAGAACAAAATGTCAAGATCAACAATTATAGGCCTTACCCTTGGCTTTATTGCAGTTTTTGTCGGCATGGCGGTTAAAGGGGCAAGCCTGGCCATACTGTGGAATCCGGCAGCGATTATGATCATTATCCTGGGCACCATAGCTTGTGTTTTTATTGCTTTTCCCATGACCGAATTAAAGAAATTACCCAAGCTTTTAAAGATAATTTTTATGAAACCAAAACTGACAAGCAAGCAAGCAATAATTTTTGATATGGTAAAGATTGCCTCGGATGCGCGCAAAGAGGGCTTGTTAAGCCTGGAGAATAAGTTGGATGAATTGAGCGATGATTTTCTAAAGTACGGGGTGCAATTACTGGTTGACGGAAACGAGGTGCAGACCACAAGGAATATCATGACCGAAGAAATATATGCAATTGAAGGCAGACATCACACGGGGGCTCAAATTTTTACCCAGGCCGGAACCTATGCCCCCACGCTGGGCGTTCTTGGCGCAGTGGTTGGATTAATTGGCGCGTTGGGCAATCTGGCTGATATCGACAAACTCGGGCAGTCCATTGCGGCAGCTTTTGTGGCGACACTACTCGGTATTTTTACAGGCTATGTGTTGTGGCATCCGATTGCCAATAAACTTAAAGCTATCTCCAGAACTGAAGTGGAATTAAAAACTATGATTGTAGAAGGGATAACTCATTTAGGCTCCGGGGTTTCTCCCGTTTTAATTGAACAATATCTAATGTCGTACCTTTCCAAAGAAGAACGTCAGTTGTATGCCCGGATGAAAGGGGTAACCGATGATGTTGAGACGGCATCATAAAAAACATGATGAACACATGGACGAGTCTTGGTTAATCCCGTACGCCGACCTGCTAACCCTTTTATTGGCCCTGTTTATCATGCTGTTTGCGGCAAGTACTATAGACGCCCAGAAGTACAACGCTTTGAGAGAAGCCTTGAACGCCGCCTTTCAGGGGGGCACAATCGGCATAATGGACCAGGAGGCCCCTGATATTGTGGAGTTTGAAGTCCCGGCGACTGATCAAGATCTCCGGGATTTACAAAAGCAGCTGGATTCTTATATAGAAGAAAACAACCTGGACATGGTTCTGACCACCAGTTTGCAAGATCATTCATTAACCCTGACCATTAGGGACCATGTCATGTTTGATTCAGGCAGTGCTGTCGTCAGGCCCGAGTTTATCTATGTTATTCATGAAATATCCAATATTGTTCAAGAGTTTCCCGCCTACAACATAGTTGTATCAGGCCATACAGACAATGTGCCCATAAACAACAGTGAGTTTCAGTCAAATTGGGATTTAAGCTCAGCCAGGGCCTTAAACTTTCTGAAGCTTTTGCTGCAGAATGAAAATGTTGGGGCGGAGCGCTTCAGCATGGCCGGGTACGGGGAATACAGACCGGTTGCGCCAAATGATACGGCTGAGGGCCGGACGCTGAATCGCAGGGTGGAAGTGAATTTTAGAGGACAACATTAAAGAAGACTTGGTCCAGGTGGGGTTTTAACCCATACGTTGGGGACACACCTCCGAAGGAGGTGTGGACGTGGAGGACTTAAAGCTGCTGGATGAGATGAGAAAGAGGCCCCTTGAGTTCAGGACGCTGGAAGATTTCTTGCGGGAGACGGGTAAAGATTATTTTCAAATGTCTAATTAGCACTAATAATGCATTAAAAAGCAGGAAAACTTTAACCTCATAAAGAATACTTGGTTCAGATGGGGTTTTAACCCATACATTGGGGACATTCCTCCGAAGGAGGTGTGCCCCCTGATCGCTAAACCTTAGTTGCGCTTATTTCGAGTTTACAGGCTGGGCGAAGATAAATGACAACCCTGAAACTTATCACCCGGCTGTCTTCAAAACACCCTGGGCAATAGGTGAAATCAATGAACAAGCGGGAAACTGCCAAATTTATTAGAACAATAGCCCATTCGCCGTTATTGGCCGCTAAACTGAAGATGCCGGCGTCCGGGTCTCACCTGGTTTATCGCCCGCGCCTGTCGGCAAGGCTGGACGATGGTGTCCGGGCCAAATTGACGCTGGTTGTTGCCCCGGCCGGCTACGGCAAGACAACGGCTGTGACGGAGTGGAGCCGCCGGCGGGCGGCTGACTCGGGTTGGGTTTCCCTGGATTCCGGTGATAATGACCCGGTGCAATTCTGGAACTATTTAATTGCCGCGCTGGAGCCGGTCCTGCCCGGGCTCGGGGGTAAAACGCCGCATTTCCCGCACCCGCTGGATTCATCCCGTCTTAAAACTCTCATCACCATGCTTACTGACGATGTATCCAAGCAGTCCATAGACTTCGTATTAGTTCTGGACAATTACCACCTGATCAACGAGCCTGCAATTCACCGGAAGATTATCTTTTTGCTCCAGTATCTGCCGGAAAACCTGCATCTCGTCCTTATCAGCCGCTGTGTACCCCCCCTTGATTTGCCGCGGCTCCAGGCCAGTGGCCAGATGAAGGAAATCGGAGCAAGGGATTTGCGCTTCACCCCGGACGAGGTGGCGGCCTTTTACCTGCAGCGCTCACTGCGGCTTTCCGTTGATGAGGTTGAGATCATGGAAACCCGGACCGAGGGCTGGATTGCGGGGCTGTGCATCGCCGCCCTGGCCATGGAGCGGCAGGGCGATCCGGGTCACTTTGTCCGCGGCTTTTGCGGCGTCAACCACGACATTGCCGCTTATCTGAACCAGGAAGTTTTCCAGAGCTGGCCCGGTGACATCCGGGATTTTCTCCTGCAGACCTCCTTGCTCAATTCCTTTACGGGGGATTTATGCACCGCTGTCACCGGCTGCGGCGACAGCGGCGAAGTACTTGAAACCCTTGCGGACGGCAACTCCTTCATCGTCACCCTGGACCGGGAGCGGCGCTGGTACCGCTATCATCACCTGTTTGCCGAATTCCTGCGGGATTTACTGTGCAAAAAGCATGGCCCGTCCATAACTTTACTGCACAAAAAAGCCGGCCTATGGTATGAGCAAAACGGACACATCGCCGAAGCGATCAGCCATTACCTGGTGGGAAATGATTTTTACCGGGCGGCGGCGCTAATCGAACAGCACGGGCCGGAAATACTAAAGGCCGGTGAGGTAACCGTTTTGCTGGACATATTGAACATGCTGCCGGATGCCGTGATTGAAGGTAATCCGATACTTTGCCTGCTCTACGCCTGGACCTTGATCATGAGCTGCGAGGTCAAGGAGGCGGAGCGCTGGCTGGGTCAGGTGGAGCAGCTTTGTCTGAACAGCCGCTTAGCCCTTGACACCCGCGACAAGCTGCTGGGTGAGGTCGCCCTGGCCAGGGCCAACTCCTCCTACCATGACTTCGGGCGGGCCAAGGAACTGCTGGCGGAAGCCCGCCGGCTCCTGCCGGAGGGCAGCGGCTTCCTCCATTTTGGCATTTGGGTGAAAACCGGGATGCTCAGCATCTTAAGGGGTCTGTATGACCACACCTGGAATCTGAGGGGAGTTGAGCCGTTTTACAGCGAAATACAGGAATTGAACAAAAAGATGGGCTGTGAACACAGCTGCCTGACACATCCGGTGGCAGCCGGCGAGGTGTACTATGAATGGAATAATCTGGACAAGGCCATGCGCCTGGCCCTGGAAGGCATCAGGTTTGCAGAAGCGGCGGGTGAGGCCGGCATTCTTATCCCCGGCCTGCATGTGCTGGTCCGGATCAGGCGGGCCCGGGGCGACCTTGACGGGGCCCTGGACACGGCCCGGGAGGCCGAAAAAAAGGCCTATGCCATGAACGCTCTGCACTGTCTGCCCCAGTTGGCCGCCTTGAAGATAAGGCTTTATCTTGACCGGGGCGAACTGGAGCCGGTGGAGTCCTGGCTGCTGCATAATCACCTGCGCATCCACGACCGGCCAACCATTGAAAGGAAATACGAGCTCATTACCCTGGCCAGGGTGCTGATGGCGCGGCAAAAGTGGGACCAGGCCCTGCTGTGTCTCACCAACCTGCTGGCATTTGCCGAGGAAAAAAACAGGCAGGCTGCCCTGATCGAAATCTTGAACCTGCAGGCCATGGTTTACCAGGCGCAAGGGGAGCAGGAAAAAGCTATGGCCTCCCTGCGGAAATCCCTGGCCCTGGGCGAGGCCGGGGATTTCCTGCGCATCTTTATTGACGAGGGCCATTCCATGCTGGGGCTGCTGACCGGCTTTGCCAGTTGGCAGCGCCAGCACAGGCTGCTGAAAACCGGTGTTTCCGGCCAATACGTGAAAAAATTGATCCGGCTGATGAAAGACAGCGCCCTTAACGGGTTGTACGGGCCGGCTGCGCCGGGCAAAACACTGCTCCGGCAGACGGAAGCGCTTACCAGGAGAGAGGTGGAGGTACTGCGCCTGCTGGCTCAGGGACTGACTTACAGGGAGATAGCGGAAAGGCTGACCGTTTCCATGTCCACGGTTAAAACTCACACCGGCAACATCTTCAGCAAGCTGGGGGTTAATAACCGCACCCTGGCGGTGGAGAGGGGTCGGGAGTTCAACATACTGTAGGATCAGGTATTCGACAAATTATTCCATGAATTTTCCCCTGATCTCATACAAAAAATCATACTTTGGCTGATTACAACAGCATACCGGGGGAATAAAATAACCATATACAATCTCCTGAGTTTTACAGCAGAAATGACTAAAAAATACCCGTTAGCCTAGTGTTATCAAGGGCTAACGGGTTTTGTTTTTTGTCATAAAGTTGTAGTGTATTTACAGTTATTTTTTGTATTGCAAAATTT
>JBFMEU010000087.1:0-10125 GCA_040753155.1 Bacillota bacterium
ACTTGCCCTGTACCGCCAGGCGTATATCCTGGGTTTTCCAATTGTCCATCAGTCTTTTAAATGACCACCTTACGGCAGCGCAATAGCAGTCCATCAGATTGTCGAGGAAGATTTTCTGAATATCCGCGAGTTGGAGAATGACGCCTCTAACCGTAGTTTTCGTAGGCCTCCACCTCCTGCTCAATAAATTCAGTGTGATTCTTTATAGCGCCTGTGGCCGCCGGGTGTGCGCAAAGGTTTTAATTTTCCTTCTCTTTCCCACCGGCGCAATGTTTCAGGCCAAACATTTAATAGTTTAGCTAACTGATTAGTGGTCAGTAATTTTTCCATTGACACCATCTCCTGCCAACAGTTTAACATGTACATATGTTTGGTGTCAATGGATTTATCCTTTTTATATAACTATGTCTAATTATTTTGTAGCTGCTTCAAACCTCCTGTTTACCTGCTGCCCTTAACCCCTAGCTAATGGCAGCCTTTTGTGCCTGGTGGACCTCAAGGGCTACCTCCCGGCCCTCCAGCAGGCCGGCCGGGCCGGCGGGCTGGTGTTTCTTTTTACCTTGGCAGTCGGAACACCGGCACTCCACCCGCTGTTTTTCCGCCTCGGTATAGGCGTAGGTGTTGCCCTCAAAATTACGCAGGATAACCTTTTTGTCCGACTGGGAGATTAAGTACTGGGGTGACACCGGTATTTTGCCGCCCCCGCCGGGGGCGTCCACAACAAAGGTGGGAACAGCCAGCCCCGATGTATGCCCCCGCAAGTTTTCAATAATTTCAATACCCTTGCTGACGGGGGTCCGGAAGTGGCCGATCCCCTGGGAAAGATCACACTGGTACAGATAGTAGGGGCGAATTCTCATTTTGGTGAGCCCGTGCACCAGGCGGCGGTAAATATTGGCGCAATCGTTGACCCCCCGCAGCAGCACGGACTGGTTGCCCAGGGGCACCCCGGCATTGGCCAGGCGGCTGCAGGCCTGGGCGGACTCGGCTGTTATCTCAGCCGGGTGGTTGAAGTGGGTGTTCAGCCAAACCGGGTGATACTTTTGCAGCATCCTGCACAGCTCCGGGGTGATTCTCTGGGGTAGCACCACCGGCAGGCGGGTGCCGATGCGGATAATTTCCACATGGGGGATAGCCCTGAGCTTACCCAGGATATACTCCAGCTGCTCATTTCCCAGAGTCAGGGGGTCACCGCCGGAGATAAGTACATCCCTAACTTTTTTGTTGCTCTGCACATAGGCTAAGGCGCGGTCAACCTGGTTTTTCGGGAGGGCCCGGTCACGGGTGCCGGCCAGGCGCCTGCGGGTACAGTGGCGGCAGTACATGGAGCACTGGTCCGTTACCAGCAGCAACACCCGGTCCGGGTAGCGATGGGTGATGCCCGGCACCGGTGAATCTGCCTCCTCATGCAGGGGGTCGGCCATATCGGCAGCAGTATGCTGCAGTTCCTCGGCGGACGGAACGGCCTGACTGCGAACCGGGCAGTTACTGTCAGTCTGGCTGATTAGGGTGGCGTAGTAAGGTGTTATGGCCATGCGAAACTTTTTTAAACATCTATCTATGTCAGTGGCCTCTTGCTCCGAAAGGGATATAACCATACGCAGGTCGTCTACACTGGTAATCCGGTTTCTCATCTGCCAGCGCCAGTCGTTCCACTCCTCGGGCGTAACATGCCGCCACAGGTCATCCCTGGTATAATGACTTTTCATTATTACCTCCTCTTAGTTTACATTGATTAACTGACAACTTATTATACATTTGTGAGTTGCCTCAATGCAAACAAGAATACTGCTGGTATTTTAGCTATTTGAACAGGTTTATCCCCTTACAATTAATTTAACAGGCTCATTCTCATAATTTTGCAGGTTTGTTAGAATTGCTTCGGTAATCTCCCGGAAAACAGGGGCGGCCGTTTGCCCTCCGCTCTTACCGTCCCTTACCAGAACAACAACCACGTATCTGGGCCTGGCCTGGGGCGCATACCCGGCAAACCAAGCGTTAATGCTTCCGCCATCCCCGGATACCTGAGCCGAGCCGGTCTTGCCGCCGCTGCCGTATACCGGAATAAAAGCGTGGCTGCCCACCCCCGTGGCAGCGGCGGTCTCCAGCATATTCTTCAACCTTGCGGCTGTGTAGCTGGAGATAACCTTTTTGCTGGGCCCGTGGGGGAAGCGGGTAACAATTTCACTGCTGTCGTTTCTTAGTTCTTTTACCAGGCGGGGCTGAAGATAGACTCCGCTGTTAACCACCACATTCATCATGGCTGCTATCTGCACAGGTGTTGTCAGCACAGGACCCTGGCCGACACTGCTGTTAACCAGATGATACCCTGCCCCGATTAAAGACAGGTCCTGGCGGGGGTCAACCGGGACCGGGTAACCGATGATTTCCTGGTTATCAAGTCCAAAGGCCCTGGCATAGGCAATCAGCTTGTCTGCCCCCAGTTGCAACCCAAGTTGGGCAAAGGTTGGGTTGCAGGAAAGGGTAAAGGCCTCCTCCAGGGTAATTTGGCCGTGCCCCGGACCGTGCCAGCAGCTAATCAGGGGGCCGGCAGAGCCGTTACACTGAAACACGGTCCCGGAGGTTACCAGGCCCTCCTCAAGGGCTGCGGCCGCAACCACCAGCTTAAAAATTGAGCCGGGTTGAAATAAGGCCGTGGACTGGTCAACAAAAACCTCGGTGTCCAAGGCCAGGGCCGGCCCTATAGCCATGGGATGGGGGTTAAAGGCCGGCCTGGATGCAGCGGCCAGGAGGTCCCCGGTTCGGGCGTCCATAACCACCACTGCACCCAGGGGAACCCTGGCATCCATTACATCTTCCACAATATGCTGTATTTCTTTGTCAATGGTGGTAATAACGTGCTGGCGCCCGGGATCTTTTTTGGCCCTGGTGATAACCTCCGGCGCACTGCCCACCAGCCTGCCCATGGCATCAACATAGACCCGGGCAAAGGTTTTGGCCCGCTGCCCCGCCAGTTCCTGATCATAGTATCTTTCCAGCCCCAGCGCGCCGTACCAGCCGCCGGGGCGCTTAACATCCAGGACGCCGCCGGCTGGCGTGGCCTTGCTCAGGTGCCCGCTGAGGTGCACGGCCAGGGGGCTGCTGCCGTAGCGCAGGTAAACCGGCAGCACCATTACGCCCGGATGGCCAAGATTTTTCAGGGCCGCCTCCTGGGGCGGGGTAAGCCGGGCAGGAATTATTGCCGGGTCACCGGCCAGCAGCAACTGAAAATTAAATTCACCTGGCACTATTGACTTCAACTGGCTGGCCATGTTTTCTTTATCCTGGATTAAGGCCGGGAATAATACCAGCCGCCCCTCGGTGCCACCCCCTGCCAGGGGGTGCCCATGCCTGTCCGTTATTTCCCCCCGGCAGAATTCTTCCAGGGGAACCTCCCGGGCATTTAGCTGAACAGCCTTTTGAGCCAGGTAATCACCCTGGATAATCTGGATGCCGGCCAGTTTCAGGAACAGTAGAATGAACATGACAACTATTAAGATAAATGTCTTAACCAGCCTCTGCTCGAGCACATACATAAAAATACCGCCTCTATGGAACATACCTGTACATCATTAAGTATGTCCCATTTGGGGCGGTTTTCTTCCTGTTGTTTAATTGGCCGGCCTACTTACCGGGCAAGGCCACCTGCGGTCCGGCCCGCCGCAGCATACTATACATGGGTAGCGGGCGCTGCACCGGCAGGCTGACCAACTGCCGGGGGTGGGGGGCGGCGTTAACAGAGCGCCCCTCCTGATCAACAATTTCACCCACCCGAAAATTAAACAACTTACCTTCCGGGGTTAAGGCTTCAAGATGGTCACCTACAGCAAAGTGATTGCGCTGCTCCACTAAAATTTTCGCTTCTTCAGGCAGGTATTCCCGGACAAGGCCGACAAAGGTGTAGGAGCGGCTGTAAATACCCAGGTCAGACGGCTCCCCACCGGTTGGGTGGCCCTTGTTGAACGAGACTTCATTCAGAGGGGGATTCAACCCCCTCTGAATGTTAGCCGAGTCCATACTGGACTTAACCGCCCTTTGAAACCCGCCGCCTACAGAGGCGGGGGTCTTAGGGCGGATTAGTTCAGTGATAAAGCCATCACAATAGTGGCGGTTGCTGACTTTACCTATTTCCTCCCGCCAGGCCGGATCAATCCTGTACTCTGCCGCCCCATTATACAGAGCGTCAATTGCCGCCCGGTAAACCGAGGTAATCGTGGCCACATAATGCAGGCTCTTTACCCGGCCCTCGATTTTGAAACTGCTTACCCCGGCCTCCACCAGGCCGGGCAAATAGTCCAGCAAACAAAGGTCCCGGGAACTGAGAATGTAGGTGCCGCGTTCATCCGACCCGATGGGAAAGTATTGGCCGGGCCGCTTTTCCTCCACCAGGGCGTATTTCCAGCGGCAAGCCTGGGCGCAGTCGCCCCGGTTGGCGTCCCGCCCGGTCATATAGCTGCTCAGCAAACAGCGCCCGGAATAGGCAATGCACATGGCCCCGTGGACAAAGACCTCCAGTTCCACATTTACCCTGGCCCTGATGTCACGAATCTCCTGCAGGGAAAGTTCCCGGGCCAGGACCACCCGCTTAACCCCCCGGGACTGCCAGAAGGCTGCGCTGCGCCAGTTGGTGGTGTTGGCCTGGGTGCTCAGGTGCACCGGCAGCCCCGGCGCTTCACTCAGGGCCAGGTCCACAACACCGGGATCAGCCACAATGACGCCATCCACCCCCATAGCGGCCAAGTCTTTCAGGTAGCCGGCCATCCGGTCGAGGTCATGATTGTGGGCAAAGATATTCACGGTTACATATACCTTAACCCCCCGGCCATGGGCAAAGGACAACCCTTCCCGCATGATCTCCGGGGTAAATTTGGCCGCCGCCGCCCGCAGGCCGAAATCCTCCCCGCCCAGGTAAACGGCATCGGCCCCGTAAAGAACGGCAATTTTCAACTTTTCCAGGTCCCCGGCCGGGGCCAGCAATTCAGGTTTAAGCAAATTACTACCACCTACTGCAGGTATTTGCGCTTATTGGCATTGTGTTCGCTCAGGGTGCGGGAAAAGGCGTGGCTGCCGTCCGGCCTGGCCACATAGTACAGGTAATCCGAGGCGGCGGGCTCCACCGCGGCCCGCAGGGAGGCAGACCCCGGGGAGGCTATGGGCCCCGGCGGCAGGCCGCTGATGCGATAGGTGTTATAGGGCGAGTCAACCTCCAGATCCCGGTAGTAGATTACCGCCCTGTGCTCCCCCAGGGCATACTGGACGGTGGCATCTATCTGCAGGGGCATGCCCAGACGCAGGCGGTTATAAATAACCCCCGCAATCAGGGGCCTTTCATCAGGCACCCGGGCCTCCCTTTCAACCATGGCAGCCACAGTCACGGCCTCATGTACAGTGAGCCCCAGGGCCGCAGCCTTATTGCGGTAATCAAGCTGGTCCATTTCCTGGCTGAAACGGTCCAGCATCAATTGAACCAGTTCCTGCCCGGTGATCTTGCTTCCCACGTGGTAGGTGTCCGGAAAAAGATAGCCCTCCAGCCGGCGGTAACCTTCAAGCTCTGGTTTTGACACGGCATAGGGATGATCTGTTTCGGCCACGGCGGTTAAAAATGCTTCCCGGTCAACAAATCCCGCCTCATCGAGCAGTTCGGCCACTTGACTGACTGTATATCCCTCGGGGACCGTAAACACTTTTAAATCCGGGGCGCCGGCTGCAATGCGGCCGGCAATTTGCTGCACCGACAGGGCGGGGGTGAGTTGGTAGGTACCGGCCTTTAAACTGCTGTCCATTCCCGCCCACCTGGTATACTGCTGAAAAACCAGAGGATGACGGATCAGCCCCGAGTTATGTAGAATTGTTGCAATCTGCCTGCTGCTGGCGGCAGCGGGAATTTCAACTTTCACCTGCTCCCCGGCCCCGCCCCCCACCGGTGACGTCAGCCAGTGGCCCAAAGCTGCCGCACTCACAGCAAGAATACCCACCACTGCCACCAGCAGCAGGATAACTCTGCCCCCCGCCTGTCCCGCCAGATGATTATGCTCTGTCATAGGTCACACCACCTCAGTGACTGTTCTTAAGTGATCAACGATAAACCGCAAGTACAAACAGGTGCGCCTTCTGCCATACCAGTAAATCTTCAAATGTTTTTGCTGGTTTTCTCATTCTGACTACTGACTACTGACTCCTGACTCCTGAGTAGTTACTTCCCCAGCCCCATAATCATTTTGCATATTCTCTTCCAGGTCTGAGCTTTGCTCTCCTGCTTCAGTTTCCTGATTACCGGCAGGAACCCCCGGGGCATCCCCGGGTTCCTGCCCGGGCACAACAGGGATCCCCGGCCCCGGCTCCCGGCCCTCTGTCCCTGGTTCCGGCACAGGCGTCTCCGGCGCTGCCGGGGGGAAGATGACCGGGGGAGTTGCCTCCCTGACGCCCACAGCTACAATTTTATTTACCGGATGGTAATAGCTCCGGGGCAGCGGCTCTTTAACCGGCGCCCCGGCCTCCCAGATGATGCGCTCGGCCGCCACCTTGTAGCCCCGGGCACCCTCTTGTTTCACCACCTGCTCCCCCTTAAGCAAATTGGGATCTTCTTCGTAGATCACCCCGGGCTCCAAAACTTCGGTGTCCCAGCTGCTGATTTCGATCTTTTTACGCCTGTCCGTATTCCCGTAAATTTTTATTTCCAGGGTTCCGGTCTTGACACTGGACTTGATGTATATATATTCATCGTAGTTGTTGCGGAACCTGAAGTCCACCGCCTGATAAACCACCGTGGCATCACGTCCCCGGGGAACATAGGCCACGGGCAGCGAGTGATTGGTGCGGGAGGTAACCTCAAGGTTGGCCAGCAAAACGGCATTATATAAGGTTGTGGACACCTGGCAAACACCGCCCCCCAGTCCATCTACAAACTCATTGTTGATGATTACCGGGGCATTTTTATAGCCGGCCTCGGAACTGCGGGGACCCACCACATCATTAAAGGAAAATTCCCGCCCCGGCGGAACCAAAACCCCGTCCAGGGCCGCTGCCGCCACCTTGACGTTATAGGACCGGGACCGGTTGGAGGGGTCAAACTTGGTGTTAAATACCGCCAGCAGCCCCTTGATGCCCATGCTCTCCACATCCGCCGTATTCCTGGCCGGGGGCGCGACGCTCATTTGCAACTCCACCGCGGCTTTATTGTCCGCGCCTTCGCCCAGTTGCAAAAGATCAGACGCCAGAGCATCAAAATTAACCGTGACCCCGTCCTGGGCCGGGATGATGGTGATGGTATCGTTTTCGTTTACATGGAACCTGGCATCCCGGGGCGCGGCAATAAGCCCGGCGGCAAAACCGCTTACCCGCTGCTCCATGACCTCCCTGTTCAATTGAAGAATTACAGGCAGGTCGAGACCGTTGGCTGCTATATGCCTGCGCTCACGCCATTTTTGCAGCAGCGGGCCGGTTCGGCCCGCCTGCAGGGCCAGGTCCGCCATGGCCCCGGCATTAATTGACAGGCCCAGCTCATCCGGAGTGGCCTGCCATTTATTTCCGCCAAAGCCAATCTCTATTTCCCGGCAAATCAGGCTGTCCTCCGCCTGCTCCAGGGCAGCCCGGGCCGCCGCCCGGTCCAGTCCCTCCAGGGGCACGCCCGCGACCTTTACGCCTGCTATTACCCGGTCATGATCAAAGGGGACGTAATCCATGCCCATAAAGGCCAGAGCAGCTAATACAATGCCCATTATGATAATTGCCGTAATAACTTTGGCAGTACTTCGGGCCAACTTATTTCCGCCTCCCGGTCAAACATTAAAAAAGTCGAGTGTTGGTACCTTCCGCTCACTGAGTCGGCCTTATAAATGGACGAGCTCGTTCGGCTCCGGGCGGCTGCATAACTTGGCCCTTCGGGCCTCAAACAGATTCGCCGCTTATCCTCCGCCTCACTCGCTCTTTGAATTAAGGCTCAAACTCGCCGCCAACGTAAGCCCACAGGTCACTTATCCACAGTTTTCAAAAAGTATACTTTCCTGAATCATAAAAAACGCGCGCTCACCCAGTTCCCCAAGCCCGCGCGTTTTGATGCTTTTTCCCCTCCGGCCAGGCCGGCATAGTTTTGCAAAAGCATAAAAAAGCTGATTACAGGAGACATGATCCCGAAACCAGCTGAATATCCCTGCAGGTATTTAGGGCTGCCTTATTCCTCACCGGCAATCATTTCTTCCCAGGTATCAGCAACCTTTTCCCACTCTTCATCATCATCAATGTCCACTAAAATTTCGTTGCCCTCTTCATCCTGAGCGAACTTTAAAATAATCGCCTCATCACTTTCCTCTTCCACCGGCAGTAAAACAGCATACTCGCAGTCATCGACTTCAATCACATCTATCACAGTAAAGTCGTGCTCTGCACCCTCTTCGTCAATTAGAGTAATAACACTATCTTGCTCTGTCATAAGCAGTCACCTCTTTCCCCAAAGATAGGCCTATTCTAAACAAAAAAATAAAACTTGTCAACAATTCCCTCCGCCAGAAGCTATTATAACCTGAAAAGTCAGCTTTTAACCCGGGCATCCAGATAATTCTGCAATATCACCGCCGCTGCGATCTTATCTATAACCTGGCGCCGCTTTTTGCGGCGCATATTGGCGTCCAGCAAAACCCTTTCTGCGGCAACTGTGCTCAGCCGCTCGTCCCAGGTCTCCGCCGGCAGCCCCAGGGACTGCTCCACCTGGCGGGTGAATTCCAGCGCCAGTTCACCCCGGGGGCCTATGGTGCCGTTCATATTGCGGGGCAGACCGATGACTATGCGGGTAACCTCGTTGGCCCGGGCTATTTCTTTTAGCCGGATCAAGTCATCCTTAAGGCTGCCGTTGCGGCACACCACCTCCAAGGCCTGGGCGGTTAAACCCAGGGGATCGCTAAGGGCCACACCTATGGTTTTATCGCCCAGGTCAAGACCCATGATTCTCAACTGCAGCAACTCCCCGTATAGTTTACTCCATAAGGCGGCGCTAGATTTGCATCGCTAGATGATTTTAATGCAGAAGCCGGGGCAGGCGGCACCGCAGTAGCCGCACAGGCGGCAGGCCGACGGGTCCGCCTCCGCCTTGCCCCGGCTGACACTCAGGGCGCCGGACTTGCACAGACCAACGCAGGCACCGCAGCCCTGGCACCAGTCCTCCACATGCAGCCGGCGGTTTATTTTGCGCAGCTTCTCCTGCAGGGCTGACACCGGGCGGGAGGTGAAGCAGGCCACGTTGAAGTCAACCTCGGGCTTGGTTTGCATGCCCACCGCCACAGCGGCTAGTTCATCAAGGGCCAGTACATAGTCCAGGGCTTCTTGTGCTCTGGTTAAAAGGTTGCCCCCGCCCAGAGCCTTCATGCCGTACAACCCCTTGCCGGCCCGGTGGGCTCCCTTGATGGCGGCCAGCATATCGTTCAGGGAGCCGTCCCTGATACCGATGCCGGCCATGTTTATCAGGGGGTGAATAATATCAAATTCCGAAACAGCCGCCGCCGCCCTTACCCCGGCTACACTGTGGGTGGAAATGCCAATGGCCCTGACCACTCCCTTTTCCCTGGCCCGGATCAGGCGCTCCACCGCTTCCCAGTGCCCCCTAATGGTGAGTTCGGACTCTTGTTCATGGAGTAAGAATAGATCAATGTAGTCCCTGTTAAGACCCCTTAGCGCCTCTGTCAGGCTGTTCTCCATGTCTTCAGTTGTATAGGCGTATGATTTGGAGGCCACGATCACATGTCTGTAGTCCTGTCCCATGGACTCCCGAATATGCCCGTAGGTACCGTAAAGCTGCGCCGTGTCAATAAAATTGACTCCCTGCTCCAGTGCCCTGCGCAGCACCGACGCCCCTTCCCTGACAGGCAGTCCGGCCTGCAGGGGGCCGATGGTCAGTGCCCCGAAACACAAGCGGGAAACCTTAAGGCCGGTGTTTCCCAAAAACCTGTATTCCAATAGCGACATCTCCCGAAATAAAAGTCGAGGGTTTGTACCTTCCGCTCACTGACTCGGCCTTATAAATGGACGAGCTCGTTCGGCTCCGGGCGGCTGCATAACTCGGCCCTTCGGGCCTCAAACAGATTCGCCGCTTATCCTCCGCCTCACTCGCTCTTTGCATGGGCCTCCTACGTTCGC
>JBFMEU010000088.1:0-9917 GCA_040753155.1 Bacillota bacterium
GAACTAATCCGCCCTAAGACCCCCGCCTCTGTAGGCGGCGGGTTTCAAAGGGCGGTTAAGTCCAGTATGGACTCGGCTAACATTCAGAGGGGGTTGAATCCCCCTCTGAATGAAGTCTCGTTCAAACTTCCTTCAGCCATTTAATTGCATCCGGGGCGTGGTAGGTAAGAATTATATCTGCGCCGGCCCGCTTCAGGCCGGTCAAGATTTCCAGCGCCACGCTGCGCTCGTCAATGATGCCCCGGGCCGCGGCAGCCTTAACCATGCTGTACTCGCCGCTGACGTTGTAGGCCGCTACCGGCAGCAGGGTTAACTCCCGGACCTGCCTGATTACATCCATGTAAGCCAGGGCAGGTTTAACCATGATCATGTCTGCGCCCTCATCTATATCCAGCTCCACTTCCCGCAGCGCCTCCCGCAGGTTGGCGGAGTCCATCTGGTAGGTCTTGCGGTCACCAAATTGCGGGGCAGAGCCGGCAGCCTCCCGGAAGGGACCGTAAAAGGCCGAGGCATACTTGGCCGCGTAGGACATAATGGGTACATTATTATAGCCGTTACTGTCCAGGGTGCTGCGGATGGCTGCCACCCGGCCGTCCATCATGTCCGAGGGGGCCACTATATCAGCCCCGCTGCGGGCGTGGCTGAGGGCGCTGCGGGCCAGCAACTCCAGGGTTTGGTCGTTTAGCACCGCACCGTTTTGAACCAGGCCGCAGTGCCCGTGGTCTGTGTATGCACAAAGACAAACGTCAGTAATGACCAGCAATTCAGGATACAACTTTTTTGTTGCGGCCACTGCTTGCTGCACAACGCCCCCCTCATCGCAGGCTCCGGACCCCACCGCGTCCTTGGTTTCGGGAAGGCCAAACAATATGATGCCGGGCAGTCCATTTTCCACGACGGGCCCCAGTTCTTCCAGCAGCACATCCGCTGAGTAATTGTAAACCCCCGGCATGGCTTCAACCGGCCTTTTGACGCCAGTTCCGCCAGTGACAAAAACCGGGTAAACCAGGTCGTCCGCCCGCAGGTGATTCTCCCTGACCAGGCGGCGCATGGTTGCCGTGGCGCGCAGGCGCCGGGGCCGCTCAACCGGAAACATTGCCTTTTCACCCCTTAAATATCAATTGATATTACTTTATCTCAGCATCGGTCAGGTAGCAGGCCGGGTCCTGGGCCCAGAAATCCCCGTACACTGCCTCGGCCCTGGCCCGGAAATTACCATTGCAAACGTCGAGCCAGCGGCAGGTGGCACAGCGGCCGCCCAGCAATTCCTTGCGGTTCTTCAGGCCGCGCAGGATGGGGTTGGTTGAATCGGTCCAGATTTCCCCGAATGGGCGTTCCCGCACATTACCCAGGGTGTGGTTGCGGGTAAACTGGTCTGGATGAACCCGGCCCTCCCAGTCAACTTCCCCGATGGCAATACCGGTGCGATTGCCACCGTTGCGGCGCAGCAGCTCAAGGGCCCCGGCCGCCCGGCGGGGATCCTCCTCCCGCAGCCCAAGGTATAAATAAACGCCGTCGGCATGGTTATCCACCGTTAGAATTTCCTTGCTCAGACCCCGGCGGTGAAAGTCAGCGGTGCGGGCAATAATCAGGTCCAGAGCAGACCTGGTCTCGGCATGGGAGATATCTTCTTTAACCATGGCGCTGCCCCGGCCGGAGTAAACCAGGTGGTAAAAACAAATCCTGGGTATGTTCTCTTCCTCAGCCAGCCGGAATATATCCTCCAGCTCGCCATAATTATGCTTGGTCAGGGTGAAGCGCAGGCCCACCTTTTGGCCAGCCTCCAGGCAGTTCCGGATGCCCTGCAGGGCCTCGTCAAAAGCTCCCCGGCGCCCCCGGAAGCGGTCGTTGTTGGCGCCGATGCCGTCAAGGCTGATGCCCACGTAGCCCACGCCCATCTTCTTCAGATCCCGGGCCACCGCCGGAGTAATCAGGGTTCCATTGGTTGATACTGTTACCCTCATTCCCCGGCTTATGGCGTACCCGGCCAGTTCAAAAAAGTCCGGCCGGATTAAAGGTTCTCCCCCGGACATCAACAGCACCGGCACCTTAAAGGCAGCCAGATCGTCAATAAATTTCACTCCCTCGGCAGTGGTCAGCTCCCCGCCCCGGGTTGTGCCGCCGGAATTGGAGTAACAGTGAACACACCTGAGATTGCAGGTTTGGGTGATATTCCAAACCACCACCGGGCCATGCCCGGCCGTGGCACCGTGTTGTTGTCCCCTGGCCCCGTTACCATAGCGCAGGGAGTCGCCAAAGTTTTCTGTGCCGCACAGCAACCTGCTAATGCCAATCATTTATGCCACGCCCTTATTTAGAGTAATGACCGGGAAGCCAAGCCGTATTCCCGGGCAGGCGGTACCCGGTCCGGCAGTCGCTATTTACTGCTGCCGGTATGTTCCGCCAGCGCCCTCACCAGACCCGGGATGGTATATTCCGAGGCGGTCACATCAACATCCAGGCCCATCTGGTTGGCGGTGGCCGCAGTTATCGGCCCGATACAAGCCACCGTAACCCCCTTTAACGCCTCCCGGGGATTTTCCAGGCCCAATAAATGAACAAAATTCTTAACCGTTGAGGAGCTGGTAAAAGTAACCACATGCAGCTGGCCGCTTTGCAGCATTTCCCTGATTAACGCAGAGTTACCCTTACCCATTATGGTCCTGTAGGCGGTTACCTCCGCCACCTCTACCCCCATGGCAGCCAGGGATTCAGGTAGCATCCGGCGGGCAATATCAGCCCTGGGCAGCAAAATCCGCTGGCCGGGACGAACCTTGTCCTTAAGCCCGCTGATTATTTCCTCGGCCCTGTATTCCCCGGGCACATAATCAACCTGCAGGGCATATTTTTCCAGGGCGTCCCTGGTTCGGGGGCCGATGGCGCAGATGGAAATACCGGCTAAATCCCTGATATCCTTGCCCAGAAGGCGAAGGCGCCGGAAAAAGTGCTCAACCCCGTTAACACTGGTGAAGATTAGCCACTGAAAGGTTGACAGAACCTCGATGGCCCGGTCCAGGGGACTATAATCCTCCGGCTCCTGGATAGCAATACTGGGAAATTCTACTGCTTCGCCGCCCAGGTCTTCGATGGCCGCGGATAATTCACTGGCCTGCTCGCGGGATCTGGTAACCAGTATCCGCCTTCCGAAAAGTGGTTTCTTTTCAAACCACATCAACTTTTCCCTCATATTCACAACCTCACCCACCACAATTACGGCCGGGTTGGCAAAGGCAACCTCCCCGGCCCTGGCGGCGATGTCAGCCAGGGTTCCGGTAAGGGTTTTCTGCTCGGGCCTGGTGCCCCAGCTGATTAAAGCAACGGGTGTTTGGGAGGGGCGGCCGTGGCTAATTAGTTGCCCGGTAATCCGGGGTAAATTGGCCATGCCCATTAAAAAAACCAGGGTGCCGGCGCCGGTGGCAATCTTATCCCAGTTAATACTGGAGTTTTCTTTGGAAGGGTCTTCATTGCCGGCAATAATGGTCAGGGCTGTATTGCAGGAGCGGTGGGTTACAGGTATGCCGGCGTAAGCCGGTACAGCTATGGCGGATGTAATGCCGGGCACCACCTCAAAGGGTACATCGTTATCTGCCAGGCAGGCCGCCTCTTCCCCACCCCGGCCAAATACGTAAGGGTCCCCTCCTTTGAGCCTGGTTACAGTCTTGCCTTCCATGGACAGCTTAACCAGAAGACAATTAATCTCTTCCTGGGTCAAGGTGTGGCGGTCCGGCTGCTTACCTGCGTAAATAAGCTCCGCCCCGGGTTTGGCCAGGGAAATTAACCTGGGCGAAGCCAGGCGGTCATAAACCAGCACATCGGCCCGCTTGATGCACTCCAAACCTTTCAGGGTAATCAGGCCCGGATCCCCGGGACCGGCCCCAACCAGGTAAACAGTACCCTTTAACATTTATGAATCATTCTCCTGTCTAACTTTCTTTAGTATTTCACCAGCGCCCAGGCCCAGTAGTTTTTTGGCCAGTTTACGGCCCAGCGCCTCGGCCTCTGCAGCGCTGCCGGCCACCCGGCTGCGTACGGCGGAGGTACCGTCCAGGGAGGCAACCACTCCCTCCAGGGCCAGTATATCCCCCTCTACCGTGCCCAGGGCGCCAACAGGTACCTGGCAGCCACCCTCAAGCTCCCTCATTAAAGAACGCTCGGCGGTGATGGCGACCTGTGAGGGCTGATCGTTGAGCGGACTAATAATTGAAGTAATTTCCCGGTCTCCCTGTCGCACCTCGATACCTATGGAACCCTGGCCCACCGCCGGCAGGCAGATGGAGTACGGAATAATCTGAGCTATCTCATTGTCCAGTCCCAGCCGGTGCACACCGGCGAAGGCCAGAATAATTGCATCAAGGTGCTGGCTTTTTAGTTTGGCCAGCCTGGTTGGCAAGTTGCCCCTGATGGTTTCCATTTTTAATTCCGGACGGTATTGCAGCAGCTGGGCCCTCCGGCGCAGGCTGCTGGTGCCGATAATGGCGTTGGCCGGCAATTGGTCCAGGGTAAGTCCTTCTTTGGAGATGAGCACATCCGCCGGGTTCTCCCGCTTGCACACAGCCCCAATGGCAAGGCCTTCGGGCAGCCTGGTGGGCAGGTCCTTCATGCTGTGCACCGCCAGGTCAATGTCACGCCTTAGCAGGGCCATTTCCAGTTCCTTAGTAAACAGGCCCTTGTCGCCAATCTTGGTCAGGGCCACGTCAAGAATATGGTCACCCATTGTTTTCATGCCCACTACCCTGTATTTTCGGTCAGGGAAAAAGTACTTTAATTTTTGCAGCACCCAGTTGGCCTGCCAAAGGGCCAGTTGGCTGTCCCTGGTTCCAATCACTATTTCTTGCTTCATGGCGTCTCCATATTACTAACAATTTGTAACTACTCAGAAGTCAGGAGCCAGAAGTCAGGAGTCAGAATGAGAAAACCAGCAAAAACATTTGAAGATTACTGGTATGGCAGAAGGCGCATCTGTTCGTACTTGCGGTTTATCGTTTATCCATGGCGTTTCCGAAGTATGAGCTATACGGTCCATTCTGAATTCTGACTCCTGAATTCTGAATACCTGAATAGTAACAACAATTTATTTCCTTCAGGCAAAGGATACCCCTGCCGCGGTGTTTTAATCCGTAGTTGCCAGATTAGTTTCCAACAATGGTTTTAATTTCAGTCTGCGCCTTGTCAGTCACTTCTTCAATACCATCATCGTTAAGCTGAAACAGGGTTTTTGCCACCTCAGAGTATAGCTGCCCCTCCGGCTTTAAGGCATAGGCCTTTAGCTGGGTTACAGGGTCGTGCAGTAACTGGTTGACTATGGAGTTGGCCAGGGAACTGATCACCTTGCGTTCGTGGTCTGACAGCTCGCCCAGCCGGTTTATGGCCCGCCGCAATTCCTTGTGCTTAATTTCTTCGCCCCGCTTTTTTAGGGCTGTGATAGTTGGAACCACAAACTGGGTCCCGATCCACCGCACAAACTCAACTACTTCCTCTTCAATTATAGCATCAGCCAGGGTTGCCGCCCGCCTGCGTTCCGCCAGGTTGCCGTCCACTACGTTTTGCAGATCATCCACATCGTATAGAGCAACTCCCGGCAGATTACCCACGGCGGGATCGATATCCCGGGGTACGGCAATGTCTACAATCATCATTTGCCGGCCGTTCCGCCGGCGCATAACCTCACTCACATCTGTCAGGCGAACCACATAGTGGGAGGCTGCCGTACAGCTGATGATAATATCAGCGTCCTCCATGTAGCGAAACAACTGGTCAAAGCGTACAGCTTTACCGCTGAACTGCTCAGCCAGGAGGACCGCCCTGTCATAGGAGCGATTGGACACGATAACCCCGGAAACCCCGTTGGCCACCAGGTGTTTTGCTGTTAACTCACTCATTTTACCCGCGCCCACCACCATTACGGACCTGCCGTCAAGGCTGCCGAAGATCTGGCGGGCCAGCTCAACTGCCGCATAGCTAATTGATACGGCATGCTGGTCAATACCTGTTTCCGTACGCACACGCTTACCCGTGGTTATGGCATGCTGAAAAAGAGTATTGATTTCCTTATTTGTAGCCCCATTATAGTGAGCCAGCTGATAGGCGGACCGGACCTGGCCCAGAATCTGAGTTTCCCCCAGCAACATGGAGTCCAGACCCGAGGCTACCCGCAGCAGGTGCCTGATAGTATCATGCGTACCGTAGTTATAGGTAAATTTATTAAGTTCAGCAATGCCGACCCCTGACTTTTTGGATAGGTAGTCGCGAATAAAGCATACTCCCTCCTCCATGGCTGTAACTGCGGCATAGATTTCAGTGCGATTGCAGGTTGAAAGGATAACGCAGCCGCTGATGCCCGGATAACTCCTTAACAGGGTAAAAGATTCACGCAGGGAGTGCTCAGAGAATGACAGCCGTTCCCTTACCTCCACCGGGGCTGTTTTATGGTTTACTCCAACAACTATAACAAACATTTTTTCTGCACTCGCTCCTTTGCCCGATCCAGATGCCCTTCCCTTAAAAGGCTTAGTGTTTCCGGGTCAATCAAATTCCTTAACAGTAAACTTCTTTGCCCCGGGTCAGCTACATCAGTAATTATTCTATCCCTGACCCCGCCCAAAAAATCAATAAATTCTTCAAAAATGTCTCCGTATAGTTCTTCCAGCTCCTCCCGGATTCGCCGGGCCAGCAAAGGGCTTTTACCGCCGGTAGAAACTGCTATCTGCAAAGACCCCCGCCTAACGGTGGCCGGCACAAAAAAATTAGCGGAGGAAGGGTCATCCACAACGTTTACCAGTAAGTTGTACTTCCGGCAGTCTTCCGCAACCTGGCGGTTTACCCCGTTATGGCTGGTGGCCGCAATAACAATAAATGCCCCCGCCAGATCAGAGGCTTTGTATACTCCTCTTCTATGGGTAATGGCCCCGCTTTGGGCCAATTTAGCTAAAACAGTGGTCAATTGGGGACTGACCACCTTCACCAGGCCGCCGCATTCAAGCAAAATTCGCACTTTTCGCTCGGCAATCTGTCCGCCGCCAATTACCAGGCAGCTTTTATTCTCCAGGTTCAAGGCCACCATGTAATGCCGGGCCATGCTCACCAATCCTTTGGGGCGCAGTACCCTCTCCTGTTTGCCTGCTTAATGCCGGCGCTACCCCCACAGATCTATATTTTAGCCGGGAAACCCCGGGGCGGGCAACAATATACCACTGGTATAGAGGCTAGAAGTTTCTTATACTGATGAAGTCTGCTATTATGCCAAGAGTAAAACAGGCAGTCACATCCGGCAGGCGCGCCAATTCCTTTTTTGCTTTATGCACATACCTTTCAGCAACCCGGGCTGAATGCTGTATACCACCGCAATCTCTAATAAGCTCTATGATTTCCAGTACTTCAGCTTCGTTTTTTATCCTGCGGTCGAATAATTTTTTTATCCTGCCCCTTTGGGGGCTCCTGCGCAGGGCAAAAATCAAGGGCAGGGTAATTATGCCCTGGCGGATATCCCCTCCGATGGGTTTTCCAAGCTTTTGCTGCTCGGCGGTTAGATCCAAAATATCGTCGGTGATCTGAAAGGCCATACCAATATTATGGCCGTAACGCCTCAGGGCACCGTATATTTCCCTGGGCGCCCCACAGGCTACTGCTCCCAGTTGGCAGGAAGCGGCTATTAACAGGGCCGTTTTCCGGCTGATGCGATAAAAATAATCCTTGATGGTTTGGTTCAGGTCAAAGGACGCAGATATCTGATGAATCTCACCTTCGCACATTTTAACGCTGGTATCTGCAAGAACCCTTGAAACAAGAGGTTCTTCATATCTGGCTATTAAGATCAGTGATTCTGCAAAAAGGTAGTCCCCAATATGGGTGGAAATTTTGTTACCGTACTGATATTTAACAGTAGGAACACCCCTGCGGGTTAACGAGGAGTCTACCACGTCATCATGAACCAGGGTAGCCATGTGGATTAGTTCCAAAGCCACGGCCAGGGGCAGCAACTTATCCAGGTTATAGCTATAAAACTTACCTCCCAGCAGGCAAAAGGCTGGCCGTAGTCTCTTGCCCCCGGCATTGATTAACTGCAGGGCGGTATCGGTCAGCAGGCGGTTGGGGGATTGAACAACGGCTTTTAGTTCTTGTTCAACAACATTAAGATCGGCTCTTATATCCTCGAAAATATCAAGCATGTACAAATTCCACCTATATTGTAATTAAGAAAGATAAATGACTTTTGTGCAATAGGAATAGTATACTATAATTCTCTTGCTAATGGGAAAATCCTCCCCGGAGGCGTCGACAATATTCTTCATTTGACGGAGGACTAACCATAGAGTATAATATTTCAGTGACAAAAGCAATGGGAGTGGATGGTGCCTGGTGGCGCCCCTGGTCTTCAAAACCAGTCGTCGGGCGGTAATCCCGTCCCTGGTGAGTTCGATTCTCACACACTCCCGCCAAATCAATAAGCCTTATTTAGTAATTATGGTATACCCGTTATTTTATTGGTATGTAAACACCAATAAAATAACGGGATTTTTATTCAGGTTGTGAATTGCCTTCTACCCCCTTAAATAAGCCCTTTAAACGTATAAAACAAGTGAACACTTTAATAAAGGGAAAGGAGGTTGCATAAACCAGTGGTGGCGCTATCCAGATAATAACCAGATAGTTAAATATTATAATGTAATTTTAAGGAGTGGTGATTTATTATGAAAAGAAAAAAATTAATTTTCAGCCTGGTTGTTTTACTGAGTTTATGTCTCATGGCTACCGCTGCTTTTGCCGCACCGCCGGACTGGGTGCAGCAAAAGCAGCAGGCCAAGGGCATCGGGGTGTTTAAGGACTTAAATTCCAACCACTGGGCCTATGATCAGGTACAAACCATGGTAAGAAGCGGGATTATTACCGGCTATCCGGATAAAACCTTCCGTCCGAACCAGGAGGTAAACCGGGCTGAATTTGCCAAGATGCTGGTGCTATCCTTAGACTTGGACAATACGGCCTCCGGCCAGACCTTTAAGGATATTCCTAAAACCCACTGGGCCTACGATGAGATTCAAAGAGCCAGCAATTACCTTACAGGCTACCGTTATGCCGATGACACACTGTACTTTAAACCCGGCGATAACGCTGTCAGGGAAGATGTGGCTGTAGCTCTGGTTAAAGCCAAGGAAATTAAAACCCTGACCAACTACCAGGAAATAGAAAAGTATGAGGATTATCATGAAATATCTCTAAATTTGCGTCCCTATGTGGCCGCTGCTGTGGATGCAAAACTGATGGGCGGCTGGAAGGGCCGTGATGGCAAGATGTACCTGGGTCCCCAGAAGTCCCTGACCAGGGCTGAGGTCGCCTCCCTGCTCTACCGGGCCGTTGACGGCAAGTTTGATAAGATTGTGGTTGACCAGGATGATGCGGAAAAAGTTTCTGTAGATGACCAGGATAATGGTTATCAAGGCGATGTGGATTTTGAGTTGATGCGCATTGCGGATGTTCCAGCCGGAATCCGGGATCTGGTTAATGATAATTTAGAAAGAGAAACACAGTCATTCACAACAATTAACCAGAAAACATATCTTGTGGTTACCAGGGGAGAAATGAGAACCGGTGGCTATGATGTAACCATCAGGGATATTGTTGATGATGGTGACATGTTAACAGTTTATGTCAAGTACACTGACCCCGACCCGGATGATTTTGTTAGCCAGGCTCTCACCTATCCCTATGTAATTGCAGTTATAGACGAACAGGACAAAGACATCCGGTTTAGAATTGAACGCTAACAAAAAAGGGACGCAAGTCCCTTTTTTAATGATTCAGGAAAGTATACTGCCAGGCGTGGTCGAGGAGTTGGTACCTGGAGCGAACGTAGGAGGCCCATTCAAAGAGCGAGTGAGGCGGAGGATAAGCGGCGAATCTGTTTGAGGCCCGAAGGGCCG
>JBFMEU010000089.1:0-9837 GCA_040753155.1 Bacillota bacterium
TCCAAGCCGGGTACGTGGGTTCGATTCCCATCACCCGCTCCATTATTGTCCCAGTAGCTCAGCTGGATAGAGCAACGGACTTCTAATCCGTAGGCCGGGGGTTCGAATCCCTCCTGGGACGCCAGTAAAAGCTAGTGTTTGCAAGGGTTTGCGGGCACTAGCATTTTTATTTCAGCGAAGTCATTAGCGTAATGTTGTGAATTTGTTGTGAATGAATCCAAAACAGCAACCTAAAACACCTAGCAACGACCCAAAGCAACCTAAAAAAGAAGGCGGCCCGGAGGGGCCGTCTATTTATTTTGCACTTTGGTTTTACCAGTACCGTTAAACAGGTGTTCAAGTTTGTCCGCCGCTTCCCTGTCGGCACTCTTCAAGAAGTGGCCGTAGGTGTCCATGGTAATACCTATATTGCTGTGACCTAGCCTGCCGCTTATTACCTTGGCGTGTAACCCCTGGCCGATCAACAAGGTAGCCGCCGTATGCCTGAGGCCGTGAAATGGCAGCGCAGGCAGTTTAATGATGTCTCCGTCCTTAACCGGCTTTTCACAGTGCGGGCACTCCTTTACATTGCCGATCACCTTACCGCAAGGCTTATGCATCACTGTCTTGGCCAGGAATTTACGGAACCAGGCGCCGACCGTGTACGTGTGCATTGGCCGCCCGTCCCAGGTGGTGAATAACCTGCCTTCCCCCGGGCTTTGCATTTTCTCCTTCAGCAAGGCAATGAACTCCTTCAACTGGTTATCTGTGAGAGTGCATAACGCGGCTGTTTCAAGGGCGGCGTTCTCACCTAACCTTTTAAGCTCATTGATAAGCTCTTTGTTATTTACCTTTTCCTCAAGGGTTTTTATATTATCCTGCCAGTTTGCAATGGCTGCCTTGTCTTTTTTTAGGCTCTTAAAGACCTTTACCGTGGTCACGTCTTTAGGGGCAGCCGCATCAAATGTTTCATTGAAACAGCTAAGCGGCCCGAAACCCCGCCACATGTCAATAACCTCCATGCGCTCTTTTGCTTGGTAGTTTTTATACTCTTGAAGCAGGGACATTACCGGGGCGGGGACCGATATAACCCGCTTGGACGCTTCGCTTTTAGGCTCTTTAGTGAACGTGCCCCGCCCAGGCAGATACTGGCTTGCCTGACGTACTTCCAGGGTGCCGGCGGCGAAGTCTATGTCCTGCCATTCCAGGCCCATCAGTTCACCTTCGCGCAGCCCGGTTGCCAGGGTTAAAGTAACAGCCACCTTATATTTTATTTTGTCTTTCGGCTCATTCTCCAAGGCCGCCAGCATTAACGCCGCCTGCTCCTCATCGTAGCAACCGGCCTGCTTTCTCAGTACCTTGGGCGACTTTACCCGGGCAGCCGGGTTGGAGGGGATAACCTGCCATTCAACGGCGTCCTGCATGATGGAGGATATTACCCTGTGGTGGTGCCGGATGTTGTTGGCTGATAATCCTCCTGGTTTGCCGTCCAGCCTTACACCGCCTTTCTGAAGGTTTGCGTAAAACTCCAATAGGTGGGTTGGCTTGATCTGTTCAATCTTAAGGTGCCCCATAGCTTCCAGAATCCGTGTAAGCTTCTCATTGTAAAACTCCACCGTCTTTGGTTCCAAGTTGGTTTCGGCATAATCACGCATCCACCGTGCCACGAAATCAGAGAAAGTAAGTTTTGATGGGGCAATATATTGGCCCTTTTCAATTCTATCAATAAACAAGGCTAGTTCTTTTTCCGCCTCACCCCTGGCGCGGCAGCGTGTGATTTTTTGACAGCCTGTGTAGCTTTTAAGCTCACAGGCCTGTTCAACGGTAACAGTTTTAGTTTTCCGGATCTGCTTTTTCGCTCCATTCAAGCCACATGCAACAGTTAGCAGCCATGTATTACTACCCCGCTTTTGGAGTGTGCCTTTACCGGCCATAAATTAACCTCCTTATTGAATCCTTAACTCCTCAGGTTTTAGTGTGTTATTGTGACATTCATTGTGCAGGCACTCCCTGTTCCCCCCCAGGCAGCATGGCCCTGATTTTGCGCAGGGCCTTTTTTCGTTCTTGGGACATTTTTTAGAGTTTACAAACTTCAAATTTTCAAAACGGTACGCCTCAACTATTTCAGGTAGGTGTTCATAAATCCATTTCATCCTAGGATCCCCCTCCTTTATTATAAATTTTCACCCACCTTTGAGGCAGGCGGTATATACTGCATAGATCTTGGTATTCCCTTAGTACAACCTGGAAAGAAATACCACTCTGCAACTTCTTCAGGAGATTGTCAATAGCATTGACAGCTGTCTCCAATTCCTCCTTCCGAGGATTTCCTTTCTTTAGCCGATTCGCATCGATCTTAAATCTGCTCTTGTGTTGCCGGAGTAAACCTTGGAATTTTTTCCTCTCCCCGATCTCCGGGCTGCAGCGCTCACACTCTTTTCCATGGTGGAATCTCCGGCATTTTTTGCAAATGCGAAACCTCCTTTTCCAGCCATTGAAAAACCCGAGAATCATTTCAACGGCGGCAGCTTCGGCAACCGTGTTGCATCTGCATTGCCAGCCGAATCGTCCGCCTTGAAAAGAGGGCACGGGCATTACGGACAGCCATTTCTCCTGTAAGACCACTTCCTGGCCGTTAAGGTACGGCGATATGTTGAAGGTCCTATCCGTTCCGGCCGGTGAGATTAACTCCAATAAAGTAGAATCTTTTTTGTATGCGAGGTTTGTGGCCAGGATTAGAATCGGCCATGCAATGGCCGTTGCCTCTTCTTCGCTTTTTGCTCCAGCCATCTCAACAAACTGTTCCAGGGTTTCGCTGGAGTTTACAGCATCAAGCATAACATTTAAAAATTGCAGAGCATATTTTCCGAGGGGGATAGCTTTCCATAAATCCCCATGTACTTCGTATTCAATTTTCGCTCTCCCTTTTAAGTGGAAAAATAACTGTATCGTTTGTCACGCCTCCTATTTTTTGTAATAGCATCACATGAATTTTTTTACGTTCCTGTAAACCCGGGTAACTTAAATAATCTAGGCATTTGTAACATCCCCAATGGATTGGACGTTTGTCCAAGGATATATTAACATAGACCTGGGATAGAATCAAGGGGGTTGAAAAAATGAGCGTGACTCAAGCGCGGGAGCAACGTGGCTGGTCTAAGTCTGAATTGGCCCGAAGAACGGGCATCGGACTGACTGAAATCTGCCGGATCGAATCGGGGAAAATTTACCCGTATCGGGGGTGGAGAAAAAAAATAGCGATAGCTCTGGAAGCGCCAGAGGAAAAACTTTTCCCGGAGGTGGTCAGGCGTGAAGGCGACACTAACTAGCCGGGAAACGGCTCAATATTTGGGAATAAGCTATTGGAAACTATTGGAACTGGCCAAGGCGGGAGCTATACCTCATATTCGAGTGGGTAACCGGGTACTCTTCCGGCAGCCGAGTATCATGGCCTGGCTGGAGGCCCGGGAGCAAGCGAGCGTGGCAGCGGAGCCGGAGCCGATACAGGGGAAAATCAGGAGGCTAAGAGGTTAATATGACATTAGCGGAAATTCTTCCACTCCTGCGGGAGCCGAAGCCCGACAAGGGCGGGTACATGGCCTTCTGCCCGACCCACGACGACGGGGTGAAAAACAGACGCCGGAGCCTCTCCGTCAGCGAAAAAAATGGAAAAATCCTCCTGCACTGTTTTGCCGGCTGTCAGACAGAAGATGTCGTCAAGGCCCTGAACCTGACGATGGTCAATCTTTTCACGGAGCCCCGGCAGTCCCGGCAAAAAAAGGAAATTGTGGCAACATATGACTATCGGGATTCCTCCGACAACCTGGTTTACCAGGTAGTCCGGCTGGCCCCGAAAGACTTTCGACAGCGGCGGCCCGATGGCCGGGGCGGCTGGATCTGGAAAATGAAAGGGATCTCCCCGCTTCCATACCGGTTGCCGGCCCTGCTGGAAGCCCTGGAGCGGGGGGAAATGGTTTTCGTTCCCGAGGGCGAAAAAGACTGCAACAAGCTGGCGGCCCTGGGCCTGCCGGCCACCTGCAACCACGGCGGCGCGGGGAAATGGACGAAAGTTCATAGTGGATACTTCCCAGCCGGGGCCGATGTGATCATCCTCCCGGACGACGACGAGCCCGGCCGGGAACATGCTCAAAAGGTGGCCGGTCAACTAACTGCCCGGGGCTGCCATGTCCGGATGCTGGAGCTGCCCGGGCTGCCGGAAAAGGGGGACATCAGCGACTGGTTGGCTGCTGGCGGCACGAAGGAAGATCTGCTCCGGCTGGCGGCGGCGGCCCGGGAGTGGGAGCCCGCGCCGGGGCCGGAGGAAGAGCCAGGCGCTATTGAACTGCAAGGTACTGACCTAGGTGATGGAAAGAAGGATAAAAAAAGTCAAGCAGACATATTGGTGAAGCTGGCCAAGGATGCTTATTTATTCCGCGATGACCTACTGGAACCTTTTGCCATGGTGAATATCAACGGCCATACTGAAATATGGCCTGCAAGGAGCAAATTTTTTAAACGGTGGCTTGTAGGTAGGTATTATGCGGTCACGGATAAGGCCCCCAATAGTGATGCAATCGGCCAGGCGCTAAATGTTGTTGAGGCCATAGCGACATTCCAAGGGAATGAACACAAGCTTAGTCTTCGTGTAGCAGAACATAAAGGTTCTTTCTGGTACGATCTTGCGGATGAACAATGGCGGGCGATCAAGGTTACCCCTGAGGGTTGGGAGATAGTTAGCCGTCCCCCCATTTTATTTCGGCGGTACAAAAATACGGCTCCCCAGGTGGAGCCTAAACGGACTGAGGGTGGTGGATTAGCCAGGTTATCGAAGTACGTAAACATGGCCAAGTCAGATGAAACGGTGTTGCTTTTGATTTATCTCGTGACCTGCTTGATTCCGGGAGTACCGCATGTGGTACCAGTGTTTCATGGTGAAAAAGGGGCTTGTAAGTCTACGATGATGCGAGTGATTCGGAAAATAGTAGACCCAGCGCGACAGGAGCTGCTAACTTTCCCGGGAGATAAAAATGAGCTGGCTTTACAGCTGTCCCATAATTACCTCCCAGCCTACGATAATCTGGATGGCCTGCAAGCGTGGCAAAGTGATATGTTATGCTGTGCGGCCACTGGAGGCGGGGTGAGTAAGCGCGAGTTATACACGAATGATGATGAAATAATCTTGTCCTTTTTGCGTTGCGTTACCCTAAACGGCATCAACATGGCGGCCACTAGGCCGGATCTGCTGGACAGGGCATTAATATTCGGTCTTAGCCGGGTGGCCCCGGAGGACCGGCGGGAAGAGGCAGAGTTTTGGGCCGGGTTTGAAAAGGATAGGCCAATTATTATGGGGGGGCTTTTTGACACTTTGTCCGGGGCAATGAAAATTTTCCCCACGGTAAAACTGGACAAGCTGCCCAGGATGGCAGACTTTTGCCGATGGGGGTATGCGGCAGCTGAGGCGCTGGGTGTAGGCGGGGATGTATTTCTAAACATGTATTATCAAAATATCGGGAGGGCTAACGAGGAAGCTATCACAGGTAATCCGATAGCTTCCGCTGTGGTGGCCCTAATGAATAATAACAACTATTGGCAAGGGCGCTCCAGCAAACTGTTAGATGCGCTTGACGAGATGGCCAAGACTGAGCGAATCAACACCAGAGCTAAAGGCTGGCCCCAGGCAGCTCACGTATTAATTAAGCGACTTAAACAGGTACAATCAAATCTATTGGATGCAGGTATCTCCTGTACAGTTACCCGTGACGAGGGTAATAAGTCAATGGTTGTTTTCCAAAGGGTAAGGGAAAATACCTCCGGAAGCTCCGGAAGCTCCGAAAGCCAAGCGTGACAAGGCTTTCAGGGCCGGAGGTAAATTAGCTAACTTTAGGGGGGGATGAATCGAACAGTAGCCAACCAGCCCGCTGGTGTATATGTTTGATGGGGAAACGCTCAACCTGCCCCTGGCCAAAAAACCGTCAAAAACAGGGTATAAAACCCCACACTGGGTACCAATGGTGTTTAACAGGATTAATGAGGGGGGTGAGGCGTATACTCCATTAGATTTCTAACAGATCTCTAGCGGATAGCGGACGAAGGCTGTTACAGACCTGTCAAGTCAGGTGACTTGACAGAAACGCAAACCTGGATTAAATTTAGGGGGGAATGTAAAAATGACAACTGAACAAACTCTGGATGGCTCCCGTTACGGAACTTTAACGAGGCAATACGGCGATTTGTGGGATTATCGTACACGTGAGGAACATAAAATTCTTGGCTGGAACGAAATGCGTAATGATTCCTTAACTCTTGAGGAACGACTTGACGGCGCCATAAAAATTCTCTGGAGCTGGTTTTCCCGGAGTGTCCTGGCCGCTATGAGCGACGAACATCCGGATCTCCCGGAATATGCGGCTATGCTCTTGAGCCAGGAGCATTCAAAAGAAACGTTCCCGGAGCCCGTCCGGGCGGCTCTGATCGGGTGGTACGGGCAGCGGCCCGGAATCCCGGAAGGCAAGAGTTATTGGCGGCCTTAAAAAAAGCTAGAACACCTTCAGCCACCGCAGGAATTTCCTGCGGTGGCGGCTGGAGGTTGTGGCCGGCTGTCCAGGTTATTGGCCGGATTTTGGAATTAAATCGAAAGGTGGTGGTCAGCGGTGCCAGGGGGGCCTAAAAGCACGAGACTTCAGGAAGCGGCGATAGCCGCCTTGATAGCCTCTCCCAGCGTAGAGCAGGCAGCGGAACAGATAGGCGTAAGCGCAACTACCATGTGGCGCTGGCTACGGGATGATCAAGGCTTTAAGGAAAAATACCGGTTGGCCCGGCAGGAGGTTATTGGTCAAGCCGTTGCGCAGCTGGGGGCCGGCTGCACGGATGCGGCGCAGTCCCTTCGGAATATAGTAAACGACTCCGACGCTCCCGCATCGGCGCGTGTGTCTGCGGCCCGGGTGATCCTGGAGATGGCGTTCAGAGGTGTCGAATTAGAAAATCTGGCGGTCAGGATTGAAGTCTTGGAACAAAAATTGATGCAAGGGGGCGATATCAATAAACAGTATGCTTGAGAAAAGGGTTTCAAGGTTGGAATCCACCATTATCGGAACAGAAGAAGACATTCACTCCGACCGGCCCTTCACCTTGGAGCGGAATTGGTCACGGGCGGAACTGCAAATGCTGGCGGGCTTATCCGAACCGATGAGCCGATTCCTCCCGAGATCGTGGAGAAAGTGCGCCTTACCCGGTTTTATCCTAACCGGCTGGCGGGTATGAGTCAAGACGAAATCGAAGTAGCGCTGGCGGAGCTTAAAAACATGGACGATAGTCCGATGGATGACCAGGAACAGTAAAGTCCCCACAGAGGGGACTTTTTCTTTACGGCAACATGCTTATCTGATAGCTTTTTCCTCTTGAGAAGAAAGGAGCTTGATGTCATCCCAAATGGCTTTGAGATGACTGAATACTTCCTTGTGTGTCCGGCGGTTGACGGCCCTCAAATCATTTACTGCGGCTTCAATGGCAACCTGGCCTTTCCTCAATTCCTGCTGACCTGTTTCAAGAGTGGTAAGACGTTCATTAATACCATGCTGACCTGTTTCAAGAGTGGTAAGACGTTCATTAATACCATGCTGGCCTGTTTCAAGAGTGGTAAGACGTTCATTAATACCATGCTGGCCTGTTTCAAGAGTGGTAAGACGTTCATTAATACCATGCTGGCCTGCTCTTAGCTCTTGCACGTCCTTCCTTAGTTCAGTCTGGCCGGCTTCCAGGGTGTCAAGGCGGGTGTTAACCTGCCGCAGTTCCTGACGGACAGGCTTAAGCTCTTCCTGTACGACAACCCGGACGTCCTGCCGGACGGACTGTATTTCCTCCTGAATGACGGCGCGAAGCATATTAATCAATTCATTGTTAACGGACATGACAGGCAGAGTCCTCCTTTTTATCAGGTATAAGAATATTTAAACACCATCATGGGTTTTTCCTGCAAATAAAAAATTCGCTATTAAAAACCGGGGACTCTTTTTCTTTTGGCTTCACAGGATGCCCCAGGAAGGGCGCAAAATTGCCGGGTACGGTTTTTTTTTGGGCATCCTCAATCCTTCGATCGAGCATGTTGCCCACAGTTACTTTTGACAGTTTTATTGGCTGGCTAAAGTGGATTCACAACGATAGCATGTTACTGTGAACTGATGTCAAAAGACACGTGAATAAAGGATTACGCCGCTATCCTCTTGTTGTGAATTTGTTGTGAATTTAGCCAAATTCACAACAAAAACGTCTTATGATAACCAATAATAACCAAGGCTCAAACCCAGGATACTAGCAATACCAAGCCTTCCCGAACTTCGCCGAACGATAACCAAACACATGTTACGGACTTCTAATCCGTAGGTCAGGGGTTCGAATCCCTCCTGGGACGCCAGTAAAATCAACGCTTCCGGGGTTTAGCCCGGGGGCGTTTTTTTGTCTTTGGTGCCCGTTTGGTGCCCGACTCGGTTTGAAATATCTTTTCTTCAAGATTGGCGGCAGCTTTTTTCTGCATGCCCGGTGCCAGGTGGGTGTATGTATCAGCTGTGATTCCTATGCTGGAGTGGCCCAGTCGGTCACAGATCAGTTTTAGTGACTCGCCTCCCTTTAGTAACAAACTTGCGTGGGTGTGGCGCAAATCATGATACCTTATTCTGGGCAGTTTGCTTTTATTCATGAATTCAGGAAACCATGTTGATATGCTGTCCGGGTGCTGGGGCTTGCCATCAGCCAGGGTAAATACCAGGTTTTCTTTGTTACGGTATTTTTTGCCCATAGCAAGTCGGGCCTTAATCTGCTCGACTTTTTGTCTTTTTAGTGCATCCAGGACAAAATCTGAAACGTCAATTGTTCTCTTGCTCCTGCTGGTTTTAGGTTCTTTATAGATGATCCCGTCTTTAGGGGTATACTGGGCCGTTTGTTTAATGGTAATGGTCCCGTTTTTAGAGTCTATATCTTGCCACCGGAGTCCGTATATCTCCCCTCTTCTCATGCCGGTTAGGACGGCCAGAACAATCTGGGTGTAATATACAGTACTGGTGGCGCTTTTGATCATCATTCTTACCTGGTCCTCATTTAACGGAGTAATTTCTGATTTAAACTTTTTTGGTGGGTCTACTGCATCGGCAATGTTCCTGGGGACTATCTGCCATTTGATTGCCATTTCCAGTGCTTTGTGTATAATCCGGTGGTGTTGAAGGACTGTGGTGGGGGAAAGGCCGGTACCGTTCTTTTTACCGCTTTCAAGCATTTTTGTGTAATAGCTTTGTAGATGTAATGGTTTAAGCTTTTCTATCCTTATCTGCCCCAATTCAGGGATAACACTTTTTAAAATAATCTCTTCATAACGCAAATATGTTTTTGGCGCCTTATTCCTGGCATATTCATTTAGCCACATGGTAAGATAATCACCGAATGAGAGCTTTGATACCTCAACAAAAAGGCCCTGCTCCAACTCATACAGCATCCGGGCCATTTCCTTTTCGGCCGCTTTCTTTGTCCCCCGGAACGCCTTTTTGATTCTTTTGCGTTTCCCGGTTTTAGGATCCCTTCCAGCCTCAATGATTATAGTCCACGATTTAGAGCTGCGTTGTTCCAAATGGCCAGGCATTAAGATCACCTCCAGGAATGTATGTTTGGTCAGCAGGGTTTAAATTTACCCGGCAAAGCCGGGGTTATTAGACACGGTTTTTGTTATTGGGTATTATTCACAGAAGTATAATGGACCCATAAAATGAGACACGATTTAGCAGGGGAAAAGCGACACCGATATCGAAGTGTTTAAAACAGAAAGGAGCTAATCCCCATGCCCAAAAACCAATATTCACCAGAAGAAAAACTAAA
>JBFMEU010000090.1:0-9791 GCA_040753155.1 Bacillota bacterium
ACGAGACTTCATTCAGAGGGGGATTCAACCCCCTCTGAATGTTAGCCGAGTCCATACTGGACTTAACCGCCCTTTGAAACCCGCCGCCTACAGAGGCGGTGGTCTTAGGGCGGATTAGTTCAGTGATTAAATCAGCGCAATCTTTCCAACCACAAATATTGTAAGTTGTGAGCAAGAACAATACAACAAAAAAATAGCAGGAACTACTGCCCACTCACCACTGCCCGCTGCTCACTAAATTTGCCTCCGGCGAATTTCAACCGGGCGCAGCAATAAACCTGGCTCCAGGCCAGGTTTTTCGGCTGACTAATAATTTTCGCAAAGCAGTTCATAGTAGGCCCGGGGGTGGTCACAGGCGGGGCAAACATCGGGGGCTTCTTTATCCTCATGCACATAACCGCAGTTGCGGCAGCGCCACTTGACTACCTCATCCCGCTTGAACACAATCCCCTTTTCGATGTTGTTGAGCAGGGCCAGGAAGCGCTTTTCGTGCTCCTCCTCGGCTTCGGCAATCTCGTGGAACACATCGGCAATCTTGTTAAAACCCTCTTCCCGGGCCACCCGCTCAAACTCCACATACATATTGGAATACTCGTAGTTTTCCCCGGCGGCGGCCTCCTTCAGGTGGGTTTTGGTATCGGTTATACCATTTAAAAATTTGAACAATCTCTTGGCATGTTCCTTTTCATTATCCGCGGTTTCATGAAAGATGGCCGCAATTTGCTCATAGCCTTCCTTTTTGGCTACGCTGCCCCAGTAGGTGTACTTGTTGCGGGCCTGGCTTTCCCCCTCAAAGGCGGCTTTCAAATTTGCTTCAGTTTTGGTACCTTTAAGATTCATTTTCGTCCCCCTTAAATAATGTATTTGTTATTTTTTCCGTTTTGAAGGCTAGTTTTCACACCTTATTTTGAAGAAATTCCCGGTGCCATAAAGAACTCCCCCCCGATCAACTCGTAACGCCGGTCTTCCGGCATCAGGCAGTAGTCCTCGCAAGTGAATTTAATATGCGGGTTTACCACGGTCATTTTAATTCACCCCTGACGGTATTATACCGTCTTTTTTTTCCAGATGTCAAACACGACAGTATCTTCCCTCATGAATCACACATTTATCACTGAACTAATCCGCCCTAAGACCCCCGCCTCTGTAGGCGGCGGGTTTCAAAGGGCGGTTAAGTCCAGTATGGACTCGGCTAACATTCAGAGGGGGTTGAATCCCCCTCTGAATGAAGTCTCGTTCAAGAGATTCATAGTCATGACAAAAAGCACCTATTAAGGCAGCAAAGCGGCAAACCGAATCACTCAAAGAAGCAAATCGTGAATTCAGTTTGCCAAAACGACCGCGTTTTAAAAACCACTAAATTTAAGGCCCTTACCCTAAAAACAAATTGATCGATGTAATATCGCCGTGCTATGCTGATCTTGACCGGAGGGAAAGTCCGGTCTTTTTATATATCGTGCGGGGCCTTTCCGGTCAAAGGGCCCCGCCGCTCAAATATAAGCAGGAGGTGAGATAAATGGCTGTAGTAAAAACCCCCGCCAACACTACGCTGCGCCTGACGTTCCAAACCGGGGTCAACAATAACGGTGATCCGGTTTACCGCCGCAGGAGTCTGAACAACGTCAAGCACAACGCCGGCGACCAGAACGTCTACAACGTAGCGGAAATCCTGGCCGGCCTGCAGGTTTACAGTCTGGCCCAGGTGCACCGCACAGACAATGCCCAGCTCTTCGACGACGGTCTGTAAGCCGCACAGTTGAACGAGACTTCATTCAGAGGGGGATTCAACCCACTCTGAATGTTAGTCGAGTTCATACTGGACTTAACCCCCCTTTGAAACCCGCCGCCTGCAGAGGCGGGGGTCTTAGGGCGGATTAGTTCAGTGATAAATCTATAAGAACGGAGGTGTAACATATGGCTGAAAAACGACTGGTGATGACCTTTGCCACCGAGGGCGGGACCAGGGTGTCCATCTCCCTCAACGACCCCAGGGAGGACCTGACGGCCAACGAGGTGGAGACCGCCATGGATGGCATCATTGCCGCCAACATTTTCACCACCACCGGCGGCAACCTGGTGGCCAAGGACTCGGCACAGGTGGTTGAAACTGAAACCACTGTCCTGTACGACGGCGAGTAAGCCAGTCAACAGGTTGACCTAAAGGGGGGGGCGGAGGGCCTCCCCCTTTAGACATTAATGAAAGGAGACCCAGATATGGAAGAGACACTAAAGCTGGTGGCCAACTACGGCTTCCCCATGGTCATCTCCCTGTATGTTCTGGTCCGTCTGGAGCCGGTGATCAAGGATTTGCAAAAGTCCATCATGCTGCTCACCATAGTGGTGGCCCGGCAGTCGGAGATTGACATCACCCAGATGCAGAAGATCATGGAAGGGTCGTGATTAAAGACAGTAACTAAACTGATCACCAGCTTTTAGCGGGTGGTCAGTTTGATTTAATCGGGCCTAATAATTCTTTATAGCATTCAACCAGGCGTATTGCACAATTACGAGACGATATTAATTCGGCGTTCTTTTTGGCATGTTCACTCATGATGCCCCGCAGTTCAAGGTTGGTGATTAATTCCATAATCTTACCGGCAAACTGCCGGGCATTCAAATCTGTTAAAAAGCCGTCCTGACCGTCTTCAACCATCTCCGCAGCGCCATTTTTATTTACGGCCACAACGGGTAAGCCGGCTGCCTTGGCCTCCCCTATTACCAGGCCCTGGGTTTCCGTTACCGATGCAAACACGAATATATCCGCCCCGTGGTAGCAGTTGATCACGTCCTGTTTGGAAAGATTGCCGGTGAATACAACCCGGTGGGAAATGTCTAATTGCCCGGCTAGCTCTTTTAGAGTGTTCTCTTCGGGTCCGCCACCGGCAATAACAAGGACGGCATCAGCATGTCCAACTATATATTTATTGAAAACGTCCAGTATGAAAGCCAAATTCTTTTCTTTGCCCAATCTTCCCACGAACAGCAGTACTGTGCTGCCCTCAGGAATACTATAGTTTTCACGCAGCCAGGAGGGGTCATAACGCTCATAATCATTAATGGGGATGCCCGTTGGTATCACTTTAACAGGGGTTTTAACACCGATTTTCAGTAAATACTCTTGGGCAATAACAGAAGGCGCTATAACAGCGTCACAGTTATTGGCGAACTCGGAACAAAATCTTTTGACGAGGGCTTTGGTTATATTTTTATTAATAGGAACATAGTGCACGTATTGTTCATAAAAGGAGTGAAACGTAAATACCAGAGGCAGTTTATTCCTTTTGGCGTAGTAAGCCCCCACGCGACCGAGCAAAAAAGGTGAGTGAACGTGTATTATGTTTAGCCCCAATTCTGTTATCGTGCTCTTTAAGCCCAATGAAAACGGTATGGCCAGGGTGAATTCAGGATGGGTGGGCGCCGGTATGGACTTAAACCTGAAGACACCGGATTCTTTTTGGCTATTTTTATAGTCGGGGGCAAAGATATAAGTCTCATAGCCCATAGTGGTTAATTCTTCTTTAAAAGTATCTATTGAGCGAACTACTCCGCTGGTATATGGTTTGTAACTGTCGCTAAACACGCCAACCTTAAAGCCCATTTATATTACACTCCTTTATACTATAATACCATTAGTCAGGAAGTGTTGCCATGTCAAAAGATGAAATAATAGCTCAAAAACGAATTGAAATAATAATTGACAGGGGAAGAGAAGTCCGCACCGGCTGGACTTCTCTTCCCCTGTCAAATCCCGGTTTTTAGGCTACCGCTACCTTTGGTTTTAAGCGAACACGCCGTATTCTCAAGCCTTCTACTTCCACTATTTCAAAAATATGCCCGGGAAGTTCTATTGTATCCCCGACCCTGGGCCGCTTCCCCAGCCTGTCAAAGATATAGCCCCCCAAAGTGTCATATTCCTCATCGTTGCTTACCTGGAGATTAAACAGTTCAGTCGCTTCTTCCAGTAAAACACGTCCGTCCAGCAGATAAACACCTTTGTCCTCATGAATAATTTCCGGAGTTTCTTCGTCAAACTCATCCTGAATTTCTCCAACCAACTCCTCCAGAACATTCTCCATGGTTATTATACCGGCTGTTCCTCCGTACTCGTCCACCACCAGGGCCATGTGCTGGTGATTTTTCTGGAACTTTCTGAGCAAGCTGTCAAGATGCATCCCTTCCGGAACAAGCATTATGTTTCGGCTTACGTTGTCCAGACTGACCTCGGAGTTAAGGCGGAATAAATCCTTGATATGGATCAGCCCCACTACATTGTCGTAATTACCGTCGCACAGAGGGAAACGGGTATGTTCCGATTGACGGGCCAGTTCCGTGTTCTCGGCAATGCCTTTGCTTTTATCCAAAAAAACAACGTCCGACCTCGGAACCATAACATCCCGGGCCACTTTATCTTCCAGTTCGAAAACATTTTGCAGCAGTCGCCATTCGTTTTTATCCAGGTGACCGCCTTTGTAGCTTTCGGACACCAGCATCTGCAATTCTTCTTCACTATGGGATGCTTCATGTTCACTGGCCGGCTGAATGCCGAACTTTCTGAGGATCCAGTTGGCAGTGCCGTTAAAGACTTTCATGGCGGGATAAAACAGGTAATAAAACATGCGCAAGGGAGCGGCAAGCCAGAGGGCTACGCTCTCTGAACGTTGTATAGCCAGTGACTTCGGGACAAGTTCGCCGAATACCACATGCATAAATGTGACCAGAGTAAAGGCAATTACAAATGATATTGTGTGCACAATTGCCGGGGAAGTAATGCCCAAACTATACATCACCGGCTCCAACAGCTTTGCCACCAGGGGCTCGCCAAGCCAGCCCAGGCCAATGCTGGAAATGGTTATGCCAAGCTGACACACAGCAAGGTAGGCGTCAAGATTGCCAGTGCATTTCTGAGCAATCATGGCCAGGCGATTTTTTTCCGCTATCAGTTGAGTTATACGGGTAGATCTTACTTTAACAATGGAAAATTCCGCCGCAACAAAAAAACCGTTTAAAAACACCAAAAATAAAGCCAGCAATATTTTTAACGCGATCAAGATACTAAATGACGCACCATCGTCCACGGTTATGGACCCACTCTCCTTTTAATAATTTAGCGGGGTTTTGCCCGGCTTTATTTATATTAACAGAATAGCTAGCAATATAAAAACCTAATATTACGGCAAATTAAGGTGGTCCAACAAATATTCAGCCGTTTGTTGCTTTGCGTTAATCTTTTTTAAAAATATCGCTGATTTGCTTGAAAAAACATTCCCGGGTGAATTTCCCGGAACAGATCAGGCCAGCCAATTCTTTTAACAATGGCCAGTCCCAAACCTGTTCCACCACCGGCTCTGGACCGGGACTTATCAATTTTATCTTCGCACAGATGACAGCAAATGTGTCCCTTTGGTATAATTGAGAAAAGAGGAGATGAAAGTATATGGATTTAATAAAACACAATATTATCGAAGCAATCAAAAAGTTACCGGACGGGTGCTCGACCGAAGATATTATGTACCAGATATATTTTGTTTCCCAGGTTATGGAAGGACTAAAAGATGCTGAAGAAGGCCGAGTATTGACTACCGAGGATGTATTGGAGCAGATTGAAACGTGGTAAGGATAATTTGGACCGAACGTGCTGTTAAAAATCTGAAAAATGTTTTCGATTATATTGCAGTCGATTCCAAGATTTATGCAAGTCATTTTACAAAAAGAATTGTTAAGGCGAGTGAAAAGCTCAAATACTTTCCCTTTATGGGCAGGGTAGTTCCTGAATTTGCAGACCAACAATTGAGAGAGGTACTTTTTCAGAACTACCGTATCGTATATCGTATTGGCAGTGACGTGAAAAAAGTGGAAGTAATTGCAGTGGTGCATGCTTCTCGTGATCTTCTATCACTTGCACGCGATAACTGGGAGCTGCAATAAACATGACAGAAGACTCTTACTCCATTAGTTTCTTAGCCTTGATGGCTGATCCACCTTGCTCGGGACACACTTTCAGGCACCTTGAGTAGCCCCCCCCCGGAACGTGAATTCGGGGGGTTGTTGTTTTGGGATCATATATGTCATACACTTTCCAAAACAGTAAAAAATCACCCGCCATGTCACGGGGGGTGATTTTTTACTTTCCCGCAGCAATATTGAGGCTAACGATAAACCTGGCTCCCTGGCCATAGCTGCTTGAGACCTGAACACTGCCGCCCATGTTCTCCACAATTCTTTTAACAATGGCCAGTCCCAAACCTGTTCCACCACCGGCTCTGGACCGGGACTTATCAATTTTATAAAACTTCTCCCAGATCAGATCAAGTTCATCCCCGGGTATCCCCGGGCCGGAGTCCGCCACCTCGATAACTACAAAATCATCTTGAACGCAGGCTTTAACCTCTACTACCCCCCCCTCCGGGGTGTGCCTGATGGCATTGTCCAGCAGGTTAAGCATTACCTGCTCAAGCCGGTCCCGGTTTGCCAGCAGCGGCGGCAAATCAGCGGGACAAAACCATGGCATGACAATGCCCTTTTCTTTAGCTATGGTCACTCATCGGTTAGTTCTTTGCGTACTTGAATTGCCTGTAATCGCTGGTTAATCCACTCGCGAGTGTATCCCTTTTTCAAGTATGTAACGAGAGCGCGATCGATGGTAAGTTCCGGATCGATGGTTTCCTCTATTCGCTCACGTCCAACCTGAGCAAGCCACATTTTGAATGGTTCGGCTTTCGGTGACGGAATGGACTGTATAATGCGCAAAAGTTGTTCTGTATTTGCAACATCAGTCAATCGTTTTTTCCCATCAGCCGCTTTCATTTTCAACTGCTTACAATTTATAAGCAGTTGAGCGCCTTCTTCAATGAGCCGTTTTTTCAAAACAGCCCAGTAAGTGCTCGCGCTTCGAGGCGTTGCTTGATCGGTCAGAATTGACACTACATCCACTACAGAAAAGTACCACTCTTGTTCCTCTTCATTCCAAGCTGTACGGATGCGTTTATCCTCAAATAGTTGGATCTTGTTATTTTCATCCATTATCGTGTCCTCCGTCATCAAAATAGCATTAAAAACAGAACTGTTATTATATAAACCTACCGAATTCGATAGGTTTATATAATATTCCATACATATTATACCAAACATATATTCTAGCGGCAATATAAAAAATGACCACAATGAGTAGCCCCCCCCCGGAACGTGAATTCGGGGGGTTGTTGTTTTGGGATCATATATGTCATACACTTTCCAAAACAGTAAAAAATCACCCGCCATGTCACGGGGGGTGATTTTTTACTTTCCCGCAGCAATATTAAGGCTAACGATAAACCTGGCTCCCTGGCCATAGCTGCTTGAGACATGGACACTGCCGCCCATGTTCTCCACAATTCTTTTAACAATGGCCAGTCCCAAACCTGTTCCACCACCGGCTCTGGACCGGGACTTATCAATTTTATAAAACTTTTCCCAGATTAGTTCAAGTTCATCCCCGGGTATCCCCGGGCCGGAGTCCGCCACCTCGATAACTACAAAATCATCTTGAACGCCGGCTTTAACCTCTACTACCCCCCCCTCCGGGGTGTGCCTGATGGCATTGTCCAGCAAGTTAAGCATTACTTGCTCAAGCCGGTCCCGGTTTGCCAGCAGCGGCGGCAAATCAGCGGGACAAAACCATGGCATGACAATGCCCTTTTCTTTAGCTATGGTTTTAATTCTATCCAGGGCTCTCTTAATTACCGGCAGCGCGTCCATTTGCTGCAGCTCAATCTTATCCTGTCCGCTTTCTATGCGGCGCAAATCCAGAAGCTCGGCAACCAGCCTTTTCTGTCGTTGAATTTCGTTGATAATATAGCTGATATATTCCTGCCTTTCCTCTTCCGTCTCAGCAATATTGTCTTGCAACGCTTCAGCATAGCCTTGCATGATCGTCAAGGGGGTTCTTAATTCGTGGGAAATGCCGGCCACGAAGTCCCTTCTGGTATTATCCAGACGTTCCAGGTCCTCAATTTTTTCCTGCAGCTGCTTGGACAGGGTGTTAAGGGACTGGGCCAGAACGCCTATTTCATCTTCACTTTTTACCTCCACTTGCTGGGAAAAATCTCCCGCAGCCAGCCCCCGGGCCACATTATTCATTTGGATTAGCGGTCTTGATAAGGAGCGGGACAGCAGAAAGCTCAGCAGGGTGGCAAGTAATATACCGCCGATACCAACATACACAATAACCCTGTGCAGCTCAGCCAGCCGCTCCTCATAGGGGGTTAAAGGGGCGCTTACAATTACAGCCCCCGCCGCTTCCTGTTCCGCTGAGGCTAACGGTAACGCAACCGATAAGACGTCAGCGTTTATAAAATGGCTGGGCCCCTTGTAGGAAACCACCTCACCGGCCAGTACCCGGTTAAGTTCCTGGCGGGTCATCAGATTTCCGTGGTGGCCCATGATATTTAACCTGTTCCCCTGGTTTTTGCCCATGCCCCTGCCCATACCATAGCATTCCTCAAGGTATCCTTCCTGGTCCACCAGCATTATACTGAGATCATTCAGGCCGGACAAAAGCATGATCTTATCTTTACCGCCGGAATTCAGGGTGGCGATTATGTTTTCCGCCTGCCTTGACAGTTGCTTAACCTGCTGGTCATAATAGATTTTTCTAATCATATTTAATTGGGTAAAGCCGGTTACCCAGACCACCAACAGGACCAGTACAACCATGACCAGCCAATACTTTAAGATGATCCTTTCCCTGAAAAGTTTCATTTCCCCACCTCAAATTTATAGCCTACTCCCCAAACTGTCTTAATCATACCGGGGGATCCGGGAATTGCGGATAGTTTCTCCCGGAGCCTGTTGATATGCGTGTCCACGGTTCTGGTGTCCCCGCTGTAATCATAACCCCACACCCGCTGCAACAGATCCTCCCTGGTAAAGGCCCGGCCAGGGTTGCCGGCCATTAACCAGAGCAAGTTAAACTCCTTAACGGTAAGCCTCAGGGACTGTCCCCCAACCTTAACCTCTCTGGTTGCCTGGTTTATTTCAAGCTCTTGATAAACTATAGCCTGGTCATCAACTTGTTCCCGGACGGCGCCTCCGGTACGCCTCAGCACGGCCCTGGCCCTGGCTACCAGTTCCCTTGGACTAAAGGGCTTGACCACGTAATCATCCGCTCCCAGTTCAAGCCCCAGTACCCTGTCCGATTCCTCTTCCCTTGCCGTGAGCATGATGATGGGCAGAGATGATTTTTCCCTTATTTTCTTGCATACCGTAAAGCCGTCGGCTCCGGGCAACATAATGTCCAGGAGGGCCAGGTCAAAGGACTCCCGGGCTATCTTGTCCAGGGCCTCCAAACCGTTGGCGGCCTCCACAACTTCATAACCTTCCCTGCAAAAATACATTTTAATTATTTTGCGGATTTTCTCTTCATCATCTATAATGAGTACTTTCACTCCAGAGTCTCCTTTCGGCAAGCAGGCACGGGCAAATTAAAAAAGTATTAAAAATCCCTTAGCGGTCAGCGCCAAGGGATAAAAGGATTTTGCGAGAGTTCATCAGGCTTATTTTAAATCCCCCGGGTTGAAAAATCAATAGTGGTTGGGTGGAAGCAAAATTCAACCCCTAATAGCCACCTTTTGCGCCGGGCGGATTTGGGGGGATAACCCCCCGGCACTTTATCACTGAACTAATCCGTCCTAAGACCCCCGCCTCTGTAGGCGGCGGGTTTCAAAGGGCGGTTAAGTCCAGTATGGACTCGGCTAACATTCAGAGGGGGTTGAATCCCCCTCTGAATGAAGTCTCGTTCAATTTATCGTTTCAGC
>JBFMEU010000091.1:0-8990 GCA_040753155.1 Bacillota bacterium
TTGCAATACAAAAAATAACTGTAAATACACTACAACTTTATGACAAAAAACAAAACCCGTTAGCCCTTGATAACACTAGGCTAACGGGTATTTTTTAGTCATTTCTGCTGTAAAACTCAGGGTATATGCGATTTTCGCTATTTCGACAAGGGAATTTTGCGAAAATTTAATCTCAACGCCTTCTGTGGCAAGAAGCTCAACATATTGCTTGATTAGGGCATTTCTTGGCTCTGTCAATATTTGTTGAAAATCGTCTTGGGATAGACTTTTTAATTCCACCCGAATGGGGAAACGGCCCTGCAGCTCCGGGATCAAATCCGAGGGTTTGGCAATGTGAAAGGCGCCGGCGGCAATGAACAAAACGTGGTCGGTTTTTACCGGGCCGTACTTGGTTACCACCGTTGAGCCCTCCACTATGGGCAGGATATCCCTTTGCACGCCGCCCCTGGACACATCGGGTCCGGCGCCCCCGTCCTTAACGGCAATTTTATCTATCTCATCCAGGAATACAATGCCGCTTTCTTCAGCCCTCCTGACTGCCTGACTGATAACCTCGTCCATATCGATCAGCCTTTGGGCCTCCTGGGCGGTTAGAATGCGCTTGGCCTCGGCCACTGTCACCTTGCGCCGCTTCTTTTTCTTGGGGAAAAGGCCCCCCATCATGTCCTGCAAATTAATTCCCATTTCCTCAACACCGGATCCGCTGAACACCTCCAGCATGGGCGGGCTGTGGTCATCCACCTCAATTTCAATAATCTCTTGCTCCAATTCCCCCCGCGCCAGTTTTTCACTTAAAGTTTCCCGCTCAAAATGAACCCGCCGGGCTGCCTGTTCTTCGGCCCGGTTATCCTGCGGGGGAGTTTGCTTAACGTTGCCAAACAACATTTCCAGAGGGTTGCGGGGGGCTGCATCCTGCCTGGGCATCGGGGCCAGAAGCTCAATAATCCGCTCTTCGGCGATTCTTTTGGCCCGCTCCTCCACCCCAATCATCTTGCTTTGCTTGACCTCGCGAATGGACGTTTCCACCAGATCACGAACCATTGACTCAACGTCCCGCCCCACATAGCCAACCTCGGTAAACTTGGTGGCCTCCACCTTGACGAAGGGCGCATTAACCAGCCGGGCCAGGCGCCGGGCAATTTCTGTTTTACCAACACCGGTGGGGCCAATCATGAGAATGTTTTTTGGCAGCACTTCGTCCTTTAAATCCTCCGAAAGCTTACCCCTCCGGTAGCGGTTGCGCAGGGCTACCGCCACCGCCCTTTTGGCCGCTGCCTGGCCGATTATGTACTTATCCAGCTCAAAAACAATTTGCCGTGGTGTTAGGGATTCCAAGTTACTTACCTCCTAAAATGGTCCTTTAATCTATAGTTTTTCGTTACTATTCAGGTATTCAGAATCCAGGAGTCAGGATTCAGAATGGACCGTATATCTCATACTTCGGAAACGCCATGAATAAACGATAAACCGCAAGTACGAACAGATACGCCTTCTGCCATACCAGTAAATCTTCAAATGTTTTCGCTGGTTTTCTCATTCTGACTCCTGACTTCTGACTCCTGACTCCTGAGTAGTTACAGTTTTTCCAGGGTTATTTCATGGTTGGTATAAACACAAATATCAGCTGCGATGCTGAGAGCTTCCCGTGCTATTTCAGCCGCCCCCAGTCCGGTATGGGCCATCAGCGCCCTTGCTGCCGCCAGGGCGTAGGCCCCGCCGGAGCCGACGGCCACAATGCCGTCATCCGGCTCAATCACCTCACCCCCGCCGCTAATAACCAGGAGATGTTCGCTGTCGGCCACGATCAACAGGGCCTCCAGCCGGCGCAAAAGCTTGTCCAGACGCCATTCCTTGGCCAGCTCAACGGCTGACCGCTGCAAATTGCCGTGATAGGTCTCAATTTTTGCCTCAAACTTTTCAAACAGTGTAAAGGCATCGGCCACCGAGCCGGCAAAACCGGCCAGAACTCGATTGTTATACAACCGGCGAACCTTTTTAGCCCGGTGCTTGAGCACTGTATTCTGGCCAAAAGTCACCTGACCGTCCCCGGCCAGAGCCACCTGACCATTTCTCTTAACAGCGACAATGGTAGTTGCGTGAAACATAACTACTCCTTTCCTTACTCAGGATCAGGCCCTGGGATGGGCCTGATCATACACCCGTCTTAACCTCTCCCTGGTTACATGGGTATAGATCTGGGTGGTAGAAAGCCTTACGTGCCCCAATAGCTCCTGGACCGAGCGCAGGTCAGCTCCGCTGTCCAGAAGGTGGGTGGCAAAGGAGTGCCGCAGGGTGTGGGGTCCGGCCGGCGGCTCCAGCCCCGCCTTACGCATATAGCCGTCCAGAATTTTGCGCACACCCCGGGTTGTAAGCCGCCCCCCCTTATAATTTAAAAAAACAGCGCCTGTAATCCCCTCTCCAAGTAACCCGGGCCTGCCGTCCGCAAGATATTTTTTTAGGGCGGCAATGGCGTACCTGCCCAGCGGGATAATCCTCTCCCGGGATCCTTTACCTCTTACCAGCAAACTATTGCCGGTCAGGTCCAGGTCGGCCAGATCCAGGCCCACCAGTTCGCTCACCCGGAGGCCGGCGGCGTAAAGGGTCTCCAATATGGCCCGGTCCCGCAAGTCCCGGGGCTCCTGGCCCGCCGGCTGCTCCACCAGGCGGCTGGCTTCCGCCAGATAAAAGAACCTGGGCAGCTTGCGGATCCGGCGGGGTGTCACCACCCTGAGCAGGGGGTTGAAAGGCGCAATCCCCTCCCGTCCCAAATAGCGATATAACGAGCGCCAGGCGGACAGGCGCCTGGCAATGGTGGAGCGGGCCAGTCCCCTGGCCTTCAGGTGAGCCAGGTATCTGCGCAGCAGCAGGTGATTAATCACCCCCGGCTCCAACTCATGGTCCTTGCCCCCCAGTGCCCGGCAAAAAAAATCCAGGCCGTCAAAAAGGTCGCGGCGGTAGCCCTCCAGAGTATGGGACGAGGCATTGCGCTCCGACTCCAAATAAAAAATATACTGGTCTATGTAGTGGTACAAACCAGTCCCGCCTTCCATTCACACAAGCGATCCAAGGCCCTTTCGGCAATCAGGCGGTTGCGCTTTTTCCGGTCCCTGACCTGCTCGCCCAGGGGCGGCATAAGGCCGATGGTAATGTTCATGGGCTGGAAATGGCCCGGATCCGCCGTGGTAATGTATTCCGCCAGGGAGCCGTGGGCAGTTTCCCTGGGAAAGGCCACGGGCTCCAAATTGCGGGCCAGTCTGGCGGCGTTAAAGCCGGCCATCAGCCCTGACGCCGCCGACTCGACATACCCTTCCACTCCGGTAATCTGCCCGGCAAAGAAAAGGCCGGGCCGCCTGCGGCACTGGAAGGTTGGCTCAAGGATAACCGGTGAGTTAATATAGGTATTCCGGTGCATAACCCCCAACCGGGCAAACTCGGCCTGCTCCAGTCCTGGAATCATACTAAATACCCTTTTTTGCTCAGGCCAGCGTAAATTTGTTTGAAATCCCACCAGATTATAATGTGTTCCCGCCGCATTGTCCTGACGCAACTGCACCACCGCATAAGGCTGCCGGCCGGTATGCGGGTCGGTCAGTCCTACCGGCTTAAGGGGCCCGTAGCGCATTGTATCAACCCCCCGGACTGCCAGAACCTCAATGGGCATGCAGCCTTCAAAGTGCACCTCTTGCTCAAAATCTTTGCGGGGCGCCCGCTCTGCTTCCGACAGTGCCCGCTGGAAGGCAAGGTACTCCTCTTTGTTCATGGGGCAGTTGATATAGGCAGCCTCCCCCTTGCCATAGCGGGAAGACATAAATGCCACATCCCTATTTATAGATTCAAAAGTCACTATCGGTGCCACGGCATCATAAAAATACAGGTGGGCGGCCCCGGTCAGATCCTTAATACTGACGGACATGGCCTCCGAGGTAAGAGGACCTGTGGCTATAACCACCATGCCTTTATCCGGTACCCGGGTAACTTCCTGCCGGTTGATGCGGACATCGGGATGATTGTCGAGCATTCGAGTCACCATGACGGCGAAGCCCTCGCGGTCAACAGCCAGGGCGCCCCCGGCAGGCACCCGGCACAGGTCCGCACAGTGCATAATCAGGGAATCCAGCCGGCGCATTTCTTCCTTCAGCAGCCCCACGGCATTCTCCAGGGCGTTGGAGCGCAGAGAGTTGCTGCATACCAGTTCGGCAAACAAATCTGTATGGTGGGCCGGGGTTGTTTTTACCGGCCTCATCTCGTATAGCTCAACAGCCAGCCCCTGCTTAAGGATTTGCCAGGCCGCCTCCGCTCCGGCCAGGCCGGCCCCCACCACAGACACCACATCTTTTGTCATGCCTGACCCCCACCCGCCACGGCGCTGTCCCGCAACCGCTTGCGGCCAGTTCCGGCCCTGGCGGAAGTACCTGCCGGGGGCTTTTTCTTTGTGTCCCGGGACTCCTTGGTCCCCTTGCCCTTGGCCGATTTGACTTTCCCCGGCCGGCAGGCCTCATTGCTGCAGCGCAAATATTCCTTGCCGCGGCTGGACTTTTTGATCATGATCGACTTGCAGGAGGGGCATTTTTCCGTGGTGGGCTGGTCCCACAGCACGAAGTCACACTCAGGGTACGTGCTGCACCCGTAGAACTTGCGCCCTTTCTTGCTGCGCCGGAGCACCAGCTCGCCCTGGCAGTTGGGGCAAGGCACCCCGGTTGGCTCCAGCAACGGCTTGGTGTTGCGGCAGTCGGGAAATCCCGGACAGGCCAGAAACTTGCCATAGCGTCCCAGCTTGATCACCAGGTTGCGCCCGCAGTGCCCGCAAACCTCATCAGACACCTCATCAGCCACCTGGATTTGATGAATTTCCTTTTCCGCCCGGGCCATGGTCTGATTGAAGGGTTCGTAAAAATTATCCAGTAATTTAACCCAGTCCGTGTTGCCCTCCTCAATGTTGTCCAGCCTCTCCTCCAATTCAGCCGTAAACTCCACGTCAATAATGTCTTTAAAGTATTCCTTTAACATTTCCACCACTATAGTTCCCAGCTCCGTTGGGTACAGCTGCTTCTTTTCCCTGACCGCATAGCCCCGTTTCAGAATCGTTTCCACAATGGGGGCATAGGTGCTGGGACGCCCGATGCCCTTTTCCTCCATGGTTTTTACCAGGGTTGCGTCGGTATATCTGGGCGGCGGCTGGGTAAAGTGCTGTTTAGGAATCAAGGAACGAACCTTTACCTCTTCACCTTCCTGCAGCTCAGGGAGAAGATTTTCACCAGGCTCCTCGCCGTCGTCCCGCCCTTCTATATAAAGCTGCATAAAGCCCGGAAACTTAACCACCGAGCCGGTGGCCCTGAATACATAGGGCCCGCTGGCAATGTCCACACTGGTCGTGTCAATAACCGCAGAGCTCATCTGGCTGGCCACAAACCGCTCCCAGATTAGCTTATATAACTTGTACTGCTCCGGCTTCAAATAGGGCCGTACGACCGCCGGATCCCTGCTGACCAAGGTCGGCCTGATGGCCTCGTGAGCATCTTGGGCTTTGTTCTTCGATGGCGTCAAACGTGGCTGGTCCGGCACAAATTGCTGACCATAACGCTCTTTAATAAAGGACCGGGCCTCATCCAGCGCCAATGTCGAAACCCGGGTGGAATCGGTCCGGATATAAGTGATCAGACCGGAGGTCCCTTCCTTGCCCAGGTCAAGACCCTCATACAGCTGCTGGGCAATTAGCATCGTCCTCTGGGCAGTGAAGTTTAATTTGCGGTAAGCTTCCTGCTGCAGGCTGCTGGTGGTGAAGGCCGGGGCCGGGTGGCGCAGTTTTTCACGTCTGACAACCTTGGTCACTTCATAGCCGGCCTTTTTCAGACTGTCTAAAATTGCCTGCATCTCTTCCCGGCTTCTAACCTCGGCCTTTTTCTGATCAATTTTGTGCAGTTTGGCCTCAAAGGCATCCCCCTGGCCCTTTACCATTTTTGCTGTAAGGGTCCAGTATTCCTCTTGCACAAAGGCCTGGATTTCTTCCTCCCGGTCACAAATCAACCGCATGGCCACGGACTGCACCCGCCCGGCGCTAAGACCTTTTTTAACTTTGCGCCACAGCAGGGGGCTTAGATTATAGCCAACCAGGCGATCCAGAATCCGCCTGGCCTGCTGCGCATTCACCCGGCTGAGATCAATGGGCCGGGGCTTTTTAATGGCATCCTGGACAGCCTGTTTGGTTATCTCATTAAACTCAATCCGGCAGGGCTCGGTTTCCTCAATATCCAGCGCCTTGGTCAAATGCCAGGCGATAGCCTCGCCCTCACGGTCCGGGTCTGAAGCAAGCAGTACCCGGTCAGCTTTTTTTACCGCTGACTTTAATTCCTTGATGGTATCGCCCTTGCCCCGGATGGTTATATACTTGGGGCTGAAGCCCTTTTGCACATCCACCCCGAGCTGGCTCTTGGGAAGGTCCCGCACGTGTCCCATGGAGGCCTTAACCTCATATTTATGGCCCAAATATTTGCTAATACTCTTTGCCTTGGCTGGTGACTCAACGATTACAAGTGTTTTTGCCACAGACTCACCCCGTTACTAAAACCATATATTTGTTTGCCAAATCGTAATACGCCAAATCTTTATAACAGTCTATCCCAACCTGTTTAAAATTAGAACCTGGCCGCCGCTCCGGTTAACGCGTAGTGCTTGCCGGGCAGCTGCCTGACCAGGCCCTTCATTTCCAAAAAGGTCAGGGCTGCCATAATCTGGCCTGGCGGCAGGGTTGATTTTTCAATCAACTGGTCCAGTGGAACCGGCTCCTCAGCCAGCATTTTAAGCAGCAAGTCTTCGTCATTGGTCAACAGTGGCCAACCTGCCGACTCTGTCTCTTTCATTTTAAATAGAGCGTCCAGGCCCAGCTCTTCCAGAATGTCTTCCGGCGCCTCAACCAACCTGGCGCCCTGCTTAATTAATCTGTTCGGCCCCCGGCTCAGGGGGCTGGTAATATTGCCCGGCACCGCCAACACCTCCCGGCCCTGCTCCAGGGCCAGATCAGCCGTGATCAGAGCGCCGCTGCGCTCTGCCGCTTCAACTACCACCAGGGCATCGGCCAAACCGCTGATGATCCGGTTCCTGACCGGAAAATGCCAGGCCTCTGGAACTGACCCCGGGGGAAACTCGCTCAGCACAGCGCCGGCGGCAGCTATTTTTTCCATCACCTGCTTATTTTCCCGGGGGTATACAACATCAACACCACAGCCCAGCACGGCCACAGTTGGCCCGCCTGCCCCCAGTGCCCCCAGATGGGCGGCGGTATCAATACCCCTGGCCATGCCGCTAATCACCAGCACCCCGGCCCGGGCCATCTGCCGCCCCAGGTTTTCAGCCACAGCCAGTCCGTAAGCAGTGGGCCGGCGCGACCCCACAATTGCCACAGCCGGGGTGTCCCGGCCCGGCAGTTGCCCCCGGTAGAACAGGCCTGGCGGCGGGTCAAAAATCTCCCTCAGCCGCCGGGGATAAGCAGGCTCTTCCAGTGTAACATACCCTGTGCCACTCTGTTCAAGGCGCCTCAATTCAGCCTCAGGGTCTATTTCAGCCCGCCTCCCGGCCAGTTCCACAGCTTTTTCCAGACTTAACTTATCCGCCCCGGCAAGATTCCCGGCCGGGGCCGCCCAGGCCGCGCCGGGGGAGCCGAAGCGCCCGGCCAGAGCATGAATCCGGCGGGCTGAGCCGGGCAGCAGGAGTTGCCAGCCCAGCCAGAAGACTTTTTCCCTATGCACAAAAATCTCTCCAGTAGGCTTACCCTAACATAGTATAAAGTATTTTTGCAATTGTTCTTGGTTAAAATTAAATTTCCTGCCCGCTGGAAATAAATTGTTTTTGTTCAAGGTGATATTGGACTCATGGCAGCCTGGGTACCATTACTTACCTCTGACTCAATAGGCACCAGGTCCAATAAATTTTTCAGGCTCTGCCCGGGATGAATTAAACCGGCATAGAGGTCACCATATTTTTTTAGACGATTAAATATGGTCTTTAGATTATGTTCACGGGGGTCTACCCCCTCCTCCACCTCCGACCAGTTCAGGGGCGCTGAAACCGGCGCCCCGGGCACAGGCCGCAGGCTGTACTGAAAGGCCATAGTCTTGCCCCGCCCGTTTTGTAAAAAGTCAAGGTAAACCTTGCCCTTGCGCTTATCAACACTTCTTTCCACGGTGGTAACCTCAGGATATGATTGTACAACCAATTCCGCCAAAAATTTTATTGCTGCTGTTATCAGGTGGTAGTTATACACAGGCAAAATTGGTATAAAGATGTGCAGCCCGGAGGCCCCGGAGGTCTTGGGGTAACCTGCAAGGCCGAATTCCTCCAGGACCCGTCTGAACAGCCGGGCCACCTTGAGCACCACCTCAAAGAGTACACCATCTGAAGGGTCCAGATCAATTACCGCCAAATCAGGGTGGTCCACCGTCCCCAGGCGGGAGGTCCAGCAATGCATCTCAATACAGCCCTGGTTGGCCAGCCAAACCAATGTGGCGGCATCATTGCACACTATGTAATTAATGACCTTGCGGGAGTGGGAGACGGCATATGTTTCCACCCAGTCCGGGGCGTACGCCGGGCACTCCTTCTGGTAAAAGGCCTCGCCATGAATACCGTCGGGATAGCGTTTCATAACCAGCAGCCGGTTCCGGATATGGGGCAGCAAAACAGGAGCTATTTCATGGTAATACCTGATTAAATGGGCCTTGGTCAGTTTATCTTCAGGCCACAAAACTTTTTGCAGGTTGGTCAGCTTAACCTCCCGGCCTTCTATACTGGTTATGCTTTCTGACATGGCAGCACCTCCCCGCAGGCCTGCTATTGTTTAATGATTCAACTCTATTGTATCCTTCCGCTCATAGATTAAACGTATACATTCATTGAACGAGACTTCATTCAGAGGGGGATTCAACCCCCTCTGAATGTTAGCCGAGTCCATACTGGACTTAACCGCCCTTTGAAACCCGCCGCCTACAGAGGCGGGG
>JBFMEU010000092.1:0-8874 GCA_040753155.1 Bacillota bacterium
AACCCCATTATATCGCGATACACGACAATACACAACATAAATATGCAAAAAGATTGACAAAAGAAAAGCCCGAATTCTCGGGCTTTAAAGCGTCTTTTAATATTTAGTTGTTGTAAAACAACGGAGGCTGTACGAAGATAAAACTTATACACGATATTTAAGCACGCCTGGGGCGTGCTTTTTGTTGCTTTGGGGAAAGAATGCCGGCCATATTTATGGCCGGAGCAGAGGATAAGTACTAAGCGCACATATGAGGGAACTGAATGAGCGCGCGTTTTTATACCAGGTGGTGAGATTAAGTTTTTGAACTATAGTTAAAAACCGAGTAAGTTACTTGGTTTTAATTGACACAAGAAGTCTAATATGCTAAGATATGCTCAGTCCCAAATCCGAGTAAAAAGGTATGGATTGCTGTGGGGGGTGGGAATTTGCGCTTATCGACCAGGGGGCATTACGGTCTGAAGGCGATGTTTGACCTGGCCCTCAATTATGGTCCTGAACCAATCACCTTAAAGAGCGTGGCTGAGCGTCAAAACATATCTGAGCACTACCTGGAGCAGTTAATGGCCATGCTGCGCAAGGCCGGCCTGGTAAACAGTGTCCGGGGCGCCCAGGGAGGCTATATATTGGCCAGGCCCCCTTTGGAAATCAAGGTTGGTGATATCGTCAGGGCCATGGAAGGCCCCATCGCACCGGTGGAATGTGTAAGTGAGGTGGATCCCAGCCAGTGTGATCAGTCTGATTTTTGCATAACCCGGCTGGTTTGGGCCCGGGTGCGGGATTGTATCGCCGGGGTGCTGGACAGTATCAGCCTGGATGATATGTGCCGGGAGTCTGAAAAGATTGAGCAAACAGATCCTGCTAACAATAATTATGTAAAGGATAAAGGGGGACATTAGGTGCGCAGAGTATATTTTGACCACAGCGCCACCACCCCGGTGTACCCGGAAGTGGTGGAAGAAATGTGCAATTTCATGGGTTTTGAAAATTTTGGTAATCCAACCAGTATGCACTTTTTCGGCCGCAAGGCCAGAACAGCTCTAGAAGAGGCCAGGGAAAAAGTGGCCCGGGCCATTGGCGCCGGCCCCAGGGAGATCGTGTTCTGCAGCGGGGGAACGGAGTCTGATAATATGGCCATTCATGGGGTGGCCTATAAAAATCGTAACCGGGGAAATCATATTATCACCTCTGCCGTGGAGCACCACGCCGTACTGAATACTGTAAAAGCCCTGGGCAAGGAAGGCTTTACCATAACCATCCTGCCGGTTGACAAATACGGCATGGTCAGTGTGGATGACGTGGCCAGTGCCATAACCGATAAAACCATTCTGGTTACTATAATGCATGCCAATAATGAGGTTGGAACCATCCAGCCCATAGCCGAAATTAGTAAAATCACCAGGGAAAAGGGCATTATGTTTCACACCGATGCGGTGCAGTCCCTGGGCAGAATACCTGTAGATGTCAACGAACTGGGCGTTGACCTGCTTTCCGTCAGCGGCCACAAGATACACGCGCCCAAGGGTATTGGTGTTTTATACGTGCGCCGCGGCGCTCGCTGGAAGCAGAGCTTATTCCACGGCGGGGCCCAGGAAAGACTGCACCGGGCAGGCACGGAGAATGTTCCAGGCGCCATAGGCTTCGGCAAAGCCTGTGAGCTAGCGGTGCAAAACCTGGCCGCAGAAGCTGCCCGGCTTACCGCTCTGCGGAACAAATTAATTGCCGGGGTTACCGGCAAGATCTCCCATGTGCGGTTAACGGGTCATTCTGCGAAGCGCTTGCCCAATCATGCCAGTTTTTGCTTTGAGTTTATTGAAGGGGAGTCGATGCTGCTGAGCATGGACATGAAAGGTATTGCGGCCTCCAGCGGCTCGGCCTGTACGTCGGGCTCCCTGGAGCCATCCCATGTGCTGCTGGCCATGGGCATACCCCATGAACTGGCCCACGGCTCCATCAGGATTACCCTTGGTAAAGATAACACCAATGAAGATATAGATTACTTTATGGAGATCATGCCCCCGATAGTACAGCGGCTCAGATTCATGTCACCCCTGGACCAGGAGAACGAGTTTGTCAGCCACAGCAATTGTACAGCCTGTAAAGATGCCAGAGTATGTCAACAATAAAGCATAAGCTGCCTGATTAATTCAAATAATATTGGGGAGGCGCGGGGTATGTATAATGAAAAGGTAATGGATCATTTTGAAAACCCCAGAAATGTTGGAGACATACCGGATGCCGACGGAGTCGGCCAGGTTGGTAATCCCAGCTGCGGCGACATCATGAAAATTTACCTCAAAGTAGACGGTGATATCATTACCGATGTAAAGTTCAAAACCTTTGGCTGCGGCGCGGCCATTGCCACCAGCAGCATGGTTACGGAGCTGGTTAAGGGGAAAACCCTCGACGAGGCGCTGAAAATCAGTAATAAGACCGTAGCCGAGGCCCTGGGCGGACTGCCGCCCAAAAAAATGCACTGCTCCAACCTGGCAGCGGATGCCCTGCATGCAGCCATCCAGGATTACCAGCGAAAGCAAAAGCCCGAGTGATTTTGGGGCAGGGATTAAGGTGAGCTGAATTGACGGCTAAAAAGAAAGTGTTGGTTGCTATGAGCGGCGGGGTTGACAGTTCGGTTACCGCCGCTCTTTTGCTGGAACAGGGCTGCGAAGTAGTGGGCATAACCATGCAAATCTGGGACCCCGGGGTGACCGAGGTGGCCGGGGAGCACGTAGGCTGCTGTTCCCTTTCGGCCATTGATGACGCCCGGGCGGTGGCGGACTTGCTGGGGATACCTTATTATGTGATGAATTTCAGGGAGCTTTTTTCCCGCCGGGTTATTGATTATTTTTGTGCCGAGTACCTGCGGGGGCGTACCCCCAACCCCTGCATAGCCTGCAACCGCTATGTGAAATTTGACTCTCTGTTGAAAAAGTCTCTGGGCCTGGGGATGGACTTTCTGGCCACCGGCCACTATGCCCGCCCGGGTTACGATGCCGGCAGGGGTCGCTATGTATTGCGCCGGGGGGTTGATGAGTCCAAGGACCAGACCTATGTGCTTTATGGCCTGACCCAGGAACAACTCTCCCGGATTATGATGCCCCTGGGCGAGTACCGTAAAGACGAGGTGCGCCGGCTGGCCGCCGGTTGGTCACTGCCCGTGGCGGAGAAGGCCGAGAGTCAGGAAATCTGCTTTGTTCCCGATGATGATTACGCCGGTTTTATCACCGGTTATGTGAAGGATGAAATAAAGCCCGGTTCCTTCAAGGATCTCCAGGGCAAGGTCGTCGGGCGGCACCGGGGCATTCCTTTTTACACCATCGGCCAGCGCCGGGGCCTGGGTCTGGCTACCGGGGAAAGGATCTATGTTGTGGATATTAACCCGGAAACCAATGTGATCACCGTGGGGCCGGAATCAGCCATCAGGTCCGACACCCTGATTGCCTCCGATAATAACTTTATTATGATTGGTGATTTAACTGAGTCCATGCGGGTGGAGGCCCAGGTCAGGTATAACGCCGGGCCGGCCCCGGCAACCATCAGCCCCCTGCCCGAAGGCAGGGTGAAGGTTGTGTTTGACCAGCCCCAGTGGGCCATCACACCGGGTCAGGCGGTTGTGTACTACGTCTCTGACCACCTGGTGGGCGGCGGTACAATTGAAAGGCCGGCTCTGCGGCATAGCGCCAAATAACAGATCATTATCGCCGGACGTAATTGCTCTGATGTAGGATGCGCCTTTATAAAGGCGCATTTTATTTTCTAATAGCGGGCATACTTAATAGCAGACACATCATATTTTGGTCTTTTAGTATTGGGAGGGGATTTAGTGCACTGTCCCGTTTGCGGTGGCAAATCCACCGGTAAAGTCGGTGTTGAACAATATTATTGCTGGGATTGCTGTGTGGAGTACAGGATTAATAAAGAAGGGGTGCAGTTGTTTGAGCTGGACGAGGATGGCAGCCTGGTAGCCTTTGACCCGCGCAATGAGTTTCTAATGTAAAAAGGTCCTGAGTAAGCCAGTTAATACTATTTTAAGATTAAGTTAATAGCAGAGGGGTGAGAGACAGTGCGCACGGGAATCCTGCGCGGCATTATCGCCGGCAGCATATTGGCGGCCGCCATGAGCATGCTGATGCCCAAACGCAAGCCCGGCCGGGAGAGGTTGCTTAATATCACCAGAAGGGATAAGCGCCGGATGCGGTCAAAGGCCGACCGCATGATGAAGGGTGTTAACCGTACGGTAAAAGGCTGGATGAAATAAAACTGACTTAAATGGTGGGACTTATTCCCACTATTCTTTTTATCCGGGGGGGGTACCCAGTTGCGGCTTGGCATCAACTATCGACATCTTTTGCTGGCTGCCCTGGCGGCGGCCGGCCTTTATTTTTTATACCTGGTCCGGGGTATCTTTTTATCTCTGGCCCTGGCTATACTACTGGTTTATTTAATTAATCCGGTGGTAGTAGCGGTAGAAAAAAAGGGGACCCCGCGAGTATGGGCCATTGCCATGGTTTACCTGGTCCTGACCATTTTGTTTGTCAGCCTGATCCTGTACGGCATGCCCTATTTTCTGGATCAGATGAATAACCTGGCCGAAGCTCTGCCCAGGTATATCCGGGAGGCCCAGCGGCTGGTGGAGAATTTGCAGGCCGGGTATGCCCGGGCGGGCATACCCGAGTCGCTCAGGAATCTCATCGACCAGCGTCTGGTAAACCTGGAGGGCTATCTGGTGGCGCTGTTTAACGGCATCGCCGAGGGCATTCTGGGGCTGGCCGGCTACCTGCTGAACGTTTTACTGGCCCCGGTGCTGGCCTTTTACCTGTTGCGGGATGCTGAAGTCATCAAAGCCCGAACAGTTCATTTCATACCGGCCCGCCTGCGGGATGACGCGCTGCGCCTGGGCCATGAGATCGACCGGGTGCTGAACAATTTCGTGCGGGGATATTTACTGGTGGGGGTTATAGTCGGGGCTTTAACAGCAGGCGCCTTGAGCCTTTTAGGACTTGAGTTTGCTATTATGCTGGGTATATTTGCCGGTCTTATGGAGTTCATTCCTTATTTCGGCCCGCTCATTGGCGCCGTCCCCGCCGTCGCCCTGGCGGCAATCCAGTCCTGGTGGCTGGCGCTAAAAGTAGTGCTTCTGTTTGTGATTATTCAGCAGCTGGAGAGCATAGTTATTTCGCCTAAAATTCTCGGCAACAAGGTGGGGGTGCACCCGGTGCTGGTGATTCTGGCCCTGCTGGCCGGCGGGCAGTTATACGGCCTGGTGGGAGTTCTGGTGGCGGTGCCCATTGTTGCGGTATTAAAGGTGGTGGCTGTGTTTATCTGGGGTCGGATACTGTCCAGCGATTGTCCTTGACAAAATTTAGACGAATTCTGTATAATTAGTGCGTAAAAATAGAGCTATTTTCTGCTAAATATTGAAACTGGCAGGTGTGATACCGGTTGGCTTTCCGGCTCTGGCTGTACAGGGGGGAAGGCTTTTTAATTCACAGGGCCGATAAACTTCTAACAGTGATTTTATACATACGGGAGGTTTTTTTGTGACCGGTAAAGAGATTCGGGAAAGATATCTAAAGTATTTTGAGGGCAAGGGACACCGGAGGCTCCCCAGCGCCTCCCTGATTCCGGCCAACGATCCCAGCATTTTGTGGACGGCGGCGGGCATGGTGCCCTTTAAGCCCTATTTTACAGGGGCGGCCAAGCCCGGGACGCCCAGGGTGACCACCTGCCAGAAGTGCATTCGCACGCCGGATATTGATTCGGTAGGCCGGACGGCCAGGCACCATACCTTTTTTGAGATGCTGGGCAATTTTTCCTTCGGTGATTATTTTAAGCAGGAGGCCATCGGCTGGGCCTGGGAATTTGTTACCCGGGACCTGGGGCTGCCGCCGGAAAAACTGTGGATTACCATCTACCTGGACGATGATGAGGCTTTTGACATCTGGCGCCGGGAGGAAGGTCTCCCGGCCGGCAGGATCATTCGCCTGGACAAGGATACTAACTTCTGGGAAATTGGGGTTGGCCCTTGCGGCCCCTGCTCCGAGATCTATGTGGATTTGGGGGAGGGGCGCGGCTGCGGCAGTCCGGAGTGCGCCGTGGGTTGTGACTGTGATCGGTATTTGGAAATATGGAACCTTGTGTTCATCCAGTTCTTTAAGGATGAGGAGGGCAATTACACTCCTCTGGAGAGTAAAGGCATCGACACCGGCATGGGGCTGGAGCGGGTCGCCTCGGTATTGCAGGGGGTTAAAACAAATTTTGACACGGATTTATTCCGGGAAATCATGGATTTTACCGCCAGGCTCATAGGCCGGGAATACGGGCAGGACGAAAAAACCGACCTGGCCCTGAAGGTTATCGCAGACCACTGCCGGGCCGTTACCTTTGCCGTCAGTGACGGGGCGCTGCCGTCCAATGAGGGACGGGGCTACGTCATCAGGCGCCTGTTGCGCCGGGCTGTCCGCTATGGCCGGTTGACCGGGCGGGAGGAGCCATTCCTCTATCTGGTAGCCGGGGCTGTAATCAACCAGATGAGTGACGCCTACCCCGAGCTGCAAAAGAACAGCCGGCACATCATGCGGGTGGTGCGGACAGAAGAGGAAAGGTTCGGGGAAACCCTGGCCCAGGGTACGGAAATATTAAACCGGTTGATCAGGGAGGCGGAGGCCAGGGGCTTGAAAACCATTGCTGGTGAAGATGCCTTCAAACTCTACGACACCTATGGCTTTCCCTTGGAGCTAACCGGGGAAATAGCTGATGAGCACGGGCTCAAGGTGGACGGACCGGGCTTTGACCAGGCCATGGAAGAGCAGCGGCGCCGGGCCCGCGACGCCAGGCAGAACACGGAATACATATCGGAACAGGGTGTGCTTTATAAAAATCTGCGGGATGATTTTGGTGAAACCAGGTTTGTGGGCTATGGGCAGCTGGAGGCGGAGGCCCGGGTTTTGGCCATACTCAGTGACGGCGCCCGGGTTGAGCGGGCCGAGGCAGGCCGGGAGGTTGAACTTATCCTTGATGTTACCCCCTGCTGCGCCGAGGCAGGCGGGCAGGTAAGCGACCTGGCTGCGGTAACCGCTCCCGGGGCTGAGGTGTTGATAAACTCCGTATCCCGCCCGGTGGAGGGCTTGTGGGCGCACCGGGGCCGGGTGAAAGCTGGGCTGCTGGCGGAGGGTGACATGGTGCAAGTTAAGGTGGAGCCCGGGCGGCGCCTGGATATTTGCCGCAACCACTCGGCCACCCACCTTTTACACAAAGCATTGCGGGAAGTTCTGGGCGACCACGTTAAGCAGGCCGGGTCGCTGGTGGAGCCGGGCCGGCTGCGGTTTGACTTCACCCATTACACAGCGGTTACCCCCGAGGAATTACGGCAGGTGGAGCAGGTGGTCAACCGGGCCGTTCTGGCCGCGCTTCGGGTGGAAACCATGGAGACGGGGCTGGAAGAGGCGAGGGACATGGGCGCTGCCGCCCTGTTTGGCGAGAAATATGGGGACCGGGTCAGGGTTGTGAAAATGGACGACTACTCCCTTGAGCTCTGTGGCGGCACCCATGTGCGTTCCACCGCCGAGATCGGGTTGTTCAAGCTGCTGGGGGAGAGCGGCATTGGCGCCGGGCTGCGCCGGATCGAGGCGCTGACCGGGGAAGGCGCCCTGAAACACATTGAGGAGCAGGAAGAAATTCTAAATCTGCTGGGTAAAATGCTGAAGGTGGCCGCCGGGGAGGCGCCCGGCAGGGTTGAGCATATAGTTGCCGCCCATAAAGAGCTGGAGCACGAGAATGAGGCCCTGCGGGCAAGGCTGGCCAGGTATGAGGTGCAGAGCCTGCTTGATCAAGTTAAGAATGTTGACGGAGTTAATGTTCTGGCCGCCAGCTCAACAGTCCAGGATATGGATAGCCTGCGGGCGATGGTGGACCTGCTGCGTGACCGTCTGGTATCCGGGGTAATCTTCCTGGGCAGCGCCGGCAACGGCAGAGTTAACCTGGTGGCGGCGGTAACCAAGGATTTGCTGCCCCGGGGACTGCATGCCGGGAAAATGGTTAAGGAGATTGCCCCCCTGGTTGGCGGCGGCGGCGGCGGCCGGCCGGACATGGCCCAGGCCGGCGGCAAAAACCCGGCCATGCTCCAGGAGGCCCTGCATAAGGTTTATGATGTGGTTGGACGCCAGCTAAAGTAAATTATCGTTACTATTCAGGTATTCAGAATTCAGGAATCAGAATTCAGAATAACCGTACATCTCAAATGATCTGCTTAAAATTGTTTTAGTTTCCCAATAAACAGGTGGAATACCGGGAGAATATTGGTTATAATAATATTATCCCGGTATTTAATGGAAACCGGTTGGATACATTGAAACCTATAAATATTGCGTGATAAGCGCCGGATCTTTTTCTGGAAGGGAGGTTTCGCCATGAACAGAGATATGCCGGATAAAACCGTGATGTTCAAGGTGCAAGGGGAAGAGGTTAACGAGGCCCGGAATATCCTGCTGGCGGTTTTTGCTGCACTTCAGGAAAAGGGTTATAATCCTATAAATCAGTTGGTGGGCTATCTAATTTCCGGAGACCCGGCTTATATAACCAGCCATAACAATGCCCGCAGTATGATTCGGCGCCTGGAGCGGGATGAGTTGCTGGAGGAACTGGTAAAGTACTATTTGCAGCAGAAATAACCCTGCTCTACCCCGGGTGGGGTTTGATTTTTCGGAGGGTGTTGCTATGGAAAATATACTGCCAGGTGAGGTCGAGGGGTTGGTACCTGGAGCGAACGTAGGAGGCCCATGCAAAGAGCGAGTGAGGCGGAGGATAAGCGGCGAATCTGTTTGAGGCCCGAAGGGCCGAGTTATGCAGCCGCCCGGAGCCGAACGAGCTCGTCCA
>JBFMEU010000093.1:0-8823 GCA_040753155.1 Bacillota bacterium
AACTAATCCGCCCTAAGACCCCCGCCTCTGTAGGCGGCGGGTTTCAAAGGGCGGTTAAGTCCAGTATGGACTCGGCTAACATTCAGAGGGGGTTGAATCCCCCTCTGAATGAAGTCTCGTTCAAGGACAGACTGGGGGCAGACACGAGAAGCGTCCCCTTGTCTGCCAGAATTAAGGTTTAAATCGAAACCACAGCTCCGCCGGGGTTCAACCTGGCGGAGCTGTGTGTGTCTTTAAGAAATAATTGCGCTTAATATGCGAATTTTTGCGTTGTCGGGCATCCTACGCTTTAACCTTGTCCTGTCAAGTACATCCCAAAACACCGCATTTCTTCCTCTCTCAGGTTAAAATAATTTTGCCAACACCTTGCTGTTTTTAATGAAAGGGACCTGCTATGCAAGACTGCTTCTCTAATCTTGTCTTCCGGGTAGGTTTTGAACAACCAGTTCAGCGCCCTTTGGTCACCTTCATTTAAAAGCCTTTCTATAACCAACACATTATTACTTGAAAGATCTACTTCATCAGGATTCACGTCCCAGAAAAGGGAATAAAGCCATACGGGAATTTTATGTTTGTCATTCATGTTCTTCTATCCTTTCGCGAGCTTGTAATAATTATAGCATATTTTAATACATTATTCCATTATCTGGCTGCCCCTTGACAATGTTCTGGTCATTAAATATATTTTTGGAAGCCTATAGTTTGCAATTTGTCTTACCTTATCATTGAGTCGGGCCGCCATTGCTTGCTCAGGAATTTGAGTTGTAAAATAACAAGTTGAGAGATGGAACCTTGCCCATCTTCTCACTTGAGAGCCCTTTGTCCAATGAAATGAAACGATCTCCCAGGTAATTTACGTCATCTTCATCGTGGGTAACCAAAATAAAGGGTATCTGCCATTGACGGTGTAGTTTTTTTACCTCTTGCCGGAGCGATTCCTTTGTGGCTTTATCCAACGCACTGAAGGGTTCGTCCAATAAAAGCAGCTTGGGTTGAACTGCCAGTGCCCTGGCCAGGGCCACCCTTTGTTTTTCACCGCCTGAAAGCTGGTGTGGGTAACGATTTATTAAATGTCCTGCCCCAAATGAATTTAACAATTCCACAGGATCAATGAATGGTTTATTAAGTCTTTTGGACTTTATCCCGTACATTACGTTTTCTCTCACCGTCATATGAGGAAAGAGGGCGTAATCCTGAAACAGGTAGCCCACGTTCCGGATTTGGGGAGAAAGATGTATTTTTTCTTTGGATGAGTAGAACACTTGCTTGTTTAGTTTGATAAAACCGGAGGAAGGCTTTGCCAAACCTGCGAGGCATTGCAGTATAGTTGTTTTCCCGGCGCCGGAGGGGCCCCACAGCACTAAAATTTCATTTTCTAACCGCAGCTTAAAATTCAAGGTAAAGCGCCATAGTTTTTTTTGAATTAAAGCCTCCAGCATTATAATCACCCACTAATATTTCTGTCGCTTGGCCCAACGGTTAACCCAAAAAATAACCAGGAAACTGAAAACAGTTGCAATAGCTACCAGGGTTTGGGCGGTGGCATTATCTCCGGCATCCACGGCGAAGAAAATGGCCACCGGTATGGTGGACGTCTGTCCGGGAATATTTCCCGCCACCATTAAGGTGGCCCCAAATTCACCTAGAGCCCTGGCAAAGGATAAAACCACTCCGGCTAAAATACCGGGCCAGGCCAGGGGCAGGGTGACGGTAAGGAAAATCCTTATCTCACTTGCCCCCAGTGTCCTGGCCGCTTTTTCATAGTTTTCATCTATACTGCTAAAGGCTGCCTTGGCGCTCTGGTACATTAGTGGAAAGGCTACCACGGTTGAAGCCAGTGCCGCCGCCCACCAGGTAAAAATTATAGTTATACCAAGATTTGCCAGTGGCTGTCCCAACAGTCCGTTTTTACCAATAAGCATAAGCAGGCCATATCCAATTACTGTAGGGGGCAGTACCATTGGCAGGGTGATGGCAGATTCCAGCAGGTCTTTACCCGGAAATTCCCTGCGGGCCATTAGCCTGGCCAGGGGTAGTCCCGTAATAATTACAACGATTACGGCAACTACTGCTGTACGCAGTGAAAGTAAAACCGGTGACCAGTCGGCAAGTGAGAACATATCCAAACCCCGTTACTTTTTGATAGTTGCAAAGCCGTGTTTAGCAAAAACTCCAGCGGCCTCCTCGTCTGACAGGTATGCTGCAAACTCTTCTGCCGCTTCTCGCTGCTGCGTGCCCTTTATTACAGCCATCGGATATACGATTGGTTTATGGGAATCGGCCGGCGCAGCCGCTACAACCTTAATATTTTGGCCCGTTAGAGCATCGGATTTGTAAACCAGGCCGGCGGCAACATTACCGGTCTTCACGTAGGTAAGCACCTGGCGTGCATCTTTAGCCAAAACAAGTTTTGGTTGCAGTTCATCCCATAGCTCCATTGAGGTTAGGGCGTCTTTGGCATATTGTCCGGCAGGAACTGACTCCGGGGTACCGATGCTAATTCTTTCTATTTCTGGCTTGGAAAGGTCTTCAAAACCAGAAATGTTACTATCCTTTTGGGCGATCAGCACCAGGCTGTTCCCCAGCAAATCCATCCGCGACTCCTTCACAAGCAAATCTTTTTCTTCCAGCGCGTCCATTTGTTTTTTGCCGGCTGAGATAAAGAGATCTACCGGTGCGCCTTCTTCAATCTGCTTTTGTAGTGTGCCGGAAGCTGCAAAGTTATAGGTAATATTTACATGGGGATGTTCTTTAGCGTAAAGCTCCTTTAATTCCTCTGCAGCGTCCTTGAGGCTGGCGGCTGCGGAAATTGTCAAGTCAACCGGTTCCGCTTCAGGTTGTATGTGAGCGCCCTGTTCTTTGGCGTCTGTACATCCGGTTATTACTAATAAAATAAATGCAATTAATATGGTAAAAGCTAAAAGTCTTTTCATTAAAAAACTCCTTCCAAAAAATCTTGGATACAATTATCTTCCAAATCTGTTGTGGCCGGATTCAAGTTTATTAATTAATTTGCCACCCCCAGGAAAATTAAGAATTTAAGCCCCGGCATCTAAAAGACTATGTCTAGGGCATCGTTGCGACTAGATATTCACTAATGAAAACAAAAAACAATATAACATAACAAAACAAGGTTAATCAACGAGATTAAAATAAACGAAACGTTACAAAACGTGTTATGTTAGTAAGAGTAAACTATGGTATAATACTTGTCAATAGATTTGGAGGTAAAAAATATATGGACGAAATTTCTTTAACGCCGGAGGAAGTAGCAGCAAAGCTTAAGATTGCGAAAAATACTGTTTATGAGTTAATAAAACGTGGTGAATTGCCAGCATACAGGGTTGGTCGTAAAATACGTGTTGATTTGAAAGACGTGGAAAATTATAAACGGCAAGGTAAAAAAACCGATTATGGCGAAGAGGAAAAATTAATTGAACCCACAGAGAAGATCGCCCCGCCCCCAAAGGGAATTGTTATTTGCGGCCAGGATGTACTGCTGGATGTTTTAACCCGTCATCTGGAACGCCACAGAAACGCAATCCAGGCATACAGACATGGTATCGGAAGTTTTCCCGGCTTAATGGCGCTTTATCACGAAAAAGCCGACATGGCAGCCATTCACTTATGGGATGGGAATGCAAATATTTATAATATACCCTATGTTCTTTACATGCTGCCCGGCATTCAGACTATTATCATACACCTGGCTTGTCGCATGCAGGGTTTTTATGTGGCAAAAGGTAACCCAAAGGATATACTAAGCTGGAAAGACTTAACTCGAAAAGATATTACATTCATTAACCGGGAAAAGGGCAGCGGTACCAGGGTTCTGCTTGATGAAAAACTCCGCCTGTTAGGTATTGATAGACGTATAATCAGGGGGTATGATATGGAAGAGCCGTCCCATTTAGCAATTGCCAGCAATGTGGCCAGAGGAGATGCGGATGTTGGCCTGGGAAATGAAAAGGTATCAATGCAGGTCCGAGGAGTTGATTTTATTCCTTTACATAAGGAGCGTTACGAACTTGTAATAAGGAAAGAGGACCTTTCCAAACCTTATATCCAGGCAACCATTGAAATACTGCAATCGCAAGAGTTTAAGAAGGAGCTGGCGGGATTAGGTGATTACGATATATCAGAAACGGGCCATTTTATTGCCCGCTCTCTTGATGATACCGAGTATCCGGTCAAATAAAATCTGTAAAAAAGCCACTGTCGTTGATAAGACCAGTGGCCTTGCCCCAGTTTTTTTAATATTTCAAAGGCCGGTAGTTAGCGGGTATCCTTAGTATACCATAATGGAGCATCGTATCATAATGGAACACTCGCAAGTTGTAAAGTATTAAAAAATTGTTTTATTTAAGAGCATTTTGGTTGGTACAGGTCTTGCATTAGTTAAAAGAAACACATCTCCGAGCCGACTGATCTAAGGCGGTTGCTATGATCTGCCGGCCGATAGGGTTTGCCGGGAAACCGGCGGGCCTCCCATGTGGAAAGGAGCAAGGTTCATGCTTGGCTTTAAATGGGCCGGGGTCTGACTGCTTCTTAGCAGGGACTCCGGCCTTTTTATATTCAAAAGTTGAGGAACTTAAGATGAAACTCCGAGCCCGGTAGTCTAAAGCGTTCGCTATGATAGCCAGGCCGATAGGGTTTAGTGGGAAACTATTAAACCTCCCGTGTGGAAAGGAGTACAGTTTTTAACCCTTTGGTAGAATAACCAGGGTGCTGTAGATATTCCACAGCACCCTGGTTATTCTGCATTAGACGTGGATTTTAATACACATTTCTGCTAAAGGGGAGTTGCTTATGAAAATTGTACCGGTTCAGGAAGCGGTAGGAATGGTTCTCTGCCATGATATCACTCAGATTATCCCTGGATTATTTAAAGGCAGGGCTTTTAAAAAAGGGCACATTGTTAAAATTGAAGACATCCCCAAACTGCTGGACATTGGTAAGCAGAACTTATATGTATGGGAAATTGATCATGAGTTATTACATGAGGATGAGGCAGCAGTAAGAATAGCCAGGGCTGCCGCGGGCAACGGCATTAGGCTTGCAGAACCCAAAGAAGGTAAAGTGAACCTGGTGGCTAAGGAAAGGGGCCTCCTAAAAGTTAATACAGAAGCATTATTCTCTGTTAACGAAATCGAAGAGGCAATGTTTGCCACATTGCATAATAATCAAATAGTTTACAAGGATAAAGTCCTCGCTGGCACTAGAATCATTCCCCTGGTTATTAAGAACAGTAAAATAAATACTATTGAAAAAATATGTCAGAATAACTTTCCGTTGGTTGAGGTTAAACCTTTGAAATCCCTGAGAGTTGGCATTGTCACCACCGGCAGTGAGGTGTATCACGGCAGAATCCAAGATAAATTCGGACCGGTGGTAACCCAAAAAATGGAGGAGTGGGGGAGTTGCGTCTTCAGACAGATTTTTGTACCTGACAGTGCAGAAATGATTGTAGATGCAATCAACCAATTATTACGAGAGGAGGCTGAGATGATTACAGTTACCGGAGGCATGTCGGTAGACCCGGATGATCTAACCCCCGCCGGGATTCGGGCCGCCGGGGGCAGGATTGTTTCCTACGGCGCGCCCACTTTACCAGGAGCCATGTTTATGATGGCCTATATTGGAAATGTACCAATCCTGGGGCTGCCCGGTTGTGTAATGTATCACCGCAGCAGTATTTTTGACCTGGTGGCGCCCCGTATCCTGGCCGGGGAAGAAATTACCCGCAGGGACATTATTGCTCTGGGTCACGGGGGCCTCTGTGTTAACTGTAAGGAATGCAGATATCCTGACTGTGGCTTTGGCAAGACAATTTAAAAGGCATTTAGGGTCCAAGCTGACCCTGAATAAAGAATAACAAAGGAGTGAAATGAGATTGATTAAAAAGAAGCTAAATATCAACGGAGCTACTACCGTCGTGGTTGCCGACCCGGAAGCTTTACTGGTTGATGTCCTGCGCGGGCAACTGCACCTGACCGGGACCAAGGTCGGCTGCGGTAAAGCCCAGTGCGGCGCTTGCTCAGTAATCCTAAACGGCAAGGTGACTTTATCTTGCGCTTACAAGATGAAGCGTCTTCCCGACGATTCCATCATCACCACTATTGAGGGTATCGGTACCCCGACCAACTTGCACGCTTTGCAATTGGCCTGGGTCAAATATGGCGGCGCCCAGTGTGGTTTTTGCTCCCCCGGCTTTATTGTTTCCGCCAAAGCACTCCTGGATGAAAACCTCAACCCCACCCGGGAAGATGTGCGCAACTGGTTCCAGAAGCATAAAAACGTCTGCCGCTGCACCGGGTACCAACCCCTGGTGGACGCTGTGATGGCTGCCGCCCGGCTGATGCGTGGTGAAATCACTATGGCGGACCTGAGCTTCCAAATGCCTGCCGACGGTAAGATTTTTGGTACTGACTATCCACGTCCCTCGGCTGTGGGCAAGGTCACCGGCGCCATTGAATACGGTTCCGATTTCGGAATCAAGATGCCCCCCGGCACCCTGCAGCTCAAATTGGTCCAGGCCCAGGTTTCTCACGCCAAGATTTTGTCCATCGACACCTCGGAAGCTGAAAAAATGCCCGGTGTTTACAAGGTAGTCACCTATAAAGACGTTAAAGGCAAAAACCGTATCAATGGTCTGAACTTCCCCAGCAACAAAGGGGACAGCTATGATCGTCCCATCCTGTGTGATGAAAAGGTCTTCCAGTTCGGCGACGCCATTGCTATCGTCTGCGCCGACACCGAAGCAAACGCCCAGGCCGCGGTGGAAAAGGTCAAGGTGGAACTGGAAGCGCTGCCGGCTTACATGAGCGCTCCCGCTGCCATGGATCCCGATGCCATTGAGATTCACCCCGGCACCCCCAACGTTTACTACAAGCAACCAATTGAAAAGGGCGAAGACACCGCGCCGCTGATGGAAAAAGCAGATGTTGTTGTATCTAGGGAAGACTTGTTTGTCGGCCGTCAGCCCCACCTGCCCATCGAGCCTGATGTGGCCTTGGCTTACTATGACGAAAACGGCAGCCTGCAAATTATTTCCAAGAGTATCGGACTGAACCTGCACGCCCTTATGATTGGCGAAGGCCTCGGTCTTGAGCCGGGCAAAAACCTGTTCCTGTCCCAGTTCCCCGGTGTGGGCGGTACCTTTGGTTACAAGTTCAGCCCCACTACTGAAGCACTGGTAGGCGCCGCAACCATGGCCACCGGCAAGCCTTGCTTCCTGAACTTCAATTACTACCAGCAGATTACTTACACCGGCAAGCGGTCGCCTTTCTTTATCGACCTGAAGTATGGCGCTGCCAGGGACGGTAAGATCATTGCCATGGAAAGCAACTGGGCGGTTGACCACGGCCCTTACTCCGAATTTGGCGACCTCCTCACCGTTCGTGGCGCCCAGTTCATCGGCGCAGGCTACGGCATTCCGAACATCCGTGGCGCAGGCTACACGGTTTGCACCAATCACTGCTGGGGTTCCGCCTTCCGGGCTTACGGCTCACCCCAGAGCTTCTTTGCTTCCGAAACTCTGATGGACATCCTGGCTGATAAATTGGGCCTGGATCCGCTGGAACTGCGCTACATTAACGCTTACCGCCCCGGCGACACCAACCCCTCCGGCCAGCAGCCTGAAGTATACACCATGACCGAATTGATTGACGCTATCCGGCCCAAGTACCAGGCTGCCCTGGAGAAAGCCAAAAAGCTCTCTGCACCGGAGAAGAAGCGCGGCGTCGGCGTGTCCGTCGGTGTTTACGGCTGCGGCCTGGACGGCGTGGACGGCGCTGAAGTGTGGGTAGAACTGCTGTCGGACGGCAGAGTTCAGATAAGCACCAACTGGCAGGATCACGGCCAGGGCGCGGACATGGGCCTGCTGGCCACCTCCCACGAAGCATTGCGGCCCATGGGTATCAAGCCCGAGCAAATCAAACTGGTTATGAACGACATGAACCTGGCCCCGGCCGGCGGCCCGGCCGGCGGCAGCCGCTCCCAGCTGGTTATCGGTAACGCTTCTATCAACGGTTGCGAGCAACTGGTGAAGGCCCTGAAGAAGGCCGATGGAACCTATATGACCTGTGACGAAGCAGTGTCAGCAAATATCCCCCTTAAATATGTGGGTCAGTGGAGCACAGCTGCTGATAACTGCACCGCCTTAAATGAAAAAGGTCAGGGCAAACCCTTCGCCACTTACATGTACGGGGTATTCCTGGCGGAGGTGGAAGTGGACACCAGGACCGGTAAAGCTCAGGTTGTGGGTATGACCCTCGCCGCTGACGTTGGGGAAGTTGTCAACCAAACCGTTCTCGACGGTCAAATCTATGGTGGTATGGCCCAGGGTATCGGGCTGGCCCTGACTGAAAATTTCGAAGACCTGAAAAAGCACACCAGCATGGCCGCTTGCGGCATGCCGTACATCAAGGATGTTCCGGACAACATGGAAATCATCTACGTGAACAAGTCGCGTAAGCTAGGCCCGTTCGGCGCTTCCGGCGTAGGCGAACTGCCGCTGACCTCCCCCCATGCCGCCATCTGCAACGCCATTTACAATGCCTGCGGAGTACGTATCACCCAGTTGCCGGCCCTGCCCGAGAAGATCCTGGCCGGTCTCCAGGGTAAAGAAATCCCGGTTGTTAAACGGCCGGTTAAAAACCCCGCTTTCTAAACCGGAAGGAAGCTCAGATTGAAATATTAATCACTGAACTAATCCGCCCTAAGACCCCCGCCTCTGTAGGCGGCGGGTTTCAAAGGGCGGTTAAGTCCAGTATGGACTCGGCTAACATTCAGAGGGGGTTGAATCCCCCTCTGAATGAAGTC
>JBFMEU010000094.1:0-8782 GCA_040753155.1 Bacillota bacterium
CTTACGAAGGATCTTGGATATGGTGATACTTACGAAACAAAACTTCTCTTGCAAGAGGTTAGTAAATTGCTGGAAGCATATTCTCGGGGCATTCTGACTCCTGACTCCTGAATTCTGAATACCTGAGCAGTTACAAATTTTCTGCAGTCCGGAGGTGGTATTAATTGCCAAACCCGGGCTGTTATTTTTTAAAGGGGGTGTGCCTGTATGGATTTTTTGAACCCGGGCGGCAATAACTATGTTGAAGAACGCCGGCGGATGGTGGCGGCCCAGCTTATGGAACGGGGTATCAGTAACCAGGCTGTTTTGCATAGTATGCTTTCCGTTCCCCGCCATTTATTTGTGCCTGTCAGCCTGCGGGAAAAGGCTTACCATGACGGCCCCCTGCCCATTGGGAGGGGGCAAACCATCAGCCAGCCATATATTGTTGCCTTGATGGCAGAGGCCCTGGAGCCCTCCCGGCGGGACCGGGTGCTGGAAATAGGGACCGGGTCGGGGTACGGGGCGGCGGTGCTGTCACTAATTGTTGCCGGAGTGTATACGATAGAGCGTCATGAACTCCTGGCCAAACAAGCTGAATCTGTTTTTCAGAACTTAAAGTACAAGAATATCCAGGTTCTCATCGGCGACGGGACGAAGGGCTGGCCCGCAGAGGCGCCCTTTGATGGTATTGTAGTTACTGCCGGGGCGCCGGATGTTCCCGGGTCCCTGCTGGGCCAGCTGATCACAGGGGGCCGCCTGGTGATCCCGGTGGGGGCGCAGGGCCGGCAAGAACTTCTCAGGCTGCGCAAAAAACCTGACGGGAGCTGTGCCCGGGAAAGTTTGGGGCCGGTGCGGTTTGTGCCGCTGATTGGAGATGAGGGCTGGAACTGAAATCGTAAGTATTCAGTAAGCCAGGTGGAGGCACGGCGTTATCATTAGCGAACGACTTGCCGATACTTTCCAGAACTGACGCACAGCAGTTTTTCAGGCGGAAAGCCTTTGAGTGGAGGTGTACAATGGATGCGCAGATGACCCTGCCGGATATTAAAAGAGCGGCCGGCAGGATAGCCGGGGTTATTCACCGGACACCCCTTGATTACTCCCGTACCTTTAGCGCCCTGACTGGGAGCCGGGTGTATTTTAAGCTGGAGAACCTGCAAAAAACAGGTTCCTTCAAAATCAGGGGAGCTTACAATAAAATCAGCCTGCTTGATGAAAATGAGCGGTCCCGGGGTGTTATAGCGGCCTCCGCCGGAAATCATGCCCAGGGTGTGGCCTATGCCGCTTCCCTGGCAGGCATTAACAGCACCATTATTATGCCGGAAAGCGCACCCATGGCTAAAGTTATGGCCACCCGCGAATATGGGGCCAGGGTGATTTTGGACGGCAAAGGCTACGACGAGGCGTATGACAGGGCCGTATCCCTGCAGAGGGAAATGGGGGCCGTAATGGTGCACGGCTTTAATGACCCTGATATTATCACTGGCCAGGGAACTCTGGGACTGGAGTTATTGCAGCAACTTCCCGGCGTGGATGTTGTGCTGGTACCCATCGGGGGCGGGGGGCTGGCGGCCGGTGTCTCCCTGGCTATAAAAGAAACCAGGCCCCGGGTTAAAGTTATTGGTGTCCAGGCGGGGGAGGCGGCTGCCGTATATATGAGCAAGAAGGCTGGCCGGTTAAAGGAATTGCCGGGGGAGGCAAGCACCATAGCTGACGGTATTGCTGTGCGACTGCCGGGGGATTTGACCTTTGAGGTGATTCGTCAGTATGTTGACGATATTGTAATAGTAGATGAAGAGGAAATTGCCAGGTCTATTTTAATGCTGCTGGAGCGTTCCAAGTTGGTGGTGGAAGGTGCCGGGGCCGTGGCTGTAGCGGCGCTTCTGCAGCGGCGGGTGGCATATCCCGGGGCGAAGATAGCAATTATTCTCAGTGGGGGCAATATTGACATGAACGTAATAGCAACAATTATTGAGCGAGGGCTGATCAGAGAGGGGCGCCGGCTGCGCCTGCGCACCCTCCTCAGCGACCGCCCCGGCAGCCTGAACAGTCTTCTCTCAGCTATTACAACATTCCAGGCCAATGTGATTAGTATCCACCATGACCGCGCCAACCCCCTGGTTCCCCTGAAGCAAGCCGGGGTTGAACTGGTGCTGGAAACCAGGGATCAGGGTCATATCAATGTTATAGTTGATACTTTGAGGAATTCCGGGTACCAGATAACAGTCTAAATAATAAGTTTTGAATGGAATGCAATATTTTTTATGGAATGCCTGGAAATTTGAAGGAATTTTTCCTATTGCGAAGAATAGAAAAAAATGAAAAGGTGGTAAACTATGGTTAAGGGAAGGTGGTGAGGCCGGTGAATGTAACCGACGTTAGAGTACGTAAAATATTAACGGAGGGAAAAATGAAAGCTATTGTTTCGGTTACTCTGGATGACATGTTTGTTATTCATGATGTGAAAGTGGTGGAAGGGCAAAATGGGTTGTTTGTGGCCATGCCCAGCAGAAAAACCCCGGACGGTGAGTTTAGAGACATAGCGCATCCGATTAACTCTTCTGCCCGGGAAGTAATCCAGTCTGCGGTACTTCAAGCCTATTCCGAGGCCATATAATAACAACGGGGCTTTGACAAAGGGAGCGCAAGCTCTCTTTTTGTGTGAATAGTCAAAAAATGTCCGTTAACGCAGGGAAAAAGTAATTTTTGTTGAATATGGTTTAACAGGAAGGGAGGGCGCCGTATGGAAATGGCAGCGGTGATTCTCGCAGCGGGCAAGGGTACCCGTATGAAGTCGAGGTTGCCCAAGGTTTTACACCGGGTTTGCGGCAGGCCCATGATATCCCATGTCCTGGATGCTGTAGGTGAGGCTGGGGCGGAAAAAGTTGTGGCCGTGGTTGGTTACCGGGGCGAGGAGGTGGCTACGGTTCTGGGCGCCGGGGTGGAGCTGGCTGTTCAGGCTGAACAGCTGGGGACAGCCCATGCCCTGAGGCAAGCGGAGCCGGTTCTGGCTGGATTTTCAGGCCTGCTATTGGTGGTCTGTGGTGATACGCCGCTAATCACCGGGGCAACGCTGCAAAGTTTGGCGCAGGAGCACCGGCGGGCAGGAAACGCGATTACTGTTTGTACCGCTCTTATAGATAATCCTTCGGGGTATGGGCGGATAATCCGGGGTGGTGACGGCAGGGTACTGAAAATTGTCGAGGAGCGGGACGCAACTCCGGATGAGCGCTTGGCGCGGGAAATTAACACGGGTGTTTATTGTTTTGATTCCCGGGGCCTTTTTCAGGCCCTATCCCGGTTAAAGCCCGACAACTCCCAGGGAGAGTATTACCTTACGGATATTATAGACCTGTATGGGCAAGAGGGCAGGCCGGTGGGGGCCTGGATAGCGCCGGAAGTTTCCGAGATGCAGGGCATCAATGACCGTAAGCAACTGGCTGCGGCAGAGGCCGCGCTGAGACAGAGAATACGGGACCGTCTTATGTACAGTGGGGTTACCATCCTTGATCCCGCGACTACTTTTATTGATGCCACAGTCAAAGTGGGACAGGATACAGTAATATGCCCCTTTACAGTTATCGAGGGTGCTACTGAGATAGATCGAGATTGTCTTATCGGGCCTTCTTCCAGGTTGGTCAATGCGCGCCTGGGCAGCGGGGTTGTTGTGCAGCACTCTATTGTTCTGGACAGTGAGATCGGCCCGGATTGTCTTATTGGTCCCTTTGCCTATATACGGCCGGGCTGCCGCCTGGGCAGTAATGTCAAGGTGGGAGATTTTGTTGAATTAAAGAAGTCCGTTATCGGTGATGACAGCAAGGTGCCACACCTTAGCTATATTGGTGATGCTGAGTTGGGCCGGGGGGTAAACATTGGCGCCGGCGCCATCACCTGTAATTATGACGGCAAAAACAAGTATCTTACCACAATTGGTGACCATGCTTTTATCGGCAGCAATGCCAATCTGGTGGCGCCGGTGGAAGTAGGGGAGCGGGCGGTGATTGGGGCAGGGTCCACTATAACCAAAAATGTGCCGGCCGAATCTCTGGGGATAGCGCGCAGTAAACAAAAAAACCTGGCCGGGTGGGCCGCCGGCAATGACAAAGAATAGAACTCTAAAAGGTGGAGGTAGGGTCAGCATGTCATCCCGCAGAAGACTGAAGATTATTACCGGCAACGCCAACCCGCAACTGGCGGAGGAAATCGCCCAGTACCTGGGTGTGTCGGTGGGAGCAGCCAAAGTTAAAAGGTTTAGTGACGGCGAAATTCAGGTAAAAATAAACGAGAGTGTGCGGGGTGCCGACATTTTTATAGTTCAACCCACCTCCCAGCCGGTCAATGAACACCTGATGGAGCTGCTGATTATGGTGGACGCTGTGCGCCGGGCCTCAGCCCGCCGCATAACAGCCGTGCTGCCCTATTACGGTTATGCCCGCCAGGATCGTAAGGCCCGGGCCAGAGACCCCATTACCGCCAAACTGGTGGCCAACCTGATCACCGCCAGCGGCGCCCGCCGGGTTATAACAATGGATCTGCATGCCGGGCAAATTCAGGGGTTTTTTGATATACCGGTTGATCATCTGCCGGGGGTGCCGATTCTGGCTCAGTATTTTCTCCAGCAGAACTTGCAGGACGTTGTGGTGGTTAGCCCGGATTTGGGTGGTGTCACCAGGGCCAGGGATCTGGCGGAGCGAATCGGAGCCCCCATTGCCATTATTGATAAGCGCCGCCCGGAGCCCAATGTGGCCGAAATCATGAATATTATTGGTTCCATCCAGGGCAAAAAGGTAATCATGATTGATGATATCATTGATACAGCCGGCACTATCGTCCAGGGATCAGCCGCCCTTAAGGACTGGGGCGCGGGAGATATTTATGTGTGCTGTACCCACCCGGTCCTCAGCGGGCCGGCAGTCAAGCGGCTTGACGAGGCGCCGATCAAAGAAATATTGGTAACCAACACCATACCCCTGCCGGCCAAGAAAATGATTAAAAAGCTTAAGGTGCTGTCCGTGGCCCCGCTGTTGGGCGAGGCCATCATCAGAATCCACGAGGATCTTTCTGTAAGTAAACTTTTTGACTGAATACCGCTTAAAGGACCGGTTCTTTTCCTGGCGAATCAAACAGCGCGGGGGGCACCGGTGTCTTCTTTCCTTGCTTCCGGGATGTCCGGGCCGGGTGGAAGATCTGTATTCGGGTCAACATCTTCATCTTTAGCGATAAGTTGCCGTTCACCCTCAGGGCTGGTTGGATTTGTAGTGTCTGTTGTGTTTTGCCCGGGCTTGATGATTACTTCGTCTGGAGCATTAGCGCTAATTGCCGGCGCTTTACCGGGTTTTTCACCGGCTGCGCATGAGCAGTCCTTATGCTCAACGCCGTCATCCAGCTTGTCGCGCCGGACCCGTTCCAGCGAGCGGTTTAAGGAGCTGCCCAGGTTGCGGGTGAATTGCACGGTGCTGCCCCAGACCTGGGTTGTGGACTCCCGGATAGTTTTTACAGTAGTGCTGATGCCGCTTTCGATTTTGGTAATATGATCCAGAGCTTCATCAGCACAAATAATTACCTCCTTGCCCATGGTCAGGACATACGCCGTATCAAGATAAGCTTTGCCTTTGATAACACTGTTAATTAAGTTACTGGAAAACTCTATGCCAGTTATTTTGCCGGTAAGGAGATCAAACAGGTATTCTTCTGACAGTCCCAGAATAGCGCCGTTTTCTGTAACAATTTTTGTTCCTGCGAATTCAACCTTTTCCCTTACCAGCTTAACAATTTCAGGCAGACCGGCCCCCTTTTCCACAGCATTTCCGCGGTCAATTGTTATGGCGTCCTCACCGATGCTGCGAACTTTCTGGTAGGGAATATACTTAAGCTCCTTCAGCCAGCCCTTCTGCGCAATGGCCAAAGCTACCACTTGTTTGTTTGCGGGGTCTAATACAAGGTCCTTGACAGTGCCGATTTGTTGACCCTCCTCAAGGCTGAATACCGCCATGCCGATAATTTGTTTGCTCTTGCGCAAGTTCAACCCCCCCTTTTTGGAAAAAATAGCAAAGGATAATCCGAATGAAGGACAGCATTTACTCGTTTATTGCTATGCTGTTAAAATGAGTTTTATGACCAAAAATAGGGAATAATATAGAAGCTTTGTTTTATAGCAGCAAGGGCAAAAGCAACAAGTTTTTTAGATATTGGATAAAGGAGGAGTATGTTATGCCGCAAAACAATCTTAGCGCAGTGGTCAGGACGGCCAGGGGAGGCAGTTACCGCAGGGCGCTGGCTGCCCGGGGGATGGCGCCGGCTGTTGTATACGGTAAGAATATCGGCTCCTTGCCTGTAGAGGTAGACATCCGCAAGTTCTATGAGGCTATGACCGGCGGTCGCAATACCATTATTGATCTGAATATTAATGGGGATAAGACGTACAGTGTTATGGTCAAGGAAGTACAAAGGGATCCCATTCGCCAGGATATCATGCACATAGATTTCCACCAGATTTCCCTGGAGGACAAAATACAGGTGGCAGTGCCTCTGATTTTTGAGGGAGAGGTAAGCCCCGGGGGTGTACTGCAAATTGTAAAACGGGATCTCAATGTATCGTGCCTGCCAACAGATATACCCGAAGAGATCAAGGTAAATGTAGATGGGCTGAGTCCGGGCGATTCAATTGCGGTTAGCAGCCTTGCTGTTCCCGGTGAGGTAACAATTCTTGATGAACTGGATGCGCCTGTGGTTACAGTAACCGTAGTTGCTGAGGAGCCGGCAGGGGAAGCGGACGAGGCTGAAGCGGAGGGTGAAGGCGCAGCCGGCGGTGAAGGTGAAAAGCAATAGCACAGCTGCAAAACGGTATTCAAGCATGAAAAACATTGTTTAACCGGCCAGGCTGGTTTATTATGGATAGAAAAAGATAAGAGAGGCAGACATACAATGTATCTTGTGGCAGGGCTGGGCAATCCGGGACGTGAATATAATCATACCAGACATAACCTGGGTTTCCGGGTCATCGACCACCTGGCGGGGGAACTGGGAGCAAAAGCTGATCGGCCGATGCTGCGGGCCCATATAGCAAAGGTAAGCATGAATGGGGCGGAGATGGTTTTGGCCAAGCCCCAGTCTTACATGAACCGCAGTGGAGAGCCGGTGGCTGCCTTGCTGAACTGGTATAAGATACCATCGTCCCGTCTGATTGTGGTTTACGATGACCTGGATTTGCCCCCCGGAAAACTGCGCATACGCCAGTCCGGCGGAGCCGGCGGGCACAAGGGCGTGCTTTCGGTTATGGATAAGCTGGGAATCTCCGGGTTTTACCGGATTCGACTGGGCATAGGGCGGCCCCCGGTGCCGGGTCCGGATGCAGCGGATTGGGTTTTGGGCAGATTCGGGCCTGAGGAGCAGGAGTTGGTTGACCAGGCAGTTGTCAGAGCCAGTCAAGCGATACGTGAACTAATACTATGTGGCGCCGATGTGGTGATGAATAAATTCAACTCCCCCGCCGGGAAGTCCCCGTCCTGAACTACGGAAGAAACATAAGACTGGTCCATCCTTCGCATACCCCGGCATACCATACCACACTCTTGGTTGCAGCGTCGGCGCGCTGCTCAGGATGATCGCGTGGAGGCGCTCACCCGTGGCACGGTAGGGCTCCGGCATCGCGGCAATCTTCGCGAGCACCGCGGCCTCGCCGTCGGCTTTCTTAGTTGCCTTTTTGTTATCTGATTTCATATGGGACTCCTTTCTTAGAGGATATCGTGGTCTCCAACCGCAAGTAACAATATGATAGCTCTGTCTTTTTGATTATACTCCCACAGGATTCTGTATTGCATATTAATGCTCGATTCAAAAACGCCGGGAATGGATTTATATTTTTTTGTCCTGAGCGATGGATGGCTTGGATTTTGTTGAAGTTGTCGCAAAGTATCTCTAAGTTGCTTACTAATATCTTGCGGCAGTTTTTTCCTAAGTCGATTAAACCTGCTGGTCGGTTGTATCTTGTACATTATCGCCCTCCACCGGTGCCTCTTCCTCGTCGTCCCATTCCACAAACATTTCAACTAAAGATTCATATACCTTTAACTCTCCTGTACGCGCTTCCTTGCGGCCCTCATTAATAGCCTCGCGGATTTCCGGTTTCCATGCCCACAGTTCATCCTTTGGAATCACAGCAACCGGAGTAATCACAACACGCCCTGATTTTACTTCTACTTTTAAATCATCACCTATTTTCAAATTTAACGCTTTCACAACTTCTTTAGGCAGGGTGACTTGTGAACGATTACGTAATTTTGTTAACAGCGGCATTTTCTGCTTCCCCCCGTTGTACGAATTTCGTACTTGTTACATCAATTATACCACGAATGCAAACTAAATATAAAGGGCAAAAAGCCAGATTGCATATTCCGATGAAAACCACCACCTGTTCCGGCCTGGAACCGATTTGCACTCGATCACCGCCAGCGGGATGCCATTGACAAACAGCACAATATCCGGCCGGGCCACTTCGGTACTGCGGGATCGATCCACCCTGAATTCGGCAGTGACGTGAAATACAAGGTTCCCCCTGCCCGCAAAGTGGGTCAGCGGAGTAAGGATAAGCAATCGCGACGTAGCAAGCCGTAACCGATAGATGAAGGTATCGGATTAAAACCGACCACAGGTTGAAGTTACTACTATAATAAATTCACCTATGATATAATTAAACAGAAAGGGATGATGCCTGTGGCCGAATATGACTTAATAATCAAGGCCCTGGCCGAACGTTACATGAGCCATATCGCTTCTCTGGTGCGCGGCAAGGAAGTTACCG
>JBFMEU010000095.1:0-8664 GCA_040753155.1 Bacillota bacterium
ACTAATCCGCCCTAAGACCCCCGCCTCTGTAGGCGGCGGGTTTCAAAGGGCGGTTAAGTCCAGTATGGACTCGGCTAACATTCAGAGGGGGTTGAATCCCCCTCTGAATGAAGTCTCGTTCAAGAGGGGTGAAAGGATGAGCCAAACAAAGGGCCAGCCGGAAGAAAAGGTTATTGAATGTCTGAAATGCGGTATTGTTATGGAGGCGGGAAAAGTAGAGGTTATGTATCTGAATAACAAATTCCCGGTCCAATTGCCTAAATGCCCCAAATGCGGCCTGGTTTACATTTCGGAAGAACTGGCCACCGGTAAAATGCTGGAAGTGGAAAAGGCTATGGAGGACAAGTGACATTAGTATTATCGGGGAGATGACAAAATGTCCACTGAGAAAATATGCCAAATATATGAAAGTAATGCTGTTAGGCAAGTCACCGGCGACAGCATCAGGCCCGGCGGGTTTAAGCTTACTGACCGGGCTATAGCCGGATGCGCCTTGCCGCCGGGGGCAAAAGTCCTGGATGTTGGCTGTGGAACCGGTGCAACTGTAGAATATTTAATAACCAAATATAAATTAAATGCAGTTGGTGTAGACCCCTCTGCTAGTCTTTTAGCCAAGGGGCGTCAAGGAAGACCTGAGCTGCCGGTATTTCAGGCTGCGGGAGAATATCTGCCCTTTATCCAGGGTGAAATGGACTGTATTTTTGCCGAGTGTTCCCTTTCACTAATGGTTGATGTTGATTTGGCCCTGGCAGAATGCCACCGTGTTTTAAAAAATAACGGTTTGCTGGTTGTTACAGATATATATGCCCGTGAAGAGGAAGCAGTGCGCCAGTTGCGAACTTTACCGGTGGCCAGCTGTCTGACCGGAGCCATGTCCAGGGAGGAATTAGGCCAGAGAGTTGAGAAGGCGGGATTCACCATTACATTATGGGAAGATCATAGCGACCTGCTGAAAGAACTAACCTTCAGACTAATCATGACCCATTGTTCCCTGGAAAATTTCTGGCAATGCATTTCCCCTGATAAAATCGATGTTCAAAAAATTAAAACCATTATTGCCAAGGCCAGACCTGGTTATTTTTTGCTCATAGCAGCAAGAAAAGAAAAAGAATGAAAGGGGAGCAACATGTCTGAAGAAATGTTTCGCCTGTTTGAATTGGCCCAACAGGGCTTTGCCTGCAGTCAGATTATATTAATCTTGGGTTTGGAAGCCCGGGGAAAAAACAACCCGGATCTGGTAAGGGCTATGACCGGGCTGGCCGGGGGCATGGGTTTTAGCGGCGGCGCCTGCGGCGCCTTAACCGGGGGCGCCTGCCTGCTGGGACTATATGCCGGCAAAGGTTCGCCCGAAGAACAAGCCCGAGATAAGTTTGACTTAATGGTTACGGAACTGGTTGATTGGTTTAAACAGCAGGCAGCCGCAGAATTCGGCGGGATTAACTGTGCCGATATTTTAGGAGATGAACTGCAATATAAAACAGTAGCGGTAAAATGCGGCAACGTAGTTAGCGCCACGTACGACAAGGTTAAAGAGCTACTTGCAACTTATGAAATTGACCCGGCCGGGGCAGGACCATGAGTGAACTTGAGTTAGTATTAACCAACACGGAAAGTGTTTGTCCCCATTGCCTTGCCAGGATACCGGCCCACAAGGCGCTGCGGGGTGCGGATGTTTTTTTGGTAAAAAACTGCCCGGAACACGGCGGCACTGAAACCGTTCTTTGGCGGGGGGCGCCTGAATACCGGACCTGGGCCGGGCCAAAGATACCGTCCCGGCCTCAAAAATGCTTTACAGAGGCAGCCAGGGGGTGCCCCTTTGACTGCGGCCTTTGCCCTGAACACAGGCAGCACAGCTGCACGGTGCTGCTGGAAATAACTCAAAGATGCAATTTGGGCTGCGCTGTTTGCTTTGCCGGCGCCGGCGCCGGCCCGTCGGCAGATCCCGGCCTGGAAGTGATTAAAGGTTGGTATGAACAAATATTGCTGGCCGGCGGTCCCTATAATATTCAATTGTCCGGGGGAGAGCCCTCCCTGCGGGACGATTTGCCGGAAATTATAAAGCTTGGCCGGTCCCTGGGTTTTAACTTTATTCAGCTTAATACCAACGGGTTACGGCTGGCGGAAGAGCCAAACTTGGTCAAGCAATGCAAGGAGGCCGGCTTAACCTCGATCTTCCTGCAATTCGATGGAACTGATGATAAAATTTACAAAGTCCTGAGGGGCAGGCCTCTGCTTACAAAAAAAATACAGGCCATTAAAAATTGCGCAGCTAATAATATCGGTGTAATCCTGGTTCCTACCCTGGTACCGGAGGTAAATGTCAATAATCTTGGAGCTATTATAAAATTGGCAACAAGTTATTTGCCCACCGTCAGAGGAGTTCATTTTCAGCCGGTAAGCTACTTTGGCCGTTATCCCGAACCACCGGCAGACAGCAGCCGCATTACCATACCTGAAGTAATAAGAGAACTGGTCAGACAGACCAAGGGAGAAATCACCGCTGATGCTTTTAAGCCTCCCGGCTGTGAAAACGCGCTTTGCTCCTTTCATGGCAACTTCATATTAATGCCCGGAGGAGAACTGCGTTCCTGGACCAAGCATGAAGGCTGCTGTGGCACCACGGAAAAAGCCGAAGCGGGAGCGGCCAAAGCCAGAAGCTTTGTGGCCAAATACTGGTCCGCCCCGGAAATAAAAACTGTTTCCATTAAAACAGACGAAGGGCCTTTCACCTTCTGGGATTCCTTTATAGAGAGGGCCAGGACCCATTCCTTCAGCATTTCCGGCATGGCTTTTCAAGATGCCTGGAACTTGGATCTGGAAAGACTTAAGGATTGTTGTATTCATGTCATGTCCCCGGCAGGAAAACTCATACCCTTCTGCGCCTACAATTTAACAGACAGCCAGGGACGTTCGTTGTACCGGCAAAGGAGGATTGACAATGGAAGTGACCCCCCTGCAAAAGTGGATAGCCGGTAAACTTGGAGTAACGGGAAGTTCCCTCACCAGAGAAACCATTAATAACTACCAGCTTAAAAAACTGCGGGAGACAATAGCTTTAGCTTCCGGACGCAGTGTCTTTTACCGGAAAGCCCTGGCTTTTCAAGGCAATATAAACAGCCTGGAGGAAATAAAACACCTGCCCTTTACCACGGCGGAGGACCTCGGGCAAAACCCTTTGCATTTCCTGTGTGTTTCCCAGGACGAGATCAACAGGGTAGTTACCTTGCAGAGTTCAGGCACTACCGGGGAGCCGAAAAGGTTGTACTTCACCAAAGAGGATCAGGAATTAACCATTGATTTTTTCCATATTGGCATGTCCAATCTGACTCAGCCCGGTGATAAGGTGCTCATTCTTTTGCCGGGCCAACTGCCGGGCAGTGTTGGCGATTTATTGAGGCAAGGACTGGTCAGGTTGGGCGTTCAGGGTGTTCCCCACGGTCTGGTTACCGATCCGGCGCATACAAGGCAAATTATAACTGAACAGGAGATCGATGCCCTGGTGGGCATACCCACTCAGGTGCTTTCCCTGGCAAGGTGCAGGGAGCAAGATGGGAGAACCATACCCATCTCTTTAAAAAGCGTGCTCTTAAGCACCGACTATGTACCCCGGTCCATAATCCGGGAACTTCATAATAGCTGGGGCTGCCAGGTATTTAATCATTACGGCATGACTGAGATGGGACTGGGGGGCGGGGTGGAGTGCCAGGCCCTGGCAGGCTACCATCTTCGGGAAGCAGATCTGTACTTTGAAATTATTAACCCGGTAACCGGTCAACCGGCGCCGGAGGGCGAGGAAGGCGAGGTTGTTTTCACAACCCTTGCCAGGAGAGGGATGCCCCTCATTCGTTACCGTACCGGTGACCGGGCCAGATTTATTCCGGAACCCTGTCCCTGTGGAACAATACTAAAGAGAATGGCGCCGGTAACAGGCCGTATCAAGGGAATCTGCCAGGTGGCCGGCGGTTTGTTAACTATGAGGGATCTTGATGAAGCCCTTTTTCCGGTGGCCGGACTATTAAACTTTGAAGCCAGTCTGTCCTGCCCTGACGGCAGCGACAGGCTTACTGCGGGTGTCTGGTTAAATGGTGAAGCAAATGAAGCTGCTATGACGGCAATCAGGAAGGCGCTGGATACCATACCGGTGATTAAGGCAGCCGCAAAACAGGGTAGTCTTGAAGTAAATATAGCAATGCTGCCCGGGGGTGTCCCAGCCTCCGGCGCCAAAAGAGTTTTAAAAGACCTGAGGGAGCGGGGGAATTGATCATGAAAAAAATGTATCAGGAAATGTTGCAGCTTCTCAATAGGGGAGAGAGTTTCGTTCAGGCCACTATTCTGACTCAATCGGGCTCAGTTCCGCGAACTGCCGGCGCCAAAATGATTATCCTGGCAGATAAGTCGATTAAGGGAACCATTGGTGGCGGGCAGGTAGAAGCCCTGGTTCAGAAATTGGGCGCCCATGTTTTCGAGACCAAAGAAACAGTAACCAGGGAATATAATCTCATAGGCCAGGCGGGACAAATGGACATGATCTGCGGGGGGAAGTTGGAAGTGCTGGTGGAATATATGGACGCTTCCAACCAGCAATTGCTTGGTATCTATCAAGATATTAGGGCTGCCATAGAAAAACGGAAGAAAGTTGTTTTGGTAACCCCCATTGCCAACGGCAAAAACGGGAATGCCCGGTCCTTTTTGGTAAAGGAGGACGGTTCGGTTGGCGGAACCTTTTCAGGCCTGGCGGAATTGAAAGAAATGTTCATCAGCCAGGCCAGAAGCAGATATTCCGGCGTGATAACCATTGCTGGAAATCGATTTCTGGTGGAACCGGTAAGCACCTATGGGACAGTTTATATTTTTGGTGCCGGACATATATCACAAAAGCTGGCGTTACTGACTCCCCGGGTGGACTTTAGAACAATCATTCTGGATGACCGGAAAGAGTTTGCCAGCCGTGACAGATTCCCTGCTGCGGACGAGGTAATAGTGCTGGAAAACTTTGAACAGGCCTTTAATAATTTAGATATAGATCAGGACAGTTACCTGGTTATTGTAACCAGGGGACATGCCCATGATAAAACAGTACTGGCCCGGGCCCTCAGAACCAAGGCTTGTTATATCGGTATGATTGGCAGTCTGAGCAAACGGGATACCATTTACCGCGCCCTCAGGGAGGAAGGGTATAGTGAAGATAGCATTAAAAAGGTATACTCGCCCATCGGTTTAAAGATTGCCGCAGAAACACCGGAGGAAATTGCGGTAAGTATCATGGCGGAATTAATCAAGGTGCGGGCGGAACAAAGCTAATGAACCAGGGCAACACGGAAAAGATTGCGGCTTTAATCCTGGCGGCAGGGTTTTCGTCTCGCATGGGTTCGTTCAAACCACTGTTGCCCCTGGGAAATACCACCGTTATTGAGCGGGTGGTAACGACCTTCCGCCGGGCCGGTATAAAGGATGTTAAAGTGGTTACCGGTCACCGGGCCGGGGAAATGAGAAAGGTATTAGATATCCTGCCGGTGGATGTCATTGAGAACGGTAATTATGCCGGGGGAATGTTCTCCTCTGTACAAGCGGGGGTAAAGGCAATAGAACCCGGGATTGACGCCTTCTTTTTACTGCCGGCGGACATTCCCCTAATTCAGTCTCATACCATAAGTCAAATATATGAAGCCTATCAAAAACACAGGGCTAAGGTTGTATACCCGTGTTTTGACGGCCAGCGTGGCCACCCGCCTCTGATTTCCGCTTCCTATATCGAAAGTATACTTTCCTGGTCCGGGGAGGGGGGACTGCGCGCATTAATGCAAGGGTGGGAACCTGAGTCAATGGATCTGGAGGTTAACGACCGGTGGATAATAATGGATATGGATACACCCGAAGACTATCACCGGATCCGGGAAAGTTACGGCAAGACAATATACCAACGGAACAGGAATGCCTGTCCCTGCTAAAGCACGCCGGAGTTCCCGAACCGGTGGTCCGTCATTGCCGGGCGGTGGCCGGGGTCGCTGTAAAGATTGCCGGTGCTTTAGATAAAGCCGGGTACGGCTTAAATATTCAATTAATCCAGTCAGCGGCGCTGCTGCACGATATTGCCAGGGATAAAGCAAACCATGCCAGGGCAGGGGCGGAATTCCTGCTGGGGATGGGCTATCCAGAAATAGCCGGTATTGTAGAAAACCATATGGATCTGCCGGCCCCTGTTCCGGACAATGTTACTGAAGCTGCTGTTGTTTACCTGGCAGACAAGCTGGTTCAAGAGGATCTGCCGGTTTCCCTGGAGCAAAGATTTCAGCGCGCCCGGAACAAGCGCATGACCAACCCTGACATTGCCCTGCTTGTTGAAAAAAGGTACAATCAGGCCCGGGCAATAAAAAAGGAAATAGAAAAGATTATCGGCTTGCCCTTGGAAAGAGTCATTTTTTAACTGGTTATCGGGGGTTCAGGATGGATAATAGATATATTTTTATAGTAAGACATGGCGCTATTAACACCAAGGGTGGCAAAAGATTTATCGGCCAGATCGATTTGCCTATGAGTGAAGAGGGAGTTAATCAAGTTACACGTTTGAGGCAGGAACTTGGCTGCGTGCGGTTGAATCACATATTCTGCAGTGATCTGCAGCGATCTCGTCGCACGGCTGAAATAATAGCTGAAAAACATAATCTATTGCCAACTGTTTGCCGGGAGTTAAGGGAAATTTGCCTGGGGGAATGGGAAGGTAAATACTTCGATGAAATTCGCCGCAAGTTTCCCGCTGATTTTGTACAAAGGGGTAAGGATATAGCTAACTTTTGCCCGCCCGGAGGAGAAAGTTTTGGACAATGCAGCCACAGGGTGTTACCCAAAATGGATGAAATAATGCGAACAACCACAGGTAATATCTTAATTGCCGGTCACGCGGGGGTGAACCGCTTAATTCTCTGCCACCTGCTAGGCATACCTTTAGCGAACCTTTTTCGTATTAGTCAGGACTATGGCTGCCTGAACATAATCAACTGCTGGAACGAAAAATATCGAGTTAAGGCATTGAACAAAGTCTGCAAAATAATTCTCGCTTAAGTATCACCACCAAGTCCTTCCATTGCAGTCGATTTTTTCCAATCAAGAATAAAAATAACCCCAAAGATCCAGCCAGCGCTTCATCTCACTAACAGTGATTGATGATGTGCCTGTAGGGAACGTTCCTGAATAGCGCCAGTGCGACACAAAAAATCCCGGTTGCATTGTGTGGGCACATGACTGAGGGGAGTTTCTAATGAGATTAATTATAAGCATTATAATATGTGCATTATCCCTTATGATTACGCAGGGAGCTTTTGCTGGTAATTCAATAAAAGTATTTGTTGATGATGTTGAATTAAGTACCGAGGTTAGTCCGGTGTTGCATGACGGGTCTGTTCTTGTGCCGCTTAGGAGCATTTCAAAAATGTTGAATGCAGATACCCATTGGGATGCTGAAAAGCAAACTGCTATTCTGGTTTCAGGCAATCTGACAATAGGAATTAAGCCAGGGGTCCCTGTAGCCGAAGCAGGTGGGCAAGAACACTTGCTGGACGTACCAGCCCGGATTAGTAACGGTCGCTTATTGGTACCTTTACGATTTGTTGGTGAGGCTTTAGGTTGTGATGTAAAATGGGATGCCAGGGATAGAAAGGTAGATATACATAACGATTTTTGGAGCAGGTTGATGCTGAGGGGGCCGGTTAGGGCTGAAGAACTGGGTTTAAAAGTGGATGCTCCCACCCCGGGGATAGTTACAACAGATTCTAAGATTCTTCTTGACGGGAAGATTGATGACAGGCTTAATGGGCGAATAATTTATGCAGGTGTATCAAAAGGCGAGTTTATTCGATGTCAGTCCGCTATAATTGCAGATGGTCAATTCTCTGCCGCCATTTGGTTGCCATACGGGCCCGGTGAGTATGAAATCAGGCTTTCTATAAAAGAGCCTTTTGGATTCGAAATACTAAATGATAACACTCTGTTTAAGACGGGACTAACCAATACAGATCCCCGAGATTTGCGTTACCTCACCCCGAATCTGCTTATTGACTGTGACAGCCCGGAGATTGTAAGGCTGTCTCAATGGCTGATTGCGGGAAAGGATTCAGAATGGGAAAAAGTAAAAGCAATTCATGACTGGGTTGCTACTAATATTGCTTATAATACCAGGGGTTTAAATTATGCGGGAGCTATTTCCACCCCGGCAGCTTCTAGAATTCTGTTGGATAAAGAAGCAGATTGTCATGGATACAGTGTGTTAACCGCGGCTTTGTTAAGGTCTATTGGTATACCAGCCAGAATAGTAAGTGGGAATATAAGAAGTGAATCAGACGGGAGAGATTTGGGTGGGCACGCTTGGAATGAAGTTTTCCTTGACCAAAGATGGGTTTCTATAGATGTTAGTTGGAATGCCGGCTTCGTTTCCGGTGATGAATTTAAATTTGCCTTGCGGCATAAATACTTTGATCCCGAACCACAAGTATTTATGGTCACCCACCGCAGGGAATCTATTGAAACATGGTAATATCTCAATATTGAACGAGACTTCATTCAGAGGGGGATTCAACCCCCTCTGAATGTTAGCCGAGTCCATACTGAACTAATCCGCCCTAAGACCCCCGCCGCCTACAGAGGCGGGGGTCTTAGGGCGGATTAGTTCAG
>JBFMEU010000096.1:0-8076 GCA_040753155.1 Bacillota bacterium
TGTGGGGGTTGTTGTTGTTGTTCCCCCCTTTTCCCCCCCCCCCCCCGCCCCCCCTGACTCGCTGAATGAAGTCTCGTTCAAGCCGCATGATCAGTGTTACCTGAATCAGGGACGGCCTGCACCCGGAACTTTTTCCGGGTGCAGGCCGTCCTTATATTGAGAAGACCGGAATGGAATAATTTGTAATCAATGGCTGATTAGATTTTAACTCTGAAGGAATATCTTCCTGCTTGTCGAACATATTCAATACTTGTATGTTGAGGGAGGGATTTCCGTTGCGCCGAAATAGAGTTTTACCGGCTGCTTGTTTTGTGCTGACGCTGCTGCTTGCGGCCGGCGCCGGGTTTGTCGGCCCGGCCCGGGGCGCCGTGTTTTCCGATATCAAGGGCCACTGGGCCGAGGGCTCCATGCTGGAGATGAGCAAGTACGGGATTGTAAGCGGTTATCCCGACGGAACCTTCAAGCCGGGCCGTTCTGTGAGCCGCCTGGAGTTGGTGGCCATGATCCTTAATGCCGCCGGGGAGCGGGAGCGGGCCGAGGCCATTGACCCCGCCCGGACCGGGCTGACTTTTCCCGCCGGGGTCACCTGGGGCAAGGGCCATCTGGCCCTGGCGGTGGAGAAGGGTATGATTACCGCCGAGGGGCTGCCCGGCTTTAACCCCAACCGGGAGGCCACCCGCCTGGAGATGGCGGCCTTGTTGAGCCTGGCCCTGGATCTGACCATTGATTATACCCCGCTGACCTTTCAGGACGTTGCTAAAATCAGCCCCGGCTACCAGCCCTATGTTTCAACGGTGGTAAAGTACGGGCTTATTGTGGGGATGCCGGGCAACCAGTTTATGCCCGATCTTCCGGTGACCCGGGCCCAGGTCAGCGCCATGCTGCTGCGGGCTATCGAGGCCGGTCTGGCTCACCCCTATAAGGACCACAGTTCCTTTGGGCGTCTGACGGAGACCATCGGCGGTGACGGCGGCTTTACCATCAGAAATATCAGCGGTATCAAGAATCTCAAGGTGGCTGCGGACTATGTGGTAATCCGGGAGGAAAAGATTATTGAGGCCTCCGGGCTCAGCAAAGGTGACCGGGTTAAGGCCATTGTCAACTCCTCCGGCCGGGCTGTGCTGATTAAGGTCCTTAAGGATGACTTGTCCACTGCTCAAACGGTTAAGGGGCTGATTACCGCCACCTCTTCCACGGAGGGCGTGTTCCGGCTGAGTATTGAGAAGGATGGACGGTCTGAAGCCTACCCGGTATACCAGGACGCCCGGATCTACCGGGACGGCAAGGAGGACACCGTGGCGGCCCTGGCGCGGGATAATTACGTGGAGGCCGAACTGGACGCCCGGGGGAATGTCTGGCGGGTAACTGTATACGAGGCCAAGAAGGTAACGGGAACCATTGTCGGCATTTCCTCCGGTGAAATTACAGTGCGCAGCATGGGCGACGAGAGGGAATACGATGTTGACCGGCTGGTCAAGGTGACCAGGAATATCATCCGGGAGATGAGTTACTCGGAATTAAAGCGGGGCAACCGGGTGGAGCTGGTGGTGCTGGGCAGCACCGTCTACCATATTGATTTTCTTTCTGACAGCACGGCGTCCCTGCGGGGGATCTTCTCCCGTCTCCGGGCCGACACGTTCTATGTGTATACCGATGAGGGGGAAAAGGGCTATAAGCTTGACCGCTATGCGGAAGTAATCCGGGACGGCCGGGTCATCGACATCAGCAGGATTAACCGGGGTGAATTGGTGGCCTATGAGCTGGACGGTCATGGCCGGCTGGTTTATGTGGAGGTACTGGATGAGAAGAATATGGACATCGAGGGCGAGGTATCCTATGTCACCTCCAACAGTATAGGGATTATCGATGACGGCGGGCTGGACTACCACTATGACGTCAGCTCCAGTGTCAAGGTGCTGCGCTACGGCGACCTGATTAACCTGCCGGATATTGTGCCGGGGGCAAAGGTTGCAATTGTGCTGGAAAAAGGCAAGGTTACGGAAATTGAAGTGGTGGATGACGAGAATATTACCATTACGGGCTTTGTGGTGAACATCAACCAGGAGCGGGGCCGGATTACCCTGGAAATCAGCCGCCTCCGGCACACCTATGATCTGGGTGCCAACCCGGTGGTTACCGATGTCCGGGGCAAAACTATCCGCTTGACAGATGTAAATGAACAAAATGTCAAGGCCCGGCTGGTTAACGGCCGGGTGGCTGAAATCAGTCTCACCCGTTAAACAGTTAAAAGCCATGCGGCATAGAGGCAGTAGCCCGGCCCCCTTTTTTCTTAACCATTTTAAGGGGCGAATATGAGCTGCGTTGTAAGCCCACAGGTCGCCGAAGGCGATTTTGTTCCAGCCCGGGTTTTGACCACAGTTGCGACACGAAATAGGGAGATGTTAATGAGCTTGAGTGAACAGGTTATAGTGTTTTTACGAAAATATTTATTAATCCCGGCGCTTTTGGCGGCTTTGTTTTTGGCGCCGGCTTTGCCTGCCGCCGGCCACGCCCGGGATGACCTTACACTGGTTTTCGACGGTAAGACCATCGGTACTGCCACGGTAATGGTGGATGGCCAGGTCATGGTTCCGCTCAGGAGTATTGCCGAGGCCCTGGATATGAAAGTGAGCTTTGACAGCCGCAATCAGCTGGCGCTGGTGGATACGCCCCGCAGTCCCGATGCGGTTAACAGCCGGGGGATTGGCCTCTGGGTCCGGGACCGGGAGGTGGTTTCCGGCATTCAGCCCCAACTCAATAACGGACGGCTAATGGTTAGCTTGTGTACAGTGGCCCGGGCCTTTGATGTCAAAGCAGACTTGTTTGAGCGGGAAAGGCTGGTCTGGCTTACCGCCGGCGGGTCGCCGCCGCCGGAAAGAATATATTACCGGGACCGGGCGGTGGTGCTGTTGTACCATCATTTTGCCGACTGGGAGCGGGATGCCACCATTACCGCGGAGCGCTTTGCCGGCCACCTGGAAATGCTGGAGCGGGAAGGTTTTAATGTTGTTTCTTTAAATCAAATCGCCGAATTTCTGGAGGGGCGGGGCGCCCTGCCCCCCAATGCGGTGGCCGTTACCATGGACGACGGGTATGAGAGCAATTATACCCTGGCTTACCCCCTTTTAAAAGAGCGGGGGTGGCCGGCCACGGTGTTCATGATTGTTGCCGGCGCCGGGTCTAAAGACTCTGTATGGCTGCCCAAGCTTGACTGGGATCAAATGCGGGAAATGAGCGAAAACGGGTTTGCTTTTTATTCCCATACTTATAGCAGCCATTACTACACCCTGGACCATAGGGGCAAAAGCCTGCCCGTCCTGATTGCCCGAAAGGCGGGTGAGACAGAGGATGATTACCGGGACAGGGTGTTCCGTGACCTGATCTTGTCCAGGGAAAAACTAACGGCCAACTTGGGCCGGGAGGCGGCCCACTTTTCACCGCCCTACGGCAGGATCAATGAGCAGGTGCTGGAACTTGCCCGGAGGGCCGGCTATAAGTACATTTGGACCATTGAGCCAAAGCCGGTAACCAGATATAGCAGCCCGGTCTCCCTGGGCAGGGTGAACGCAGGCAGCCCCAATGTCGACGCTGCTAAGCTCAAGGACCTTATTCTGCGCACGGCGGCCAAGTGAAAAAGCGGCCTGGACGTCTAATTAGATCTTTTTCAGCATTTTCAGGGTTAAATAGATGTACTTTGCCCCCCCGGCCCGGGTAAGGCTGCTTGCCGGCCTGAAATAGCCGGGGCTGGCTGTTTCAATCAGCCCGCCCTGGATAGCGGCTGCCACGTAAGGCTTGGCCCAGGGCTCAATTTCCTGGTGGTCATAGGGGCAGAGACGGGCCAGGATCGTGGCGGCCTGATTTTGTTCCGGCAGGGTCAGGTTGGCTGCCCGGGTCAGGGTCACGGCCGCCTGCTGGCGGGTCACCCCGGCCCGGGGCCGGAAGTGCATTGTGCCGCCGGCAGCCGGGAAGCCTGAAAAAAGTCCCAGTTCTGCTGAGCGCTCAATATTTATTATGTCCAAAGGCTGCTGTCCTTGAAGGTCGCTGAAGGCCGGCCAGGCCGGGTAATTGAAGGTCTCCAGGTTAAGCCCCCGGATCAGCATACAGGCCATTTCGCCGCGGGTTAGCTCAGTTTCTTTTTTGCCGTCGGCCGTGGTGAGGCCGAAGAAGCCGGGCTCGACCGGCCGGCCATTGCTGTAGGCGGCCAGGGGCGTCATGATGCCTTTGGCCCAGAGGGTCAGGACATAGGGACGGCTTTCCTGCAGGTTAACTGCTCTGCCCGCCTCAAAGTCGCGGAAGTCCCCCAGGGCGTGCACCACCACGTAATAACCGAAGCCGCTTTCAGCCAGGGGCACGGTGATGGTTTTGGCCCCGGTGTCCACCACCCCGCCCAGGTTGCGGGCCAGGGGCGTCCGCAGGCTGATGTGGGGGGAGGAAGATAAGCTGCTGCTATAAAATACTGTAAGATTGCCGGCCGCCAGCTTGGAAATCTGGGGGTCATAGCTCAGGGATAGCCGGCCCGGATTCATCAGGGTAAACTGGTTGCTGTAGGCCGCCACTTTGCAGACATTGCTGACGTAGGCGTGCTGCGGACCCGGCCTGACGGACGGGCGCCGGATTAGCTCAAAGGTCAGGCTCTGGTCGGGGGCCGGGGCGTTTTTCCATATTACATAGGTGTTCTTGGGAAGCTCCACGTTCAAGGTATTGTTAAAGAGTTTAAGCCTGCCGGCAGCATAAATGTTTTCAACATAATACCTGGCCCCGGGCACCGCCAGATCCAGGTAGTGGACAGTGGTGTCCTTTTTATGGGTTTTGCCGGAGTTGTCTGTGGCGGCAGCTGTAATTTTGTTTTGCCCGGGCTTCAAGACATATTTGTCTATAACCCAGGAGTAATCGCTGTCAAGGGCCTGCCGGGCTGTCTGGCTGCCAACTTTGACCTCCTTAACGTTATCGCTTTTGGTGTTCAGAAGAATTCCCAGCTCAACCACATTGCTGGTGATGTACTCCGCGCCCTGCCCGGACTGGTGGTCAAAGGCCTTGATGTTGATTACCTCAATGCCCTGGGCGGGCGGGACCGCCAGGACAAGCCAAAGCAGGCCCGGGAAGAAGAAAAAAATTATGCGCCTTAACATCTATAAAACCTCCGGTGCAACTTACTAATAATCTAGTTCAATCTGGAGACGCTATTTCCTTTGATTTTTTAGTAAGTATTCGGTGAATCACCCGTCGGTTGTTCTCGCGTGACGTTAAGACGTTTTTTTTCGTCAATGTCTCTTGCGTACTCCTGTAGTGGTACGCAAAAACTTCTATGGGTCCGGTTCAAAATGGAGCGGCGAGTTTGGCGCGATGGCCTGGATTCTCTGTAAGGCCAGGTCATCCTTGCGCTGGATTTCTATAAGCACCGCCGAAGGAACCAGCACCCGCTCAGCCCCGATTTTTAACAACTCCAAACGATTCAGGCGGGCCAGAAAAAGAAGCGGCCCTGTATCAACGATGCGTATGTTCATAACCCTGCCAGTCTCCTGGCCGATTCTATTTCTAATTCCACTTCCTCATCCTTTATGTTAATTGCAGGCACACCGTAATTGACAAGCGAGGCAAGAAAGACAAGACGTTCTACACCAGCTATTTGGGCGGCTACCCCTGCGGTTACCTTGCCCAACTCATAAAGTTTAACTGCCAGCAGCATCCGTGCTTCCCTGGTAAATTCAGCTTCTGACATTTTTAAAGACTGAGGCAACCCTTCCGGTATGGGTATATTCATTTCTATCATTTTATACTCACCTCTTTCAAAGTAATTATACCATTTAGAATTATCCCACTGCTACAATAAACCCTTTACAACAAGAAATAAAACCGGTACTGACAGTTATTTTTCATCATAATCATAATTAAAAAATTAGCCTCTATCAAGTTGGTATTTCATGGCTATATTGTAACAATAAAACCAAAATAGAACAAGAGTTCCTGGAAAAACAAGGCCCGCCTCTCATCCCCGCCCTTCGCCCTCGCTTCGCGAGCAAGGAAGGCTCAGGACGTGGACTTCCCGGCGGGAAAGTTAAAAACTGCGTTAGAAAAATTCAATAAAGCTATTGCTAATGATTATCTTGTTAAATCTGAGGATGTGATTAAATGTATAACAAAAGATCCGAGATTGAAAGAATAATTTTGGAGTTTAATGATGCTCTGGCTTCTTTATGAAGTATTGACTGAGCCACAAACTTTAGAGTATCAGTTTTAAAGTAAACTTGATAAGCATATGCGACACTCTTCTGCGCGGAGCACTGGAGCGAGCGGTGATACCGCAGTGCCTTAACACCGGTTTCACTGAATATATACATATAATTTAATTTTTATTTCCTTTGATTGGACAGGCTACTTTTTCGCAAAGCGAAAAAGTAGCCTGTCCTTTTTGGTCTTTTATTTGGCCAGCTTTGACCACTTATTGGAGACACCCCTCCAGGGGAGGAAGGTGCCAATTGCATACTAAAAGGAACTGAATTAGGCGGCCTTTCTTGTGTTGTTTCCAGCAGTTGTCGTATTTTGTACTTGTGGCCTGTCCCGGGGAGTGGTAAAATACAAATGATGTCTAATTTTATCACTGAACTAATCCGCCCTAAGACCCCCGCCTCTGTAGGCGGCGGGTTTCAAAGGGCGGTTAAGTCCAGTATGGACTCGGCTAACATTCAGAGGGGGTTGAATCCCCCTCTGAATGAAGTCTCGTTCAAGCGCATTGTTGGTGAATGGAGGGAGAGTTTTTGGAGAAGCTGCTGCTGGGGTTTCTGGCAGCCTTCGGCTTGGCCTGGTTCTTGACCCCTTATGTCCGGAAAATGGCTTTCCGTATTGGGGCCGTTGATCTGCCGGACCAGCGTAAGGTGCATGATGGAGTTATGCCCCGCCTGGGCGGGCTGGCCATATACCTTAGTTTTGTAATTGTTGTCCTGGCCACCCGGGATCCAACGCCGGCCGTTCTGGGCTTGATCGCGGGGGCAACGGCCATTGTCCTGGTGGGGGTTATTGACGACATCCGGGGCCTGCCGGCCTGGACCAAGCTGGCCGGGCAGGTTGCCGCCGCAGCCTGTGTTATTCCCTTCGGAATTAATGTACAGTTTTTAACTAATCCGTTAAATGGTGAAATGATCTACCTGGGCTTGCTGGGTATTCCCCTGACCATCATCTGGCTGGTGGCGGTCACCAACGCCGTTAACCTGATTGACGGCCTGGACGGCCTGGCCGGAGGCGTGTCCTGTATTGCCGCCATAACCCTGGGGGTGGTGGCCCTCACCCAGTGGCAGGTGTTCGGTATTGGCGGGCAGGCCGAGGTGATTACTATGGCCTTTATTCTGGCCTGCGCCATCCTGGGCTTTCTGAAGTTTAATTTTCACCCGGCCCGGATTTTCCTGGGCGATACCGGGTCCATGTTCCTGGGCTTTACTCTGGCCACCCTGGCGGTGATGGGTGTGGCCAAGAGCGCTACGGCCATTTCCGTGTTCATCCCCCTGGTTATCCTGGGCATTCCCTTGCTGGATTCTGTTTTTGCGGTGATCCGGCGTTATAATACCAACCGGCCCATTTTTCAGCCGGACAAGGAGCACCTGCACCACCAGTTGCTGGCCATGGGCCTGACTCACCGGCAGACGGTGCTGGTTATTTATGCCGTAAGCCTGGCGCTGGGTATCAGCGCGGTGCTGCTCAACCTGCTGACCACGGATCAGGCGGCCCTCTTGCTGCTGGGGCTGGCCATAGTGGCCATTGCGGGGGCGAACAGAATAGGGGTTGCCGGCCGGCGCAGCAGAGCAAGCTTGCCGGCGGTGGAGAAGGTAAACGGGCGGTCCTCTGAAATGTAGGGCCGCTTTTTTTGTGGAAAAAAGGGGACGGGAAAATAGTAGCCTGTCCTCTTTTTTTCCTTTTCGTTTGGCTTTTTTTGCTGGTAATGGTAGAATTATAGCCAGGGAGGTTTGAAGCAGCTACAGAATAACTAAACAAAGATTGAAAAAAATAACAAAAACCGTTTACTCAAACACCTGTTCTATTGTATAATAGTAACAGGAGGTGGTGGCGGCTCATGAAAACTGAGTA
>JBFMEU010000097.1:0-7931 GCA_040753155.1 Bacillota bacterium
CGGTCCGGTTTTCTTTTATTTCCACAACGGGCAGGACAGTGGGGATCACTGCCGTTATCCTGGGGGTGTTCAGGCCGAATAGCTTCAGTGTCCTGTCCTTGAATGTTTCGGCCACTGCTTTCATGATAACGTCGTTTGCCTGCCTGGTTACCTCCGCTTCCAAATACCAGCACCTTCTTTTGGGACTATTATACAGCATCCGTCAGTGTGTGTGAAGGGGGGACCAATTATTCGACCGAGTTCGGATTTAAGAAATACACTCTGCTCCCTTAGCATAGCGAAAAAATTTTGTGTTTAAACCCCGGGTTATTCCATTCAGTACACCGAAATCATATCATATTCTACTGAATTCGATAAACAAGAATTGTAGTAAGGGTATAAAAGTGCTGCAAACGAAAAATAAAAAAAGAACCCGTAGAGGACATGCAAAAATGACATTACCCATAGATAATGCCTTATCAGAAACAGAGAAGCCTCAGCCGGATATTTTGTTTGTGTCAAAAGATCGTTTGGGTATTATCACCGAAATGAATGTTCAAGGCGCCCCTGATCTAGTGGTTGAAATATTATCGCCGTCAACGGTTTTTAATAATTAAAACAATGGGGTCACACAATCATTTTAATAAGGTAGCCATGCGGTCTGCAACATCGAGCAGCACATAGTTTGGGTTACGAAGTGCCAAATTAAAATGTGTCAATAACTCTAAACCTCCGTAATATAGTAGATAAGATGGTATTCTTTTCCGGAGGTCTGACTTATGCAAGTTGTGGTTGTAGGCGGGGGCTGGGCCGGGTGCGCCGCGGCCTGGGCGGCCAGGGCGGCCGGGGCTAAGGTTGCCCTGCTGGAGAAAACTGACCTGCTGCTGGGCACCGGGCTGGTGGGCGGAATTATGTATAATAACGGCCGCCAGACCGCAGCCTGTGAGATTCGCGCCCTGGGGGGCGGGAAGTTCCTGGACTTGATTGACCAGGTGGCTAGGCACCGGAATGTTAATTTCCCCGGCCATGATCACGCCATGCTTTACGATGTGACAAGGATTGAACCGGTGATTAGAACGGCCCTTTATGAGGCCGGGGTTGACATTCGGCTGCAAATAAGGGTGGTTGATGTTAACAGGGAAGGCAACCGGATCAAGTCGATAGTTTCTGCGGCAGGGGAAATCTTTAACGGGGATGTGTTTATCGATACCACCGGAACCGCCGGCCCCCAAAAGAACTGCACCCGCTACGGCACCGGCTGCGCCATGTGTATACTGCGCTGCCCCTCCTTCGGCCCCCGGGTCAGCCTGGTTGCCCGGGCCGGAGTGGAGGAAATCAAGGCCGGTGAGGAGTTTCCCCATATTGAGGCCATGAGCGGCTCCTGCAAGCTGGATAAAGGCTCCCTGGACCCCTCCCTGGTGGCCAGGCTGGAAAGGGAGGGATTTCTGGTTATCCCGCTGCCCAAAGAACTGTACAAGGATGAAATGCTGGGGGGCAAGGCCTGCCAGCAGTACGCCATTGAGGAGTACGCCCGGAATATGATTATTCTGGACACCGGCCATGCCAAGCTGATGACCTCCTACTTCCCCCTGGAGACGCTGCGCTCCATGCCCGGATTTGCCCGGGCCCGCTTTGCCGACCCCTACTCCGGCGGCACGGGCAACAGCATCAGGTTCATGGCCATGGCGCCCTGTGGTGATGACCTCAGTGTAAGCGGTGTTGAGAACCTGTTCTGTGCCGGTGAGAAGACCGGGCCCCTGGTGGGCCACACCGAGGCCATTGCCACCGGCATGCTGGCCGGTCACAACGCGGCGCGCCGGGCATCCGGCCGGCAGACCCTGGTATTGCCGGCGGATCTGGCCGCAGGAGATATCATTTCCTACATGCACCGGGAGATGAAAAACCGGGCCGGCCTGCAGAAAAAGTACACCTTCTCCGGATCGGTTTACTTCGACCGCATGAAGTATCTGGGCCTGTACACCACCGACCGGCAGGCGGTGGAAAAGCGGGTAGCCGCCACCGGCCTGCAAGGTGTTTTTAACCGCATCGCCGGTGCTTCATAAGGGGCATTAATTTAGAACGGAGAGGTGTTTTCTGGCGGCGGGATATAGTCTTTTCGGCGCGAAGCCTTTCTTCGCCTGGAAGGATTATATCCTGCCGCCTCACCCAAGCTATTTTAAAGGCGCCGGCCCAACCCGGCCTGATGGTGGGCCGGGCTGTTCTATTCCGGGGACTTGTCTCATATTTTAGAATTATACAAGCCCTCGGGAGGAAAGAACATGGTCAACTATATCTGGCTGTTTATGATTGCCAGCGGCGTGCTGGTGGCGGCCGTCAACGGCAACATTGACGTGGTCACCAAGGCCGCTTTGGACGGGGCGCAGACTGCCGTTAAAATAGCCATTAACCTGATTGCCATCATCACCTTCTGGCTGGGCATTATGAAGCTGGCTGAAGATGCCGGACTGGTCCGGGGGCTGGCCTGCCTGGTGCGGCCTTTGATGCGGTTTCTGTTTCCCAGCGTGCCCAATGACCACCCGGCCATGGGAGCCATTGTGATGAACCTCAGCGCCAACATTCTAGGCCTGGGCAACGCCGCCACACCCATGGGCCTGATTGCCATGCAGGAGCTGCAGAAGCTGAACCACGGGGACAAGCGGACCGCCTCTGATGCCATGTGCACCTTTTTGGCCCTGAATACCGGCTGTATAACCCTGATTCCCACCACCATTATCGGCATCAGGGTCATCTACGGCTCCGCCGACCCCACCGAGATCGTCGGCACCACCATTTTCGCCACCGCCTGCGGCATGACCGTGGCCATTTTAGTGGACAGGTTGTTCCGGTTCATGTACGGGCTGTCCGGGAGGTGAAGGTAAGTGTTTGATTTCATATCCGGTCTTTCCAGCTGGGCTATTCCTATGATCCTGCTGTTGGTACCCCTGGTGGCCCTGATTCGGGGGGTCAAGGTGTTCGAGGCCTTTGTAGAGGGGGCTGAAAACGGCTTTGCCACGGCCATTAAGATTATCCCCTTCCTGGTGGCCATGCTGGTGGCCATCAGTATTTTCCGGGCCTCCGGGGCCCTGGATTTGCTGGTGGCCTGCGTTTCCCCCCTCTTGAGCCTGTTCGGCGTGCCGGCGGAGGTTTTGCCCCACGCGGTGATGCGCCCCCTGTCCGGGGGGGCGGCCCTGGGCATCGCCACCGACCTGATTGAGAATAACGGTCCGGACAGCTTCATTGGCCGCCTGGTCTCTACCATGCAGGGCAGCAGTGACACAACCTTCTATGTGCTCACCCTGTACTTCGGCTCGGTGGGGGTTGTCCGTTACCGCTATGCCATCTATTCCGGGCTGGCCGCTGATTTTACCACTCTGGCGGCGTCCATTTACATAACCCACAAGGTTTTCGGCCTCTATTAAGCCCTGCAAAAAGGGAACAGGCAACTTTTTCGCTTACGAAAAGAGTAGCCTGTTCCCTTTCTTTTACATGCAATTGAATTTAGGCCAAGGCGGTGATATTATAACAAGCATAAGGGTGTCGGAGGTAGTATATGGCCCTGCTGGAAATTAACAAGCTCAACTATCAGCTTGGCAACCGGAACCAGTATGTAAAGGTTGATGCGGAGCTGCCCGGGGGCGGGGTGCTGCTGGTGCAGGGGCCGTCCGGCGCCGGCAAGTCCACCCTGCTGCGCTTGCTGGCCCGCCTCCAGGAGGCCGGCGGGGGCGAGGCGCTGCTGCAAGGTAAAAGCTGGCGGGAGTATCCCCCCAACAGGTGGCGACTGCTGGTGCATTACCTGGCCCAAAAGCCGGCGCTGTTTGAAGGAACGGTGCTGGAGAACCTGCGCCTGCCTTTTTCCACCGCTCTGTTAAAAGCAGGCGCAAAATTTGACCAGGATAGGGCGGAGTCACTGCTGGAGCAAATGCTATTATCTAAAAACATTTTAGCTCAGGACGCCCGCATCATTTCCGGGGGCGAGGCGGCCCGGGTGGCCCTGACCCGCGCCCTGCTGATTTCACCGGTGGTTTTGCTGTTGGACGAGCCCATGGCCGCTCTGGATGTTAAAACCCACCAGGCGGTACAGGAGCTATTAATAAACTGGGTAAAAGGCCGCCAGGATCGGGGTATCGTGCTGGTGTCCCATGTTGATGACCCCTCCGGCTGGCCCGGCGCCCTGACCTTTGATATTCAGCCCATCACCCTGGAGGGAATGTAATGAACGAGGGCGTCATCCCCATAACCAATTTGCAGCTGGCCTTCAGCATTGTGCTGGTGCTGCTGGCCGGGGGCGTTTCCGCAGCCCTGAGACTGGGCCTGTTAAAGTCGCTGCTCTGGGGGACCATCCGCACCGTGGCGCAGCTCACCCTGATTGGGTATGCTTTGGTGTATATCTTTGCCTTGGAAAACCTGCCCCTGGTGATTGTAATCATCTTGTTCATGTGCGCCATCGCCGCCCGGACGGCTTCCCGGCACACCAAAGACAGCCTGGGCGGCTCAGGCGTGCTGGCCTTTATCGCTCTGTTGGCCAGCACTTTTCTGGTGGGGACGATCGTGGTGGTTTTGATTATCGGACCCGAGCCCTGGTACTCAGCCCGCATTGCCATTCCCATTTTCGGGATGATCCTGGGGAACTCCATGAACGGCATTGCCCTTTCCCTGGACCGCCTGTACAGCGAGGTAAGGGCCCGGACCGGGGAAATCGAGGCGCTGCTCACCTTCGGGGCCACCCCCTGGGAGGCGGTGCGGGATTGTATCCGGAAGGCCATGCGGGCCGGCATGACGCCCACGGTCAACTCCCTGATGGTGGTGGGCCTGGTGAGCCTGCCCGGGATGATGACCGGCCAGATCCTGGGCGGCGTGGACCCGGTGGAAGCCGTACGGTACCAGATTGTAGTCATGCTCATGATTGCCGCTGCCGTGGCCCTGGGCTGCCTGCTCCTGGTGGGCATGTCCTACCGCCGGCTGTTCAACCGCGACGGCGCCCTGATCAGGGAAGTCCGGGGGAGCCGCTAGCTTTGAGCCGGTGGGAAAGACACAAGGTTACTATTCAGATATTCAAAATTCAGGAGTCAGGATTCAGAATAACCGTATATCTCATACTTCGGAAACGCTATGGATAAACGATAAACCGCAAGTACATACTTGATTAATGATCGGAGGATTACCGTGGAACGGTTGCAAAAAGTAATGGCCCGGGCCGGCGTTGCGTCGCGGCGGGCCTGTGAGGAAATGATAGCCGCCGGGAAGGTCACCGTGAACGGGCGCAAGGTTACCGAGCCCGGCGCCAGGGTGCAGCCCGGGCGGGACGTGATCCGGGTGGACGGCAAAAAGCTTCGCGCCCCTGAAAAACATGAATACATTTTATTGTACAAGCCCCGGGGTTATCTCAGCACCGTAAAGGACCCCAGGGGCCGCAAGACGGTTTTGGACCTGTTGGAAGGACTGGAAGCCAGGGTTTACCCGGTGGGCCGGCTGGATTACGACTCCGAGGGGTTGCTTTTACTCACCAATGACGGTGATTTGACCTATGCCCTGACCCACCCCAAGCACCAGATTAAAAAGACCTACCTGGCCCGGGTCAAGGGGATCCCCTCCCCGGACAAAGTGGAGCAGCTGGCCAGGGGCGTCACCCTGGAGGACGGGCCCACGGCGCCTGCTTCGGTTGAAATAGACGACATCTACAACGGCAATGCCCGGCTGCGCATCACCATTCACGAGGGGCGCAACCGCGAGGTGCGCCGGATGTGTGAGCATATCGGCCACCCGGTGATTGCCCTGAAACGGATCTCCGTCGGCCCGCTAACCGCTTATGGTCTTAAGACCGGCCAGTACCGCCGCCTCTCGGCTTCCGAGCTGAAGCAGATTAAAAAACTGGCGGGACTTGGCCGTAAATAGTATCTTTGTTGTTTTATGGAGAAGGATTTTGAAAATACGTACCGAATGATCTTAATTATTTGAAAGATTTTCTTATTTTAAGTCGGGGGTGCATCTATGCAAGCCGGGGACCGTTTTGCAGATAGAGATATAAAGCTCAAGATCAGGCTTGATTTTAAAGGTGTTAACAAGCCCGGGCGGTTACTTTTCGGCGGGAAGACGGTGGAGAAGGCCGCGGAAGAAACCAGGGAGCAGCAGGTTGCCCTGTTCCGGAATGTGCCCATGCCGGGCTTGTATATAGAGGATATCGACATGAGCAACGACATCTATACCGTTATTGATGAGATTACCGGCGCCGAGGTGGCCTTTGCCCCGGTGGTGCTGACCATCACTGCGGACTCCCTGGAGGATGCCGCCCGGTTTATTGCCAGGGAGGACTTCAGGAAGGTTGAAATAATTGAGCCCAATACCATGACTTTGACCCGTTATGACCTGGAGCGACTGATGTATAAAATCCACGAGGAATTCAGATCATTCCAGAAGCAGTTGGAGCGCAAGTATACTTCACGGTAGCAGCGCGGCCTTATCGTAAGTATTCAGGAGTCAGGAGTCAGAATTCAGAATAACCGTATATCTCATACTTCGGAAACGCACTCCCCGGAGGAGTGCCTTGGTTTTCGGTCTGGAGGTGCATTAAATGATTCACCGGGGGAGCAGAAAGGTAGCGCGGGTGGCCCTGGAAATGGCCCTGACGGAAAACAGGGAGCAGGAAAAGGAGTATAAGGCCAAATATGTCCGGGAGGGGATTAAAACTGCCGCGGTGGATCACGGCGGCGATTTTATCACCTCCGTCAACAAGATAACCGAGCGGGCGGTTGTTGCGGCCAAGCGGGAAGGCGTTATTCGTGAGATTCATGCCGAGGAGGGGGCGGTGGCCGGGGCTACCCGGGAGGCCCTGTCCCAGATTATGACCAAGGCCATTGGCCTGAATGTGGGCGGTAAAATAGGTATGGCCCGCCATGAGGACCACATCAGCGTGGCCGTGTTTTTCGGCGTGGGCCTTTTGCATCTGGATGAAGTGGCGGTGGGTCTTGGTCACAGGGCGGTTTCTTCGTAAATACCAGCCAGGGGGTATCATGGTGAGTACCAACTTCGTCAGAGGTATCCGGGGGGCCGCCACCGTGGACGAGGACTCTGCGGAGCAGGTGGGCGAGGCCGCCCGGGAATTGCTGCGGGTTATAGTGGAGCAAAACCAGCTTGATGTTGCCAGCATCGCCAGTGTATACTTTACCGTTACCGGCGACCTCAGTGCCGGCTTTCCCGCTGCCGGGGCCAGGCAGATGCCCGGCTGGGACCTGGTGCCGATGTTGTGCGCCCGGGAGATGGAAGTAACCGGTGCCCTGGCAAAATGTATCCGGGTGCTCATGCACGTGAATACCACTTTGCGTCAGGACCAAATCAAACATGTCTACCTGAGGGGGGCGGTGAATCTGCGGCCCGACCTGGCCTGAGTGAATCTGCAGGAGTCAGGAGTCAGGAGTCAGAATTCAGGAGTCAGAAGTCAGAATGAGAAAACCAAGGTTCTGTTGAAGAATGCCGATATTACTTGATACTTACGATCTTGGAAACGGTGATATTTGCGAAACAAAATTTTTCTTGCAAGAGGTTGGTAAATTGCTGGAGGCATATTCTCGGGGCATTGTGAATTCTGACTCCTGAGTGAACCTGCCTGATGTTTGCTCAGGTTAAACAGGAAACACTGAAAGACTAAAATGCTATTGACACAAAAGGACCCTTGTGCTATGTTTAACTAGTAAGTTAGTTGTCAAAGCCTGGATGAGTAGAGTTGAGAAGAGTAATAGTTGAGACGAGTTGAGCTGAGATGAGACCCGGGCCAAATAGGTAATTATGGCCGGTACTCGTTTGAGTGCCGGTTTTTTGTGTTTCAGGAAAGTATACTGCCAGGCGTGGTCGAGGAGTTGGTACCTGGAGCGAACGTAGGAGGCCCATGCAAAGAGCGAGTGAGGCGGAGGATAAGCGGCGAATCTGTTTGAGGCCCGAAGGGCCGAGTTATGCAGCCG
>JBFMEU010000098.1:0-7198 GCA_040753155.1 Bacillota bacterium
GCTCGCCCTTACCCGGCTTTTTTAGGTTCGAGTCTAAATAATGGATGTATGGTTATATTATAACACACATCTCTATACATTACTATACTAAAAAAAGATAAAAAACAGAAAAAAATATACCCTTGAAGCGTTCTGCCACAAGGGTTTCAGGGCTTTTATTTTTAATTATGGTGTAAAACTAACGGGACAGCATTGTGAAGCTGTCCCGCCTGGCGCTGGACCACCCGGAAATTGAGGAACTGGACATCAACCCCCTGGTGGCCGGCCCCGACGGGGTGATTGCCCTGGATGCCAGGGTCATGCTGGGCGGGCCGGATCCCGGGCAGGCCGGCAGGGATCCGGAGGGCCTCGCCAAAAAAATGGGCGTCGCAACCTCCTGAAAACAGCAAAAATCCATCCTGAAAGTTACAATATTTTTTAAAAACCCTTGCCTTTAATCAGGTCATAGTGGTAAGATATACGGTAATAAACAGATGCGCAAAGTCCATGATGGAGAAAAGTAGGCTGTACCCTGTCCCCTCAGGGAGGGGGCGTCGCTGACTGGAAGCGCCCCCGGGATAAGCATGGCTGAAGTTCCCTCCGGAGATGCAGGCTGAACCCGCCACCGCGGCAGTAGGCCGGGCCGTATTCTTCCAACGTTACCTGGAAGGGGGTATCGGAATTTTTCAATTCCCGTACTTTTAAGAGGAGGATTTGCTGTCCGCCAGGGCAACGAATCAACCAGGGTGGTACCGCGGAAAGTTACAACTTCCCGTCCCTGAGGGGCGGGAAGTTTTTATTTTTTAGCGGCCGCCATCTCCTCCAACGGCTGGATAATTCCCGTACCCTTAAAGGTGGGCCTGTTCACAGGCCAATCAGGGTGGTACCGCGGAAGTCCGTCGCTTTCGTCCCTTGGGGATGAGCGGCGGATTTTTTATTTTATTCTTTGGAGGGATGATCATGGTAGAAAAGGTGATACCTATCATGAAGCCTTATAAACTGGTGTGCAGAGATGTGCGGGGACAGGACAGCCGGATCCAGGCGGGCAGCGCCCTGGTCGGGGGCGGCCACCTGACAGTCATTGCCGGCCCCTGCGCGGTGGAGAGCCGGGAGCAGCTGCTGGAGGCGGCCCGGGTGGCCCGGGCCGCCGGGGCGACTATCTTGCGGGGAGGTACCTTCAAACCCCGCACCTCCCCCTACAGCTTCCAGGGTCTGGAGGAAGAGGGTCTGAAGCTGATGGCCGAGGCAGCGGCCTTGACTGGCCTGGCCACGGTAACTGAAGTCGTCGACAAACACAGCCTGGATCTGGCGGTGAATTACGTGGACATCCTGCAGATCGGCACCCGGAACATGCAAAACTTCCAGTTGCTGCGGGAGGTGGGGCGCTCCGGCAAGCCGGTCCTGCTTAAGCGGGGTTTGTCCGCCACCATTGAGGAGTGGCTGATGGCGGCAGAGTACATCATGTGCGAAGGGAATGAGCGGGTAATCCTTTGTGAGCGGGGCATCAGAACCTTTGAAACATCCACCCGCAACACCCTGGACCTCAGCGCGGTACCCCTGGTCAAGGAGCTCAGCCACCTGCCGGTAATTGTGGACCCCAGCCACGCCACAGGCAACCGGCGGCTGGTAGCCCCCATGTCCCGGGCCGCCGTGGCCGCCGGGGCCGACGGCCTGCTCATTGAAATGCACCCGTCGCCGGAAACCGCTCTTTGTGACGGTCCCCAATCCCTGACTCCCGGCGAGCTGATGACCTTGATGAATGAACTGCAGGCCTTGACCGTGGCCATGGGCCGTCCGGCCCGGGGGGTGCCGGCATGAGCAGGAGAATAGGTTACCTTGGACCGGCGGGCACCTTTTCCGAGGAGGCCGCCGCCCGCCGCGCCAAGTCCGGCGGCGAAACAATGCCCTGTTCCTCCCTGGAGGCCGTTTTTGCCGGCCTGGCCGGCGGCCGTTTGGATGAGGGGGTAATACCGGTGGAGAACTCCATCGAGGGCGGCGTCGGGGCGGCCCTGGATTTACTGGCCACATCGGAAGACTTGTCCATCACCGGGGAAATCCTCCTGCCGGTGGAGCAAGCCCTGCTGGCCCTGCCGGGGTCCGGCATCAGGCAAATAAGGCAGGTGCTGTCCCACCCCCAGGCCCTGGCTCAGTGCCGCGGCTACCTTAATTCTGTACTTCCCGGTGCGGAAACCCTGGAAACGTCCAGCACCGCCGAGGCGGCCCGGCTGGTGGCGGCCTCTGATGGCAGCCGGGCCGCCGTAGGGCCGATCCGGGCGGCCGCCCTCTACGGGCTGAAGGTTCTGGCTACCGGCATCAACGACTGCCGGGAAAACGTCACCCGGTTTCTGGTGGTGTCCGGGGAAACAGACCCGGCAGTCAGCCCGGGGATGGCCAAAACATCCATTGTCATTTGGATTGCCGACCGCCCCGGCGCCCTGCACGACATCTTGCGGGAATTCACCCTGGCCGGTCTGAACCTCACCCGCATTGAGTCCCGCCCGGCCAAAAAACGCCTGGGGGATTACCTGTTTTTCATTGACTTCATCGGACACCGGTCCGATCCGGTGGTGCAAAGGGCATTGGACAACATAACCCGCCAGTCCCTGCGGCTAAAAGTCCTGGGCAGCTTCACCGCCGCCGGCCGGGAAGGCGGCGCGGCCTCCGGGCCGGTGCACACCCTGGCCGGCCTGCGGGCGGACATTGACGCCGTGGACGACCAACTGGTGGACCTGCTGGCGCGCAGGGCGGTGCTGGCCGACCGGATTGGCAGCCTCAAGCAGGCCCCCCGGAAAATCAGAGATCTGAGCCGGGAAGAGCAACTCCTGGCCCGGGTAAGGCAAATGTCCGAGGAACGGGGGGTGGACCCGGAGCTGGTGGTGGAAATATACCGCCTGGTTATCGGCTACTCGGTGGCCCGTCAGGAGCAGGTTCTGGCAGGTGGTAAATGACGGTAGCGCCGTCCATGCGCCTGCTTAGCTCCCCCGCCTCAACAAGATAGGCCAGGTTGGCAATGGTTTCCAAGATGGCAAAGCGCATTTCATGGGTGTCGAGCTCCGTACCAAAAATGCCGGCGCAAACATCGTAGGCTGTCGCCCCCGGCGCGGCATGGCCCTGCATCAGGCTCAGCCTGTCCCGGTGATGCCGGTGCAGCTCGGCAACCCGCTCCTGCCCATGGGTAAAGTAATCACCGTGGGCCGGAAGGATGTACCGGGGCTTGAGGCCGGCCACCAGGTCCAGGGACTCAAAGAAAGATTTCAGGGGGTTGGCCCCGCAGCCGGGCCACAGGCTTATGTTGGAGGTTATTTTCGGCAGCAAGTGATCCCCGGAAAACAGCACCCCCTGCTCCTGGTTATAAAAGCACAGGTGGCCGTCAGAGTGGCCGGGGGTTTGCACCGCCGTAAACACCATATTTCCCAGGGTTATCCGGGCACCATCCTCTAAATATGTAAGCTCCGGGTGGGGGCTTACCGCCTGCAGCAGAATTGAGCCGTTGGCGCTGATATCCTTAATCAGACCGTCCGGCGTGCCTTGGGCGGCAAAATAAGCCTGGATTTCCGGCTCCACTTCGGGCCGATCGAGCCAGAACCGCTGAACCTGCCCGGCATCTGTCCGGGAAATATACACCGGCGCCCCGGTAAGCTCCTGCAACCACCCTGCGGCGCCATAATGATCCGGGTGATAGTGGGTCAGGTAGATGCCCTTGATATCATGCGGGTTAATTTGGTTGGTCTTCATAAAATTAAGCCAGCCCTGCCTGGTGGGCGGGTAATTAAGGCCCGCGTCCACCAGGCGCCAGCCGCCATCCCCCTGCACGGCATAGCAGTTAACATGGTCCAGTCGAAAGGGCAAATCCAGGCGAACTTTATGGATACCGTATGCGGATAACATGTACCTACCACGACCTTTCACTTTTTCTGCCGCACTACAATATTCTACATAACCCTGGCCAGGCCTGCTAAAGAAAAAAAAAGGTAGTTACATCTTATTTACTGTAGTTTTATTAAACTTTTACCCAAACTGTATAATCATTTAACAATCATCCACTATGCTTAGTAGTGAGGTGAATGTAATGAATTTATTCCCGGGGCAAAAAGTTAAAGCCAGGCCAATGTTCAAAACCCGCGTTTGATGTTGCGGGTTTTTTTGCGCTGGGGCAGAGGCTTAACCAGAATTTTTATCATGTAAACCATGGGGGAGTTTAAACATGATGACTAAGATTCTTGATACAAATGTACTGCTGGACAGGCCAATAAAGGATATCCTGGCATCCATGGAGACTTGTAAGATTATAATTCCCCTGGCGGTGGTGAATGAGTTGGACAACTTTAAGCACCTGGATGACCTCCGGGGCTATTGTGCCCGTGAAGCGATCAGGTATCTGGACAGTTTGCGGCCGAATCTGCATCATGGTGTTTTATTACCCTCAGGACATTTTCTAAGGGTGGAATTAAACCACACCAATGTGGAATTGCCCCATTTTTTACCAAGGGACAAGGTTGATACCAGGATTATCGGGGTAGCCAAAGGTTTGGGAAAGGACGAACAGGTTACCCTGGTTACCCGGGATACTTGTGTCAGAATTATGGCTGACGCTTTGGGCATCGCAGCAGAAAATTATGACGAGGAGAAACTAAACCTGGAGGATTTGTATCAGGGCTGGAAGACCATGCGTATCTCCGCCGCCCAGGTGCAGCAGTTTTATCAATTCGACCGGCTTGACATAAATGATCAATCTTTCTTACCCAATCAGTATTTCATCATGGAAGATGAAACCGGCGGGCGAAATTTTGGCAGATATGACCGCCAAAGGGGCGGCATTGTACCCCTGGCCAGGGATTTGAATGTTTTTGGCATCAGTCCCATCAGGGACAACATACAGCAACAGTTTGCCGTGGACGCGCTGTTGAACCCGGATTTGCACCTGGTTTCCATCCTGGGGCCCGCAGGTACGGGCAAGACCCTTTTAGCCCTGGCCGCCGGGTTGCATCAAGTCATCAATCTGCGTCGTTACAACAATTTGGTAGTGACCCGGGCACTGATACCCCATAGCCAGGACATTGGTTTTTTGCCAGGCTCCAAAGAGGAGAAATTGAATCCCTGGATGGGCGCTATCTATGATAACTTATATTATCTGATCCAAAACTTTACCTCTAATAAGTACGGCACTCACACCACCCCTGCCGGGAAGCTGGATGAGTTTATTAAAGAGGGTTACCTGGAACTGGAGGCCCTTACCTACATTCGCGGGCGATCCATTCCCCAGCAGTGGATTATCATCGACGAGGCCCAAAATCTTAACCGGGAGAATATTAAAACCATTGTGACCCGGGCTGGTAAGGGCGCCAAGCTGGTGGTCCTGGGTGATATTCAGCAAATAGACAACTGCAGACTGACAGCCCAGAATAATGGTTTTGTCTACTTGATTGACAGATTTAAAGGACATGAACTATACGCCCATATTACTCTGCAGCAAACTGAACGAAGCAGTCTGGCCGCGCTGGGGGTGGAGTTACTGGACTAGCATACCATCCGCCCGGCCACAAAGGCCGCGGTGCGCTCGTCCCGGGGCCGGGTGAAAAGCTCCTTCGTGGGCCCGGTTTCCACCACCCGGCCGTCATAAATGAAAATTGACTCCTGGGCCACCCGGCGGGCCTGAAACATGTTGTGGGTAACCAGGATGATGGTGGCGCCCCGCTCACTGTTCAACCACTGGATAAAGTCCTCCATCAGGGCCACATTGCCCGGGTCCAGGTTGGCGGTGGGCTCGTCCAAGAGCAGCACATCAGTTTCCAGGACCGCGGCCCTGGCCAGGGCCAGACGCTGGGCCTCGCCCCCGGATAGGGATTTGGCGTGCTGGCCGGCCAGGTCCTGCAGCCCCACCTGCTCCAGAATAGCGGCCACCCGCCGGCCCAGCCGGGGCTCTTTTTCCCCCCGGAGCTTGAGCCCGTAGGCCACATTATAATCCACCGGGGCGTTAAAAAGTACCGGCCTTTGAAAGACCATGGTAATCCGGCGGCGGATGGCCACGTCAACCCTGGTTCCCCGGCTGTAAACATTTTGACCCATGAAGCGCAGCTCACCCCGGGCCGGGGGGTCCAGCAGGTTGAGCAGCCGCAGCAGGGTGCTCTTGCCGGCGCCACTGGGCCCCATAATACCGTACATTTTACCCTGCTCAAAGGCCAGGTGGTCTACCTGTAAAACCTCCCGGGGGCCAAATTTTTGCACTACATCCTTTAATTCAAAGATTGTTGTCTTAATAGCGACCCACCCCGCTCTGCAACCTGTAGAAGATAGAATTAAAGATAAAGGCAATCATCATCAGCACCAGCCCCAGGCCAATGGCAAACTCAAAGTTACCCTGCCTGGTTTCCTGCACAATGGCCGTGGTCATCACCTGGGTGTAGCCGTGAATGTTGCCGCCCACCAGCATCACCGCCCCCACCTCGGCCACCACCCGCCCGAACCCCGCCACCAGGGCCCCCATAATGGCGTAGCGGGCTTCCCGGATCACCGTCCAGGCCAGCTGCAGGCCGCTGGCCCCCAGGGAAAGCACCGTATCCCTGACTTCACTGTCTTTTTCCCGGATGCCCATCATGGTCAGACCGGTAATGATGGGGAAGGCCAGGACAGTCTGGACAATAATCATGGCCCCGGGGGTAAACAGGAGCTGCAGGTAGCCCAGGGGCCCCTGGGCGGAAAGAATCAACAGCACCACCAGGCCGGCCACCACCGGGGGAAAGCCCATAAAGGTGTAAACCAGCTTGGTGAGCAGCCGGACCCGGTTAAGGGGCCGCAAACCCAGATAGGTTCCCGCCGAAACCCCCAGTACCCCGGCCAGGAGTACAGCTATTCCCGAAACCTGAAGGGACATCATAATAATTTGCATCATGTCGGGGTCCAGACTAATCACCAGCCAGACGGCGTCCCAGAGGCCCTTTAACAAGTATTCCATGCCGATCTTCCTTTTCTGCACCCACAACCTTTAAGCCATAAATTACGTAACTACTCAGGAATCAGTAGTCAGAATGAGAAAACCAGCGAAAATATTTGAAGATTTACTGGTATGGCAGAAGGCGCGACTGTTTGTACTTACGGTTTATCGTTTATCCATGGCGTTTCCGAAGTATGAGATATACGGTTATTCTGAATCCTGACTCCTGAATTCTGAATACCTGAATAAAACTAAATTACTCACATAAAGCAGCTGCTGCCGATAAAT
>JBFMEU010000099.1:0-7081 GCA_040753155.1 Bacillota bacterium
GAACTAATCCGCCCTAAGACCCCCGCCTCTGTAGGCGGCGGGTTTCAAAGGGCGGTTAAGTCCAGTATGGACTCGGCTAACATTCAGAGGGGGTTGAATCCCCCTCTGAATGAAGTCTCGTTCAAGGATAGGATAATTAGTAGTGCTTAGCAGCTTAGTGATCAGGTTTCTTTCTTTTCGGACTTCGAGGCGGTTATGCCCAGGCCCTCGAACAGGAACATGATGCTGAACCCGTACCAGAGGGTATAGAAGACGTAGAAGGTGAGAAGGAAGATGGTAATGCCCGCTCTGTCGCTGACCTTGGCCGCCGTGAAACCGGCGAAGTTGTAGGAAGGCTCCAGGGCTCTGCTCATTACCTTCTTGACAAAGAGAGCATCGTCAAATCTGTTATCGTGCATGAAATGCTTCTCCATTTGATAGAACGAATCGTACCAGCAGTAGAGAACCAGCCGGGCGTTTTCTTCCCCGTACCTGGCCTGAATGGCGCTTTCCTGCTCCAGGAACAGGTCGTCTGAGTCGGCAATGGCCGCCTGGATAACGGCACCTAAATCGCCCTTGACTGCCAATCCTTCGCCGCTGACAGCAACTTCAGCGCCGGCTCCCGCAAAGAGCTTGGTCATTAGTTCGGTGTCAGCAGGTTCCTTGACCTTGAATTTCATATCCAGGGTCTTGCCCTGGTAATCCGCGGCCTCTTCGGCAACCATGGGTATATAGTAGGATGAACCCTTGGAGAGGGAGTTGAACAGGTTGTCAGCAGCCTCCATCCCGGTCTTGCCCTCGAACACTGGTGTGAATAGCGGTATCAGCAGCAGCAGGAACAGGATTAAGGACACCAGGCCTTTATAGAATTGTTTTTTATTCATTATCAGGGGCATTTATTTCACCTCCTCAAATCAGTGTCCCGCACCGGCGGAGTGGTCGATATCGCCGGCCCGTATTCTGCCCAGTCCGGCCAGGAATGAGTAGATTACCCAGACGGCAAATGCCCCGACGATGGCAAAGAAGATGTAGAAGCTGAGGGCATCCAAAATCTTTGCCGCTGCGGGTGTCAGTTCCATGTAGCCGGCTTTGGACAGTGAGCCGGGCAGGGCGAACACGCGGTTGACGAAGCCGCCCAGCACAGTTACCGCAAAAAATCCCTTGATCATAATCCCCGGCACAATTTTAGTGGTCATGGCGCCAATCTGGATACCAATCAGTGAACCCAGCAGCAGGCCCATGGCCAGGGTATAGAAGACGAATCCATACACTGCGTACTGGGAGATAGATGCATAGCCGGCGGTAAAGATGATTTGAAAAATATCAGTGCCGACTGTAGTGAAGGTTGAAACGCCCAGCAGGTATACGAAGGTGGGGAAGAACACAAATCCCCCGCCGATACCCATGATGGCTGCTATAAGGCCGACAATAAAGCCGGTGGCGATAATTGGATAAACGGACAACTTCCTGCCTCCCAGATCCTGGTCAAAGTGAACATAGGGAGGGGCTTTAATGGCTTGCATCTTTTTAGCGATGTTGGTCAGATCATCGCTTGGCGCTGAAGTGGTGGTGGTTGTTCTCTTCCGTGAGCTTAAAAAGTCGTACAGAGTGAAAAATCCAATGAAGCCGAGTATTATTACGTAAACCGAACCTATGAAGGCATCACTCAGGGACGGGTTGGCTTCGTAAATGCCCCGCTGGATCAGGCCGCCTGCGGTTGCCCCGGTTAGTGAGCCCACTACAAACACTGCTGCCAGCATAACGTTGACGTTGCCCATCTTGCGGTGAATGGTGGCCCCCATGATGGCCTTGGCAAAGATGTGGAACATGTCGGTACCCACCGCCATAATCCCCTTAACCCCAACGCTCATCAGGGCCGGTGTAAGGATAAACCCGCCGCCGGCGCCAATACAACCGGTGAGCAGGCCGGCAATCAGGCCGATGAGCAGGGATACAGTAAACATTTGCACTGTGGCGAAAGAAGGCGCATATGCGCTTTTGCCGCCAAGTATATTGGGAAGTTCGGCGGCGTTAGCCATTTCCAGGCCGGCAAACACTATTAGTGGGAGTAGAAGAATTAATAGTATTTTTCTGCGCCTTTCCAGGATAAATTTGCTGTTTTCAATCTGCCAGTTGCCATACCACCTGCTGCCTGCCATCATGGCTTCGTAGAGCAGGCGGGCATTGGCGCCGACCTTGTTACGGGCGGATCCTAGCATACCAGTCAAAATGTACACCCCCTCAAAAGAGATTTATTCAGTTGTTTAGTTGTTTCTTTTTCTGGTCTAATTTTAAAATTAACCAACCTCTCATGTGTAGTCTCTGTTCGGGGACACGGATGCTTACCGTTTGTTCATAAGCTGTGCGCCGGCAAGGCCAGGCCTCGTTTCGGACCGGTCCCGGCGCTCCTGCATATTGCGCACGAAAGCTTATTAGTCCCCTTTCCGGGTTTTTTCATCCTCTGCTGACGACGCTTCAGCGGCATTGATTTCTATTCCTTTTTGTTTTTAGCGCATTCCGGAAGGCGTTTTACATGTATTTCTGCTTCCTTGGCGCTGTTAATCACCTCCTCCGCAGATTTATTTCTCTCAAGGAAAATGGTCCTCGAAAAAGACAAACCATAGTGACAACATGTTTCTGAAAAACTTGCGACTTCAGTAGGTATATGGTAAAATATGCCTGCTGGTTATAGTGTTAAATTTAGACAAGTATGGTTCTGTATTGGCAGGTGTTTTCACCTCTTAATTATTTGGATTTATTGTGCCGGTTTCTCAATCTCAGCCATGCTCGGCGCTTCGCACCGGGGTCTGTTCTGGTGTGATATAAGAGAGATTATAGCAAGCGTAGCTGTTAGATGAGAAGGAGGTGTTATTTATGGAAGATCTGCAACATATCCAAGCTAATAATAACCGTTCTTCCAGCGGTGGTTCGTGGCTCAGTGCCTTTATCAGCATTTTTATGGCCTACTGGCGTGAAGCTAAAAGAATAGGAGTAATCTATTATCACGATTAATTAAGGTTCAAGTGGAATTTACTCCATTGTCCGGGGCAAATTATCTATCCCCAGGGCGGATAAAATAACTTGCTGGTGACTTGTGATGTGTGTAATAGTTTTAACCTCATTATTGTTTAGTTGATTAACTGTAAGTTTTATGTCCTCCAGGGCGTCCAAAGCCTGTCTGGCTGTGTAATTAAGGTTATGTTCCTTAAGTTCACGCTCAAGAGTTTTTTTAACCATGTAGGCCAGGATGCAGGCAAATACATGACCGTGCGCAGAGGGTTTTGCATCAAACCGGGTTGGCCGGATATCAAGGTTTCTGATTGCTCTGAACTCATTCCGGGTTCCGGCGTAGTTGTTATAGGCAGCGATCATATCCCTTGTACGGATGGTGGGGGAGTTAGTCTTGATAATGAACTTGCCGGCCAGGAGATACTCGCTGTCAATGGTGTTTTGCTTTCGCTCAAATAAGAATTCCTTGGTATTTTCGTCATAACCAAAGTTGAAATATCTCTTGCAGAGCGGGTCCTTTAAGGCTTTCGTAGCCCTGTAAAAGGTTTCCTTGGCTTCAATGTCACATCTTTTGCGGACCCAGTTTTTGATGCGGGTAAGTTCCTTTTCCAGATCATTAAGCTTATTCTCCAAAACTTCCTTTTTCTGAGCTGCTTTTTGGGGAGTGTAGCATAACAGGTACCTGATTTCTCCATTAATAATCTCTTTGTACCAGAGGTTATCAAGGTACTGATTGTTAAAGGTGGCAGGTGATTTTTTCATTTCTTCCTGGAGTATTGCTGTTTCAGAATTTAAGCGGTGGTTATCAATGCCGGCCACATACTCATACCCCAGGGCGTGAAGCAGGTTTAAATTCTCTTCGGTGATGGTATTTTGGTCGCTAACAAACACGCAGCGCTCGATTTCGTATAGATCTTGAATTTCCATTATTCTGTGGGGTACGGTTTCTCCATCATTGAAGTATCCGGTAAAAGTTTTGTGCCCCACCGGGATGCCTTTCCGGTTAACCAGGATAGCCATGTCAACCTGTTTTCTTTTCGGGGCTTGGGTAAGGAAGATTTGCTTGGGTGATTGAGCTTCCTTAATGTTGTTTTCAAAAAAGCCCCTGATTAGTTGGCAATATATAGGGTCGGAATCTCTCAAATTCTTCCGTCTCATTTGCATGAGCAATGCTTTTTCCAGCGACTCTTTAGCCTCAACCAGCCTGTGCAGGGCCTCGTAAAAGTCATCGCAGCGCAACTGCTTAGTTTCCAACTCAGGCAGGTATAAGTTCTGGCACCAATCGCTTATAGCTCTCCCGCTCTTGGGCTTGATAATCTGATTCATGACCAGGAGTTTGGTTAGCAGGGGTACATCAATTTTTTTGCTGTGTTCACGGGTGTGAGTTGCAAGGTGTTTTGATAATTCAAGATGGTCCCAAATCGTATCCAGGATTAGCACGTCTCCGTAGTGCAAAACCTTTTTAGTTTCCAAGCCGAGTTGATTTTGGTGGTCAACCCCGCAAATTCTGGATAAACCTGAGATTAGCGACTGCACCTTTTCAGGTGTAAAGTTTTCCAGGTTGCCCAGATTGGCGATGACCTTTTGTTTAACCTTATTGCCCTCGCGATAGTTTTCAATAAGCTTTACGTAAGCGTACTCCTTGCCTCCGCTTTTGCTTACAACTTTTCTGAAGAACATAGTTTCTCACCACCTGCTTGGATGATAGGGGAGTAGTTGAGCCGTCAATATTTTTGAAGTGCGACTATATCTGAAGACGTTAACTGGGTGGATAACTGCGGTTATTGCCCATTTTAGATCTGGCCCCTCCGGCAAGGTCTTATTTTTGTTAACTTTTTGTTTGTGAATAAGGGTGCATTTTATGGCGCACTTTCATATTAGCGCCCTGGGGATATGTATCTTTAACCGTGGTGACAATCTTGTATGTTAACAACCAGCTGTACTTCAGCTGTGCTTTGGCCGGGCTGATTCATCCCTTTCTGGCATTTTGTGAGTTATAGTACAATTGTAAAGACAACTTGTGAAAAAAGCAACATGTTAGATTGCTTTCATAATTTTCAATTTATTTTAGATCTAGTCCCAATTTTGCATTGTGATTGCTTTCACATTCATCCTTTTTGATTATTATATAAGAGGGAGTGTTGTAGTGCAATATCAATTTCCAGAAAAATAAAAATAACAATAAAAATTATCTGAAAAATTAAACATTCATCCTTGATAACAGTTTTGTATTATTTTTGTGATATAATTGTATATGTATTTTGAGTTGGGGAGTGAGTGATTCATGCAAAGCAAACCTGCAAGGATGATTCTTTTTATTGCTGTGACGGCATTTGTGGCGGGGATCATGTTTGCCGGAGGGTGTATTATGGCGGGTGATCTGGCTGATTCCAAGTCCAGCGGGGCTCTGGCGCGTGCAGAGGACAGTGTGTCCATGCCGGGGGTTGGGCCGGATACAATAGCTAATATTGTCGAGCAGGCCGGTCCGGCGGTGGTTAAAATCGACACAGTCAAAGTTCGTCAGGGCTCATCCATAGACCCCCTCTGGAATGATCCCTTTTTCAGAAACTTTTTTGGCAGCCCTTATCCCTTTGAAAACAGGCAGCGGGAGGAAAGGGGCATGGGGTCGGGCTTTATCATCACAGGCGACGGATATATCCTCACCAACGAGCATGTAATATCCGGGGCCACTGATATACAAGTTACAGTTCAGGGATATGATGAACCACTGCAGGCAAACGTCGTGGGGGCTGATTACGATTTGGATCTGGCGGTGTTAAAAATCAGTTCGAACAAGGAGTTTGACCATCTAAATCTGGGCAGTTCTGATAGAATCAAAGTTGGCAATTGGGTGATTGCCATCGGCAATCCATATGGACTTGACCATACCGTCACCATAGGGGTTATCAGCGCCAAAGGACGCCCGGTGGCAGTAGAGCACCGCTCTTACAAAAATCTTTTGCAGACAGATGCGTCAATCAACCCGGGCAATAGTGGAGGCCCCTTGTTAAACCTCAAGGGAGAAGTTATTGGCATTAACACTGCGGTGGCCCAGGCGCAGGGTATCGGGTTTGCTATTCCCACCAGTACCGTGAAACAGGTGCTGGATGATTTGATGCGCAAGGGTAAGGTGATAAGGCCCTGGCTGGGTGTGCAAATGCAGAATCTCACCCCGGAGATTGCTCAGTACCTTGGCCTGCCCAACAATGAGGGTGTTCTGGTGGTGGGGGTTGTGCCCGGAAGTCCGGCTCAGAAAGCGGGGTTGCGTCAAGGTGACGTTATCCTGAAGTGGGGAGAAAATAAAGTAAAGCATACCGAGGAGGCTGTCGAGGCGATACGCCAGTCCAAGATCGGCCAGCGGGTAGAGGCGGCTGTTTACCGTGAGGGGCGCACCGTCAAAGTCGTAATAACGGTTGACGAAAGGCCTGCCCAGCTCTAGATGCGAGGGGGATTACAGTCCCCTTGCCGGGCGCAACGCTAAATGATGTTTTTGTATTTATCCATGGTGTTTCCGAAGTGCTCAGAAGTCAGGAGTCAGAATGAGAAAACCAAGGTTCTGTTGAAGAATGCCGATATTGCTTGATATTTACGAAACAAAACTTCTCTTGCCAGAGGTTAGTAAATTGCTGGAAGCAATTCTTGGGGCATTCTGAATCCTGAATCCTGACTCCTGAGTAGTTACAAAACGCGCGCGCTTTTTATCACTGGCCGTTGCTTATTTCAGGTGAGTTAATCCAGCCCTTTAGCTCACGTCTTAATAGTTTGCCGGCTGTTGTTTTGGGCAGGTTGTCAACAAACCGAATGTATTTTGGGATTTTATAACGGGCCAGTTTATCGGCACAGAATTTTCTCAGGTCGTCAGGGTCCATACTGCCGCCTTCCCGTAGCAGCACAAAGGCCATTACTTCTTCACCCATTACCGGATCGGGAACTCCTACCACTGCCACCTCAAAAACATTGGGGTGCATATAGATGATTCCACTGCAAAAAGGGGTATTTTTTTCTTGTATTTTCCCCCTCAAGGAAATTGACTGGAATTATCATCCATTTTACTGACCATTATTTTAGCTTCCTTTACGGTTTTATGCTTGGA
>JBFMEU010000100.1:0-6626 GCA_040753155.1 Bacillota bacterium
TTCCATATTCTCGGGGCATTCTGAATTCTGACTCCTGAATTCTGAATGCCTGAATGGGTGCTGTTACCGGCTATGCTGCGTCGTTCGCTAACGATAACGCCGTGCCTCCACCTGGTTTACTGAATGCATACAAAAGGAGCAACGTGTATGGACAGAAGGAAAACTCAAGCCAGAATAAGGCTGCTGGCCGGGGTGCTGGCCCTGGTGTTTATTATTCTGGCGGCTCAGCTGACCAACCTTCAGCTATTGCAAAATGAGCGTTATCAGGTTATGGCCACGGATAATCTGGTCCGGCTCACCTCGGTGGAGGCGCCCCGGGGTGAGATATTTGACCGGACCGGCTTCCGGTTGCTGGGCAACCGGCCTGTGTATAATATTTCCCTGATGCTGTTTGGCCCCGGGGAGGAGCAGGACGAAGTATTGGAGAAGCTGGTGAATATTCTGGCTGAAGATGAAAACTTGGGCAAGGCGCCCGCGGAGCTAAGGGAGGATATAAACAGCAGGATTAAGGCCCAGAGCTACCGCCTGTTCGAACCGGTGGTCCTGGCGGTGGATGTCGGCTGGGAGACGGTGGTGCGGGTAAGGGAGCAAATAACTGATTTGCCGGGGGTTATCATTGCCGAGGAGCCGGTGCGTGACTATCCCCTGGGCCAGTCCCTGGTTCACGTCCTTGGCTACGTTCAGGAAATGGATTCCCAGCAGCTGGAGGCCCACCGGGAGGAGGGCTACCGGCTGGGGGACAGTTTTGGCCAAACCGGGCTGGAAAACACCTTTGAGCGCTACCTGAAGGGCGAAAAGGGGGCCCGGCAGGTCGAGGTGGACGCCAGGGCCAGACCGGTGCGGGATCTGGGTCTGAAGGACCCGGCGCCCGGCAGCGACCTGATATTGAATATTGACCACCGGGTCCAGCTGGCTGCGGAGGAGGCCCTGGCAGGCGCCATTGAGTCGGCCCGCAGGGCCGGTCACCAGGCTACCGGGGCGGCCGCGGTAATGCTGGACGTGCGCAATGGGGGGGTACTGGCTATGTCCAGCTTGCCCTCCTATGACCCGAACATTTTTATAACCGGCTTTACCAGCCAGCAATGGCAAGATATGGAGCGGGAGAGGGTTTTTCTGAACCGGGCTCTGTCAGCTTATGCTCCCGGCTCAACCTTTAAAATGGTAACTGCGGTCGCAGGTTTGGAAACGGGGCACATAACACTGGATACAATTGTTAACTGTCCCGGCTACTACCGGATTCCGGGCCTGACTATGAAGAACTGGAGGACTTCGGGCCACGGCCGGGTTGACATCAAGCGGGCCATCCAGGTATCGAACAATACCTTCTTTTGGACCATTGCCCACCGGATGGGTCAGGACCCCATTGCCCGGTATGGTACGGAGTTTGGTTTGGGCAGCAAAACAGGCATAGATTTGCCTGGCGAGTCCAGGGGTGTTATGCCTGCGACAAGGTATAAGCTTGAGAAAAGACTTGAAGCGGCGGAAAGTTCCTATGCTCAGCAAGTACGGCAGGTGGAGGCCCGCTATGCGGAGCAAGTTCAGGAAGTGGTCGAAACTCACGCCACCCGGGAGGCAGGCGCCGGCCATAGGGACCTTGGCCGGATTAACCGGACCGGGGAAAAAGAGCTGGAGCGGCTGGAGCAGGAAAAAATGCAGGAACTGGCCCGCCTGAAGGCTGAGCTGGAAGCGGACCGGGAGAAGTTGGAAGAGCTGTACAATAAAAAGGAATGGGATCTTACCTGGCAGTTGTACGACACCCTCAACGGGTCGGTGGGGCAGGGCTATGTAATGGTGACGCCCCTTCAACTGGCCAATTATACGGCTGCCATAGCCAACGGCGGCGCCCTTTATAAGCCCCGTCTGGTTAACCGGGTGGTGGCCCCGGACGGTTCGGTGGTGAAAGAATTTACCCCGGAAATACTGGGCAAGGTTGACGCCTCACCCCGGACCCTGGCCATTATCCGGGAGGGGATGTATCTGGGCAGCATGGGGGATGGCACCGCAGCCGGCGCCTTTGCAGGGTTTTCCTGGACTGCCGGTACCAAAACCGGTACTGCGGAAGTAGGAACATTCAGGCACGCCCTGTTTGTGGCCTTCGCCCCCTACGAGAACCCCGAGGTGGCCCTGGCGGTGGTGGTGGAGTTCGGCGGGCAGGGCAGCGCCGCCGCGGCACCGGTGGGCCGGGCCATGCTGGACGCCTATTTTACCCGGGATCAGGCACAGGAGTCCGGGGAGGAGGAAGGGACAACAACGCCAACGCCGGTCCCGGCAGCGCCGCCGGCGTCTACACCGGCAACGCCGGCGGCTCCCGTGCCGGATCCCCCGGCGCCCGCGCCTGATCCCGCACCGGCGCAGCCCGGTCCGGCACCGGCGCAGCCGGTCCCGGAACCACAGCCGGTCCCGGAGCCGCAACCCAGCCCGGAGCCGCCGCCGGCGCCGGAACCGTCCCCGTTGCCATGGGAACTGCCGCCGGCACCGCCGGAACCGGACCAGATTCAACCATCTTGAAAGGGATTTATTATTTTCATATTGCGAACAATCTGATTGTGCTGCATATCCTCAGTAAGAACAGTACCACATCCTGAAAATAAAGAAGCTGACAGGATAAGCGAGTCATAAAAACCGTACTGTGTGCTTTCGCTGATCTCCAGTGCCGAACTGAACAGTTCAATGCCGGGAAAAACGGAGCACAAGGGAAAAAGATACCCGGTGATAAAAGAACCACAATCACTTGAGGTCATAGGAGCCTTGAATTTTTTAAGCGCAACGTTACAGAATTCCTGAATAACCTGATAACTGATAACACCTTTGCCCGATTCAAGAGCTTCTTTGACAATTTTTATGGCCGTTTCCCTTTTTTGAGGATGATCCTTATCAAACATGTAGATGATTATATTTGTATCAATGAAATATCTATCTTTCGTTAAGTTCATCCCTAGTAAAGCTCCTTCCGCTTGAAACATATTCTGTTTTTGATAAGAATACGTCCAATTTGTCTGCCAGATTTTTGTCTCTTGAATATCCGGCAAGCCAATGCCGGAACAATTCATTCAAAGTCGTATTATTTAACTTCGCCTTTTTTCTGGCATCTTCAATCAATTTCTCTTCAGCACTCAGGGTTATATTTTTAAGCACAATAATCACCTCATATTATAGTGTACACGATATTAGTGCGATTATCAAGAAATTATTTGTACAATATTACAAATTTTCATCACGTACACTGTTGAGCCGAACCTTACCCATGGTTCAAATTGTATACAAAAAGAAAGCCGCCTAAATGCCCCTTCTTTTTTTGCTTGTATTAGCAGGATTTGGTTGCCAGTTGTAGAATCAAAATACAGTTGTCATTGTGACTCGTAAAAGGGGATGGAATACCGGTGGATATGAAGGGTACCCTGGTTCGTTTTCCGGGCATGACACCAGAAGACATTAACGGTCTGGCTGATGAGAAAACAATCCTGGTGCAGCGCACCTTACGTTCGGGACAAAGTATTTACTACGACGGCAATGTTGTAATTCTGGGAGATGTCAACCCTGGTTCCGAGGTGGTAGCCACCGGCAACATTGTTGTAATGGGAATTTTGCGGGGGGTTGTTCATGCCGGGGCCACCGGCAGCGAGGATGCGGTTATTGTCGCCCTGCGCCTGCAGCCCACCCAGCTGCGAATTGCCAATCATATTACCCGGGCCCCTGACGGGGAGGCAGCGGATGTGGATCACGTGGAGTGGGCACGTATAAAAAACGGGGTTGTCACCATAGAGTCCTACCAGCCGGCAAGGAATACCTAAGACACCTGTCGAGATGCATATAAGAGGAGGCGCAAGCGGGTATGGGAGAAGTAATTGTAGTTACTTCCGGTAAAGGAGGGGTTGGCAAAACCACCACCACCGCCAACCTTGGTACTGGTTTAGCTGCCCTGGGGCATAAGGTTGCCCTGGTGGATGCGGATATTGGTCTGCGCAACCTGGATGTTGTTATGGGCCTGGAAAACAGAATTGTCTACGATATTACGGACGTAACCGGAGGTTACTGCCGCCTGCGCCAGGCGCTGATCAAAGACAAGCGCTTTGAGGGCCTGTTTTTGCTGCCGGCCGCCCAGACCAAAGACAAATCGGCGGTAAGCCCCGATGAAATGAAAAACCTTTGTGCCGAGCTAAAAGAAGAATTTGAATATGTAATCATTGACTGCCCCGCCGGGATTGAGCAGGGCTTTCGCAACGCCATCGCCGGGGCGGAAAAAGCCGTGGTGGTTACCACCCCGGAAGTATCCGCGGTCAGGGATGCCGACCGGATCATCGGCCTGCTGGAAGCTGCCGAACTGCGGGCGCCAAAACTCATTATTAACCGCCTGCGCCCCAAGATGGTCAAGCAGGGTGATATGATGAGCATTGAGGACATTATCGACATCCTGGCGGTTGACCTGCTGGGCGTGGTGCCTGAGGACGAAATGGTTGTTATTACCACCAACCGTGGCGAGGCCGTGGTGCTGGACGAGCGTTCCCGTTCCGGTCAGGCCTACCGGAACATTGTGCGCCGCATCAAGGGAGAGGCCGTGCCCATGATGAATCTGGAAGAGAACGACGGCCTGATGAGCAAGCTGCGGCGGATGATGGGCTTAGGTAAGTAGGAAAGGAGGGAACGCTAGTGTTGGAATTTCTGAACCGGATTTTCGGCAAAGAGAGCAGCGCCGCCAGCAAGAATGTGGCCAAGGAGAGGCTGCGCCTGGTACTGGTGCATGACCGGTCAAGCATTTCACCCCAACTGCTGGAATCCCTCAAGGCGGATTTAATTAACGTAATTTCAAATTATATGGAAATAGACGAGGAGGCCCTGGAAGTAAGTCTGGACAGCAATGAAAACCAGGTTGCCCTGGTAGCCAATATTCCCGTCAAGCGGATGAAGAGGGCGGCCGGGGGTTAATAGCAGCAAACTAAATAGATAGACATAAGTACAAGTGTATGGTAAAACATGTACTTGGTCAAATTGGCCGGGGCTAAGTTTATTAGCTTTGTGTGTATATGACTACCCATGTCTATGCGCTCAGAAACGGTATTGCCTGATCCGCCGGAGGTAATTATAATTAAGGTTGGGAGTTGTTAAATTAGTTTGCAGTTATGGCCGCGGCCCGTCAGGGCCGCGGTTGATTATGCATGAAAGGCGGTGTGCCGGTGTCCTTAAGGAGATTGTACCGGGGTCTGGACCATACTCTGCTGACTGCTGCCGGACTGACCCTGGTCATCGGCCTGGTGGTTATCGGCAGCGCCAGCACCGACTACGAGTGGTGGATGATGTTGGGTATGGACATCCACCGGCTTCAGGAGGCAAGCTTGCTGGAGAGGCTGCTGTGGATGAAAAAGGAATACGCCTTCCGGCAGTTTTTTTGGATTTTATTCAGCCTGATCCTGATGGCCGCCGTTATCTATATCCCCTATGAAGATTTACAGAAATATACCCGGAGCATCTACCTGCTGAACCTGGTTTTGCTGGTCATGGTTATATTCATCGGCAGCGAGGTCATGGGGGCCCAGCGCTGGATTCAAATCGGGCCTTTAACCCTGCAGCCGTCCGAGTTTGCCAAAGTAATGATTATTATTACCTTTGCCTCCTTTCTGGCCGAGCGGGAAGGCAAGTTGAACCGCCTGCGGGATCTGGCGCCCTGCTTCATCCACGTAGGCATACCCATGCTGCTAATCCTGAATCAGCCCGACCTGGGCACATCCCTGGTGTTTATCGCCATTATGTTCGGGATGCTCTTTGCTTCGGGGGCCCGGCCGCTGCTGGTGGGCGGCCTGCTGACCGCCGGCGTCGCGGCGGCTATCGGCCTGGTGTGGGCCCATCTCAAGTTCGGTACTTGGATCCCCCTTAAAGAGTATCAGTTGACCAGGCTGACCATCTTTTTGGACCCCTGGTCGGACTGGCAGGGCGCCGGCTACCACATGATCCAGTCCAAAATCGCCATCGGCTCCGGCGGCCTGTGGGGCAAGGGGCTGCTGGGCGGTACCCAGAGCTTTTTTGATTTTTTGCCCATCCGGCACACTGACTTCATTTTTTCCGTGGTGGGTGAGGAGTTTGGCTACCTGGGCGCTCTGGTGATGCTGGGCCTGCTGTTCCTGATTATTTACCGGGGCCTTAGAATTGCCGCCGAGGCCAAGGACAGGTTCGGCATGCTGCTGGCGGTCGGCATAAGCAGCATGCTGACCTTTCACGTACTGGTAAATGTCGGCATGACCGTCGGCATCATGCCCATCACCGGGCTGCCGCTGCCCTTTATAAGCTACGGCGGCAGCAACATGATGACCAATATAATCGCCCTGGGCATCCTTTTGAATATTTATGCCCGCCGCCAAAAAATAATGTTTTAAACAGGTATCCTTCAGACAGAATGTGCAAACTATAGGCACAAGTACTAGCAGGGGGTTTGTAACTACTCAGTAGTCAGGAGTCAGAAGTCAGGAGTCAGAATGAGAAAACCAGCGAAGACATTTGAAGATTTACTGTATGGCAGAAGGCGCACCTGTTTGTACTTGCGGTTTATCGTTTATCACTGAACTAATCCGCCCTAAGACCCCCGCCTCTGTAGGCGGCGGGTTTCAAAGGGCGGTTAAGTCCAGTATGGACTCGGC
>JBFMEU010000101.1:0-6445 GCA_040753155.1 Bacillota bacterium
ACAGGTTATGCAAGGAATTAGATATATTAGCACCACAGCGGCGTATCAAGGTTAAGCATCCCAGGCGCCTGGCTATTAACCGCCAGGTAACAGCCTCCGACCAACTTTGGGAAATTGATGTAAAATATACCGTCACCCTCGCCCGTCCCTCACTATCAACAATCACGGTGGGTCAAGGCTTGACGGCCAGGTCGCCTTTAGAAGACACACAAACATATTGACGTTGGATGGAAAAAGATTCTAGTTGTTTTTTGAAATCCTGTGTAATCGCGAGAATAAGGGGAATAGACTCTAAAATTAGGGGTTTAAACCGAATACATAAGGGTAACTCTTATCCGGACGGAGGTATTGTCATGACCGGTAACTCCCGGCAAGGCTTTCTTATCCGGTCATTAAATGAAACAGAAAAACTAATTCCCGTTTCCGGCAAAGAGAGGATCGTCACCCTGGATATAATCAGGGGTTTTGCCTTGCTGGGAATTCTGCTCGTTAACATGCCGTTGTTTATGGCCCCCATGCTTTATGTCTACCCGGCTGAAACACAGTGGTGGACAAAAACCAGCGATATTCTGGCGGATTATTTTATTACCATCTTTGCCGAGGGTAAATTTTATACCATTTTTTCGTTCTTATTCGGATATGGGTTTTATATATTCATGGAGCGAGCCCGGGAAAAGGGCAGACCGGTAGTGAAACTATATGGGCGAAGGATTTTGGTCTTGCTGTTCTTTGGCATCATGCACATAACTCTTCTGTGGTGGGGGGATATCCTTCATTTTTACGCAGTGATAGGATTGTTTTTGCTATTGTTCAGAAATAAAACCGAGAAAACGCTGCTGATCTGGTCTATGATGCTCATCATTATACCCATCGTCATTATTGGGGGATTTGTTGCGCTGGCTGCTGCGGTTAATGGTGAGGATATAGCGGGATATGACTTTGCGCAGTATTTGGAAGAGCAAGTGCAAACATCGCTGCAAGTGTATAGCCAGGGCAGCTTCATCGAAATACTCCGGCAAAGGCTGTCTGATTTTTCATTCGTGGCAGAGACTATGTATGTCATGGCCCCGCAGGTCCTGGCCATGTTCTTGTTGGGCACATATGCCGCCAGGAGACGTTTGATCCAAGATGTTGATGTTAATAAGCTATTTTTACGAAAAATATGGCTATGGGGTTTGGTTGTGGGAATACCTTTTGTTTTTCTGCAAGTCACCGGAAAGTACAATTTGTTGGGTCTGTCATTTATGGCCAGTCAATTCTACTACATGGCAGGGACGTTTATCAGTGGTGTGGCAATTTGCTTTTTTTATATGACAACAATTATATTCCTCCTGCAGAAACCGGACATGTTCAAAATATTGGCCCCCTTGGGAGATGTGGGGAGAATGGCTTTGACCAATTACTTGCTGCAGTCGATTATTGCCACCACCATTTTCTATAGTTATGGACTGGGATTGTTCGGACGGGTTGGTCCTGCCTGGGGGATTGTTTTAACGTTACTTATATTCATGCTGCAGGTTTATTTTAGCCGGTACTGGATGAAGAAATACCATTTCGGTCCCCTGGAATGGCTGTGGAGAACACTGACGTATGGAAAGCTGGGTTAATAAGAAAAAAAGGACCGGGACGGTTTACTGGTTTACCTTCTCGCTCTTTTCTCCATGATAATATTGAACCTGATGCTGGTTTCTTCCAACCTCTTTTTAAGCAGTTCTTTCTTTTTCCCGTCCTGACATCCATCTATAGTATTCTGCAGGGTCTCTATTTCTTTTTTCAGCGCCACCTCATCGGGGACCAGCCCCGAATTTTTCATTACCCGAAAGGCTAACCGGTCTTCTTTGGGGACAAAGAGCATGTTGTCTTCAATCTTAACCGGCTTACCGGCCCCCGGCAGGTTTTTAAATTCACCTTTCTCAATGGCCTCCCGGATTTTTAATTCCGCTAATTTTCCCAGGATATCCAACATGAATGTTTCACCCGGCCTTTTAAAATTATGTCCTGAGCGGGTTCTTTTACTGAAGAAACACTTTGCCCTCATCCCCGTCCACGGTTACCTTGCAGCCCTCTTTGACGGCCCTCATGACGCCCGGTATATTCACCACCGCCGGAACACCGTATTCCCTGGCCACTATGGCCCCGTGGGACATAAAGCCCCCGGTTTCCATGACCACCGCGCCGGCTTTTAAAAACAGCGGGGTCCAGGCCGGGTCGGTGGACGGCGCCACCAGGACCTCGCCCGGCTGCAGCCTGCCACCCTCATATGGATGGCTGATCAACCGCGCCGGGCCGGAGGCTTTTCCGGCGGCAACCGCCACTCCCAGCAGGCAATCACCGGATGCCGGGGTGACCGGCCCGGTAAACCTGGGCGTTTCCCCCATTATGATGTCCGGCGGTGAAAAGCTCTCCATTTCTTGAAACAAGTCTTTTCTTTCGTCAACCAATTCTTTTAACCCGTCGCCGTTCCAGGCGCCGGTTATTACCGAAAACAGCTCCGGCCAGGTGCAGAAGTGGACGTCAGCCTGTGCTGCAAGGATACCTCGCTGGCAAAAACGGGAGCCCAGTTCCTGGGCCATCATCCGGTAGCCGCCCATGGCCCTGACCAGCACCGACTTGGTCATTTCCCGCACCGCAGCCCCGGCCTGGGCCTCCCTGACCCATTTCCTGATGGCCGGGTGTTTGTAAAAAGGCACTTTATCTTTGATTTCTTGCCAGGCCCGCTTATATGTCTCTTTTTGCCCTGCCTTCAGTTTGGCCAGGTCAGCGGTGTTGATGGTACCGCAGATAATCCCCAGCAGGTAAGAGGGGTCCTCCCGCCACCTGGGGTTGCCCAGGTCCAGCTCATAGACGGCCCGGTGCCCGTATTCCCGGATAAACTCCCGGAAGGCCTGCTTAAAGGCCGACCTCTCAGGCAACTGCTCTTCCCAGGCAAGCGGCGCAAAAGAGGCAGCGGTGAAAAACCGGGCGGCGTCACTGTCCCGGCGGGCCGTCCCGGCCAGTTCCATCAGTCTGTAACCGTGGTCCGCGCTGGTTATGCCGGACGTACCGCCCACCATCAGGGCATTAAAAATCACCGTGGTTCTGGCCCCCAAATATTTACCGAGGACTTTAAATAATGACCCCACGGCCGTGGCGCCTGAGCCGCTTAAGAACCGGAACTCCCTGGCAAAATCCCTGACCACCCGCCCCAGTTCCTCATACAGACTAATAAAGTCCCTGTCCTGCAAATGCCCGAAACCCTTTTCGGTTAAGACATCTACAGAGAACAAGACCCGGGTAAAGGAGTTTTCGGCGTTTTTGACAGTCCTCTTCATTAAAGAGCCGGTTTTCTGCAGGCGCTGCAATCTTTTTAAACCTTTGATCCCCCGCAAGGGTTGGGGGTCCTCGATCTTTATTTCCGGCTGGTGGCCGCCCCAAAAACTGTTGACATCCCGGGGCAATATCCCCATGGAATCATACCAGGCCCACTGCAGGGCCGCTATATTGGCGTAGAGCCGTCCGTTGAAAAACTTGGAAAACTGCAGGCCTTCCGGTAGCGCATAGCCTATTTCGGAATATGAAGATTCGTGAATGGTATCAACGACATTTATCACTAAGCGGCGGCTGAGAGGTGATATGACCATGGGCAGGGAGTCCCGGTAATTGCCGTTGGACCAGATCTCCGGCTGGTCCTTTATAGCCGCAAAAGTAACCTGCGGCAGGGCTGTTACCGGCCTGGCCTGGACCAGAACAAAATCCCGGCCGTCAAAAACCCATTCCACATCCTGGTGCTGTTCACCGTCCCCCAGGGCTTCGCTGACCCTCGCCAGGACAAGGCCCAGCTTTTCAATTTCTTCGTCGGGCAGCACCTGCCGGGCAGCTGATGCCTCGTTCTTTACAAATTTAGTCCCGCCGCCTTCTTTAAGCCTGGTCATTCCTTCCTTACGCCCAATCTTTCGCGAAAGGATCCGGGGCGCCGCGCTCCATGCTCCGGCCTCCAGGTAATAGGTATCGGGCTCCACGGCGCCGCTAACTACCGATTCCCCCAGGCCGAAATTGGCGCAGACCACCAAAACGTCCCGGCGGCCCGTCCGGGGGTCGCAGGTGAAGCCCACTCCGGCGGCCCGGGCCTCCACCATTTCCATCACTACCACCGCAGCCTCAGCCTCAGCGTCGCCTATATTCAGTTTTCTGCGGTAGGCCACCGCCCGGGGCGACCACAGGGAAGCATAGCACCCTTTCACCGCCGCCAGGACCTGGTCCAAGCCAAGGACATTAAGAAAAGACTCATGGATACCGGCAAAGGAGGCCTTGGCCGAATCTTCCGCCGCTGCCGAGGACCTCACGGCCAGCGGCCTGTCGATAAGGCCATGCCGAGTGAGCAGGTCTGCCAACTCATTCACTATAAGCTGCGGTACATCGCCCTCTTTGACTTTTTCCCTTAAATGAGCCAGTTTGTCCTGACTGCAGGCTTCACCAATATTTGCGGCCGTTACTGATTGGGCAATGTTCAGGACCATATCCTGCAGCCTGTTGTGCCTGAAAAACTCGTCGTAAGCCCCGGTACGGAGGACCACTCCCGGTGGAATTTTAAAGCCGTACCTGGCCAGGCGCCCCAGGTTCCAACCCTTGCCGCCGGCCTGGGGGACGCCTGACTGAAAGGCTTCAGGCCAGGTCAAACAGTATTTGTTGGCGGGTTTTAGCACTGCCCTACCCCCTTGCTCATTGAACGAGACTTCATTTAGAGGGGGATTCAACCCCCTCTGAATGTTAGCCGAGTCCATACTGGACTTAACCGCCCTTTGAAACCCGCCGCCTGCAGAGGTGGGGGTCTTAGGGCGGATTAGTTCAGTGATCAAATAGCTTTTTAAAGACGATACAAGAATTGTTATTATTTTTTACTGCCTTCCGGGTCGACTGCCCCATATAGAAAGAGGTCCACTATTTTAGCCATTTCCTGACAAAGCTCAAATTTTGAAGAATCATTCAACCAGTCCAGTACAATAACGCCGCGAAGAATATTTAATTGCGTCACCAGTAGTCTAACTGAGAGATCCCTCCGGATTTCACCATTCTGCTGGCCTTGCCTGATAATCTCGGCCATTATGCTCTCAGTACCTGTTTCGCCGCCGCCATCTTCTGACCCCTGACACATATTTTTTATCCGGTAGCCCAGGCATATCCCAGTAAGCTCCGGGTTGATTTCGACCCACTGGTAGGCTTTATCCAGGGCGGCCAGCAAGCGTGATCTGGTGTCAGGCAGGTCACGCAAAGTTTCGAAGGCTGCTTTCGCCAGTCCTTTGGAAATTTCTCTTATATAATCGTCGATGATGGCCTCTTTGACCGGAAAGTGATTATACAGGGTTTTCCTGGCGATGTCAGCCTCAATGGCAATCTGCTCCATGGTTGTGTTATTGAACCCCTGGCGCTGAAACAAATCTATAGCTACTTTGACGATTTTCTGCCGTGTGTCCTTTTTCTTTCTCTCTGTCCTGCTTTCACGCGGCATATCCCTTGGTTCCATTGCCTCGCCTCCTATTCGGTTCACTGACTAATACGCAATACCAGGAAACAAATTATATTTCTATACATATTGCAATTTTATACATTGTGTATTTTATCCTATTGTCATTTTCCATCATAATTACCGGCGTGTCAATACCTATGATTTACTTATTTGAGATTTACTTTTCCCATAATAAAAACGGCAGCTCAAGAGCTGCCTTAAACTTGCAAATATAACCTTCTCTCCTTTCCGGTTCACTGGGTTAAATGTAATAGGTTTCGCTTGCGGTTCTTAGTTTTACCAACAATTCTCTGTAAATTCACCGCAGTGCCTTAACACCGGTTTCACTGAATACATACCATAATTCTTATGCGAATTAATGTGAAGTAACTTGACAATAATATTGTTAAGTATTATTATGCTTTTAAGGCTATAGAATATGGAAGTTAAGGGAGTTTAGTTAACATGACCGACAGGCGTAATCAGGCCCTGTACATTATCAGCGTTGCCGCCAGGCTGGCCGGGGTTCACCCCCGCACCCTGAGGATTTACGAGACGGAAGGATTAATCCGCCCCCAGCGGACGGAGGGGAAAATCCGGCTATATTCTGATATGGACATTGCCCGGGTTAAATATATCAGGTTTTTAACCCGGGAAAAGGGAGTCAACCTGGCCGGGGTAAGAATCATTCTGGAACTGGAAAGCCGTATTGAGGATAACGACGAATAGATAAAAAAATTGTATATATTCAGTGAAACCGGTGTTAAAGCACTGCGGTATCACCGCTCGCTCCAGTGCTCCGCGCAGAAGGTGCTCAGGAGTCAGGAGTCAAAATCAGAAAACCAGCGAAAACATTCCATATTCTCGGGGCATTCTGAATTCTGACTCCTGAATTCTGAATGCCTGAATGGGTGCTGTTACCGGCTATGCTGCGTCGTTCGCTAACGATAACGCCGTGCCTCC
>JBFMEU010000102.1:0-6413 GCA_040753155.1 Bacillota bacterium
GGTGACAACATTAAAATCGACATTGAGCTAATCACCCCCATCGCCATCGAAGAAGGCCTGCGCTTTGCCATCCGGGAGGGCGGCCGCACCGTGGGCGCCGGTGTCGTTACCGGCATCAACGCGTAGTTCATGTCAAATGAGGGGCACGGCCTGCCGGTCGAGTCCCTTATTTTTAATACTTTGCTAGTATACCGGTCATTATCCCGAGTATTCCTCAGCTAAGGCAAACTATTGACATCATATTTTAATTGTGTTAAATTGGATAAGGCTATTTTCAGAACCGTAAGAAAGTCTTTTTTTCATTTTGGGGAGGTGGTATGAATGAGGGTAGGAGTTCACCTTGCTTGCACGGAATGCAAACGCAGAAATTATACAACGGTAAAGAATAAGAAAAATGACCCCAGTAGAATAGAAATGAAAAAATACTGCCGGTTCTGCCAGACTCACACATTGCATAAAGAAACCCGCTAGGGACGGCTTTTCCGGCAAATGATCTTATATTATTTAAGGATGTGGCGGTATGGCTGTTACCAGACAACCCAAAACTACAGATAAAGAAAAGGGAACAAATAACAGTGGCAAGTCCGGCAAGAAGGATGTTGCCCTGAAAAGGCCCCAGGCCAAGCCAGCTGCCGGCAAAAAAGATGTAGTCCTGAAAAAGGAAGCCGGTGGTGGCCGGATAGAGGGCATTAAGAGATATTTTCGCGGTGTTTGGAGTGAACTTAAGAAGGTTCACTGGCCTACCCGCAGGGAAGTAGTCATCTATACCGGAGTTGTACTGGTAGCTGTTTTAATTGTATCCTTCCTGATCTGGATTTTTGACTCGCTTCTCAGCAAGGTCCTACAGCTGATTATAATATAGTTGAGGAGGTGAGGGACCTTAGTTTAACCGGCTGGGTCCCTTGTATTTATGGATAAACGCTGGTATGTAGTACATACCTATTCCGGTTATGAGAACAAAGTCAAAGCCAATCTGGAAAAGAGAATCGCCTCTATGAATATGGAGGAAAAAATCTTCCGGATCCTTGTTCCTATGGAGGACGAGGTTGAAATCAAGGATGGCAAGAGAAAGATTAGCAAGAAAAAGGTATTTCCCGGCTACGTGTTGGTGGAAATGATTATGACGGATGATTCCTGGTACGTGGTAAGAAATACACCCGGAGTTACAGGCTTTGTAGGCACCGGCTCCAAACCGATCCACCTTAACGATGCTGAGGCCCAGCAAATTATTAGACAAATGGGGATGGATGAGCCCCGGGCCCGGGTATTTTTTGATGTAGGGGAGCATGTTCGGGTTATCAGCGGGCCTTTTGAAAACTTTAGCGGTGTGGTGGAAGAAATATATCCTGATAAGGGTAAGGCTAAGGTAATGATATCCATGTTCGGCCGGGATACTCCGGTGGAATTGGAGTTTGAACAAGTAGAAAAAATAAGGTAGGACGCGTTGCTGGATCAAGCCTGCAGCGGAAGGAGGTGTAACTGTGGCAAAAAGAGTGAGCGCAATTGTCAAATTACAGTGCCCCGCCGGTAAAGCTACGCCAGCCCCCCCGGTAGGACCTGCCCTTGGTCAGCATGGGGTTAACATAATGGCTTTTGTTAAAGAATATAATGACCGTACCGCCAAGCAGGCCGGACTGATTATTCCTGTAGAAATTACTATTTATGAGGACAGAAGTTTTAGCTTTGTTTGTAAAACCCCGCCCGCAGCGGTACTTTTAAAAAAAGCTGCCGGTATTGCTACGGCCTCGGGTGAACCCAACAAGAAGAAGGTGGGTCAGGTTTCCCGGGATCAGGTCAGGGAAATAGCTGAAACGAAAATGCAGGACCTTAATGCGGCCAGCATTGACGCAGCCATTCGCATGGTGGAAGGGACTGCCCGCAGCATGGGCATTACGATTAAGGAAGGCTAATTTCGAAATTAAAAGTGGGAGGAAATAAAGAGCATTTCCGTTGCACCACAAGGAGGATTTATAATGACCAAACAGGGGAAAAAACACCAGGATGCCATTAAGCAGATCGACCGCAACATGCAGTACGAGCCTGTCGAGGCCCTGGAGCTGATCAAAAAAATCAGCAAGGTTAAGTTTGATGAAACGGTTGAGGTGGCCATTAAATTGGGTGTGGACCCGCGTCATGCCGACCAGCAGGTTCGGGGCGCCGTGGTATTGCCCCATGGAACAGGCAAAACCCGCCGGGTGCTGGTTTTTGCCAAAGGAGATAAGGCCAAGGAAGCAGAAGTGGCCGGAGCTGATTTTTTCGGCGCCGAAGATATGGTAGCCAAAATCCAACAGGAGGGCTGGCTGGGTTTTGACGTGGCCATTGCAACACCGGATATGATGGGCACTGTCGGTAAGCTGGGCCGTATTCTGGGACCCCGTGGCTTGATGCCCAATCCCAAAACCGGCACGGTAACTTTTGATGTTGAGCGGGCGGTACAAGAAGTAAAGGCCGGCAAGATTGAGTACCGGGTGGATAAGTCAGGCATTATCCATGCTCCCATTGGTAAAGTATCTTTTGATACAGCCAAGCTTCTTGAAAACTTGCGTACTCTGGTGGAGCAGTTAATCCGGGTTAAGCCTGCAGCCGCCAAAGGGCAGTACATTAAAGGAGTCGCTGTTTCCTCAACCATGGGGCCCGGCATTAAAGTTAACGCCCAGAAGATCACCGCTTAAAGTCATACCGGTTAACTTCATAAAGTGTTTCCTTGCCGCAGACAGCCGGTGTCGCGAGACTTAATGTTGCCGGCCGAGGCCAGGGTGTTATACCTGTAATTTAGTCCTTACAGGCCTCTGGTGTATTGTCTGCCGGGGGCTTTTTGTGGTTTTATCACCAAGTTAAGGGAGGTGTTAATTAGTGCCGACAAGACAGGAAAAGGAAATAATGCTGACCATGATCAGGGAAAAGATGGAAAAGAGCCAGTCAGTAGTTATGATTGATTACCGCGGCCTTAATGTTAAATCCATGACAAGACTAAGAAGGCGTATGCGGGAAACAGGCTGTGAGCTCCTGGTGGCTAAAAATACCCTGACCAAAATTGTGGCCGGTGAACTTCAGTTGGGAGGAATCGACCCATATTTGGAGGGACCGACAGCCATGGCCTTTGGTTACGAAGACCCGGTGACCCCGGCCAAAGTGCTGGGCGAGTTTGCCCGGGAATTCAAAACCATGCAGGTAAAGGGCGGGATTCTGGAGCGCCGGGTTATTGATGCCCAGGGAGTCAAGGCTCTGGCCGACCTTCCGTCCCGGGAGGTGCTGCTGGCCAGGGTGCTGGGCGGCATGCAAGCTCCTATGTACGGGTTTGCCATCTCCCTCAATGGCCTGCTGCGTAATCTGGTTTATGTTTTGGAAGAAGTGCGCAAGAAAAAGGCCGGTGAGCCGGCTGCATAAACAAGAGTATCTGCTGGGGTCATAAAAATACAAACTATTAATATTGGAGGATGAGAATTAATGTCCAAAGTACAAGATATTTTAGAAGCCGTAAAGGGCCTGACCGTATTGGAACTGGCCGAACTGGTGAAGGCCTTTGAAGAAGAATTTGGCGTCAGCGCCGCCGCCCCCGTGGCAATGGCAGCCGGCCCGGCAGTGGCAGCCGCCGCCCCCGTCGAAGAGGAAGAGCAAACTGAATTTGATGTTATCCTTGCTTCCGTAGGTGACAAAAAGATTAACGTGATTAAAGTTGTCCGGGAAATTACCGGTCTTGGCCTGAAGGAAGCCAAGGAACTGGTTGATAGCGCGCCGAAGCCGGTTAAGGAGAAAATTGCCAGGGAAGAAGCCGAAGCTATTAAGGCCAAGCTTACCGAGCAGGGCGCCACCATTGAAATAAAGTAGTTGCTCGAAAACAAGAATTAAGTATAAAGAACCCTTCTGACGCAGGAAGGGTTCTTTTTATTAAGCTGATAAAGCAAAAAATACCGGGGGCTGTTTCACGTGTATATTTTGGATAATTGAATCCATGACAAAACTAAGAAGGTGGTACCGGGAACTTGCTTGATTAAGACCACAATATGCAAATTTTAAAAAAATTCAAATAAAAATTATTGCAAGGCCATTGAATAATCCAGTAATTGATTATAAAATTACACAAAAGGCAATGATCTGACCACTGCATGATCTGACTATAATACTATGTAATTGGTTGCAAAGGAGTGTTCTATAATGCGGTTTAAACTGCCGTACGCCCACGGACACATGGAAGCGGATATCCCCGACGACAACCTGGCCGGTATTCTGGAATCCAGGGTCCATCAATACGTTCCGGAAAGAGATCAGCAATCGATAGTCGGTGACGCGCTGGACCAGCCCGTCGAAGCGCCGCCCCTGGAGAAACTGGCCGAGGGCAATAAGAATATTGTTGTGATTACAAGCGACCATACCCGCCCCGTTCCCAGCCGCATAACCATGCCCGTTATCCTGGAAAGGCTCAGAAAAGGAAATCCCGGTGCGGAAATTACCATACTGATAGCCACGGCGTTCCATCGCCCCACCACCAGGGAGGAAATGATCTACAAGTTCGGCCCGGACATAGTGGAAAAGGAACGTATTGTCAACCACGACTGCAGGGATCAAAACAACCTGGAGTACCTGGGGGTGCTTCCATCGGGAGCGGAATTATGGCTGAACCGCCTGGCTCTGGAAGCCGGCCTGCTCATTGCCGAAGGTTTTATCGAACCCCACTTTTTCGCTGGCTACTCCGGCGGAAGAAAAAGCATCCTGCCGGGCATTGCGGGAGAAAAGACAGTGTTGACCAACCATTGTTCCAAGTTCATTGCCAGTGCCTATTGCCGCACGGGTATCATTCGGGACAACCCCATGCATGAGGACATGCTTGAGGCCATGGACAGGTCGGGCCTGCGGTTCATACTCAACGTTGTGATTAACGGCCGTAAAGAAATTATCCACGCCGTTGCCGGGCATCCCCGGAAAGCCCATGAAGCGGGCTGCCGTTTTGTGGAAAGCCTGGCCGGGGTGGAACCGGCGCCCGCCGACATAGTGGTTGTCACCAACGGCGGTTACCCGCTGGATCAGAATATTTACCAGTCCGTAAAGGGTATGACCGCCGCCGAGGCCACTGCCCGGGAAGGTGCGGTGATCATCATGGTTTCGGCGTGCAGCGACGGCCACGGCGGGGAACAATTCTACAAGACCTTTGCTGACGCCGCAGACGCCCGCCAGGTGATGGACATGATTATGGCCACACCGATGGAGAACACTATCCCGGACCAGTGGGAATCCCAGGTGCTGGCCCGGGTGCTGATTAAACACACGGTGATCATGGTCACGGACCAGTGCAATCCGGACCTGATTACCGGCATGAAGATGCTGCGCGCCACATCATTCGAGGAGGCGCTGGAAATGGCGTTTTGGATCAAGGGGAGGGACGCCCGGATAACCGTGATTCCCGACGGCGTGGCGGTGGTGGTCAAGTAAAGAAAGAAAAAAGGCTGCTTTTTCACAGCAGCGAAAAAAGCGGCCTTCTCCCTTCACACGGGCTCATTACTTGAACATTCCTTTTTCCACCAGGTCCAGGTGCTCGAACATGGCGCGCCTGGCTTCCTTGTCTTTACCCTGCTTGATAGCGTTGAAAATACGGCAGTGCTCTCTTAGTAAACGCTGTGGCGTTCCCGGTGTTTGGTATAATTCCTGCCTCGCTTTTTTCAAAGCCGTGCGCATTGTGTCACCAATAGTGTCCATGAGCCTTATAATCAACGAATTATGCGTGGCTTCGGCCACGGAATAATGAAACAGCCAATCGGCTTCCTCACCCAGGTCTCCGGATTCCAAATCCCCCTCCATGCGTTTCAAGGCATTCTCCATTTTTTCCAGTTCCTCGACGGTATGGCGCACTGAAGCAAGCCCGGCCGACTCCACCTCCAGGATTTTTCTCAGTTCCATCAGTTCACGGGGGGTCTCCTTGTCCAGCATGCAGGCCATGGCCAGAACCTCGGCCAGTGACTGGGAACTGATTTCCTTGACGAATGTGCCGTCACCCTGCTTGATTTCTATAATGCCCATGGCCTCGAGCGCCCGGAATGCTTCCCTTACGGCGGATCGGCCCACTTTTAATTGATCGGCCAGTTCCCTTTCCGACATCAGCTTGTCCCCGGGATTCAATGCTCCCTCGGCTATTAAGCCCCTTACCTGCTCGATTATTTCCTCGTATATTTTCTTGGTCTTGATGGGCTTGAAGTTCAACTGCCACACCTACTTCTGATTAATTGAGTGAGGTTAGATCATTCTGCTTAACGTATTAAGAATCCTTCACAATTATTAGCAAATGCCCGTTTTTATTTCATCAATCCCGGCAGCCACAGGATCAGCTGCGGGAACAAGGCTAGCAGCGCCACGCCGATGAACTGCAGGATAATGAACGGCGCCACCCCGCGGTAGATATGACCGGTGGTCACCTCCGGTGG
>JBFMEU010000103.1:0-6202 GCA_040753155.1 Bacillota bacterium
CGGCTGCATAACTCGGCCCTTCGGGCCTCAAACAGATTCGCCGCTTATCCTCCGCCTCACTCGCTCTTTGAATGGGCCTCCTACGTTCGCTCCAGGTACCAACTCCTCGACCACGCCTGGCAGTATAAATTCCTGAATCATAAAAAAGGGTACAGGCTGCTATTTCGCTTTGCGAAAAAGCAGCCTGTACCCTTTTTTTAGCGCCAGTCCGCATCCACCAGCACAGCGTGCACCCCGATTTTCTTGATGCTGTTCCAGGGAATGACCAGGTCATCAGCTGCGCCAAATAACCCGAAGCGCTTTCGCCCCTGGAGCACCAGGGCCAAAATTTTGCCGGATTCCGGGTCGATGTGCACATCCTTTACCGGCCCCATCCGGGAGCCGTCCCGCAGATTTATAAAATCCCTCTGGGAAATTTCAGAAATCTTTAACAAAGCACCCACCCCCTGTTTCTATTTATATGCAGAAAACTTCAGGGGTGGGCTTTTTTCATGCCCATATTTTACGAAGGATCTTGGATACGGTGATATTTACGAAACAAAACTTCTCTTGCCAGAGGTTAGTAAATTGCTGAAGGCATATTCTCCTGACTCCTGACTCCTGACTCCTGACTTCTGACTCCTGACTTCTGACTTCTGACTCCTGACTTCTGACTCCTGACTCCTGACTCCTGACTCCTGACTTCTGACTCCTGACTTCTGACTCCTGACTTCTGACTCCTGACTCCTGACTTCTGACTCCTGACTTCTGACTCCTGACTTCTGACTCCTGACTCCTGACTTCTGACTCCTGACTTCTGACTCCTGACTTCTGACTCCTGACTTCTGACTCCTGACTCCTGACTCCTGATTCCTGAGTAGTTACTGCTTTTTTTCTGCTGCTAAAGCGACAGGGAGTCCCGCACCGCCTGCTGCAGCTTGCTGATATCCCCGGAGCTTTCCGACTCCACATAGATGCGGAAAACCGGCTCGGTTCCGGAGGCCCGCACCAGAACCCAGCTGCCGTCCTCCAGCACAAACTTCAGGCCGTCTACATCAACTTTTTGGACAACTCTTTTCCCGGCTAGCTCTGACGGCTTCCAGTTCTTTAGTTTGTTCATTACGGCCTGCTTTTTATCAGTGGTGGTATGCAAATCCAGGCGCTCACTGGTCAGCCGCCCGAATTCAGCATAAATATCATCCAGCAAGTCCCCCAGGCCCTTGCCTTTTCTGGCCACCATTTCAACTGCCAGCAAACCGGCCAGAATCCCGTCCTTCTCCGGAATATGACCCTTGATGGAAAGCCCGCCGCTTTCCTCACCTCCCAGGATGCAACCTTTTTCCATCAGGTGCTGGCCGATATACTTAAAACCCACCGGAGTTTCGTACACTTCAACACCATAGCGGGAGGCCATCCGGTCCAGCAGGTGCGTGGTGGCCACAGTGCGCGCCACCGGCCCCCGCATCCCCCGCTCCGTCAGCAAATAGTGAAACAACAGAGGCAGAAACTGGTTAGGCGTAATGTAAGCGCCGTCGTAATCAATCAGGCCGAAGCGGTCGGCATCACCATCCAGGGCCAAACCAATCTGGGCCTGGTCATTAATTACGCAGGCCGTTAGATTGCCCAGGCACTTGGCGTTGGGCTCGGGCATGGAGCCGCCGAACAGCGGGTCCAGGGTGCACTGAATGCCCTCGACACTGGGAATGATTTGCCTCAAAAAACCCTCCAAATAGCCGATTCCGGCCCCGAACATGGGGTTGACCACCACCCGGGGGGCCGCTTTATGGATAGCGTCCTGATCAATCAGGCTGGTCAGATGCCGGAAGTACTCCGGCCGGGGATCAAACTCCACCAGCTTTCCGGAGGCCGGGCCGGCTGCCGGCCTTTTCAGAACCGCCAGCTCCAGGGCCTCCTCCTGCAGCAGGCCCGCAGGCCTGTTTTCCCCGGGGCCGGCCGCCCCACCTGACTGCAGCCGTTCGATATTGGCCTCAATTTCTTCCGTAATATGAGGCAGGGCAGGCCCGGCATAATGGGGGATAAACTTAATGCCGTTATATTCCGGCGGATTGTGACTGGCCGTAAACATTACCGCCCCCGCAGCCCCGTATGTTTTCACGGCATAGGCCGTAACCGGGGTGGGGGCCGGGGTCCGGGTCAGGTACACCGGAACGCCCCCGGCGGTTAAAACGCCGGCCGCCTCCCGGGCAAACCGGGAGGACAAAAAGCGTGTGTCATAGCCCACCACCACCGGCCGGCCCTCTCCGTAATTGGCCCGCACATAATCTGTTATGGCCCTGGTAACCAGCCGCACATTGTCAAAGGTAAAATCATCGGCAATAATCCCCCGCCACCCGTCGGTGCCGAACTTAATCCTTTTCATCGACCAATCCTCCTCGGGTCTGCTGCCGGCATCCTTCCGGGCAGCTTAGTCTGATATATCCGTGGTATAATCCATGGCATCCTCAATGGTGTCAACATACAAGTTCCCCTGGCTGTCCAGACTGGCCAGGGTTACTTTTTTCACGTCATTAACACCTTTGGCCGCCAGTTGCAGCATCAGCCAATCCCTGGTGAGATTATTCTGCCTCAGGTTTTGCTGGATGATCTGCCCGTCCACCACCAGCTCCGAGGGCACACCCTGGTACCGGGTGGGTATTTGCAGGTCATGAGGTGTCAGCTGCAGCTTCTGGCTCTTCAGCAAAACACTCAGCTCGCCATTGGGCTCGGCCACGGCAAACTCCACATCAGATATATTAAACACATTCTTTTCCCGGAGCTGCATAGTGAGATCGTCCACGTGGTAAGTCATTTTTCCCATGTTCTTTTCCAGGATCTTGCCATTGTGAATTACTATAGTTGGCTCGCCCTCCAGGATCTTGCGGGCCGGCCTGTATTTCATGGCCATGAACTCCGAACTCCAGGTCAGCAGTCCAAAGAGCACCAGGCCCAGGGCATAGAAAACAGCGCTTTCCTGCAGCTCCACCACCAGGGCGGCGGCAATGGAACCAATAACAATGGCATTCACAAAGTCAGCAACCGTTAACTTGCCCATCTGGGACTTACCCACCAGCCTGGTGATCACGATCACCAAAACAAAGGCCCCCAAAGAACGCAAAATTATCTCCAAGTACGGATTCATACCAAAACTCCCATGGCGATATATTATAGTGCAAAAATTAATTTTACCCGGAACGGGATGAATTATGCATTCAGGGAGACTCTGTTTTAAATGCCGTTAATTTTGGAAATAATAGGTAACAATAAACACAGGAGGAAAAAGAACCATGGAAAAAGCAAAGTTACTAAAACGTTTATCCGCCCGCAAGAAAATGCTTGAGGAATATTTGAACCGGCCCGGTTCGGCCAGGAAATCCGCCGGTGGCAAAGCCCGCAAGGTTAAGTAGTTCAGACAATTATAATAGAGATTACCGACGACTGACGACTGACGACTGACGACTAAAATAAGCATAGGTTATCTTCAGCCCCTCTTCCAGCGGAACGAGGGGTTTCCAATTCAGAGCTTCAATTGCCCGCAGCGGCGACAAATAGCTGTGCCCGATATCACCCGGCCGCTCCGCCCGGTATTCCGCCTGCAGGCCGCTTCCGGCCACTTTGCCAAGAGCGCTTAGCAGCTCATTAACCGAGGTGGGTATACCGGTGGAGATATTCAGGATTTGACCGCTGCCCCTTTGCAGGGCCGCCAGGTTGGCGGCGGCCACATCCCTTACATAAATAAAGTCCCTGGTCTGCTTGCCGTCACCGTAAATAACCGGCTGCGCCCCGCCGGACAGGCGGCTGCAAAAAATGGCCACCACACCCCCCTCACCCGAAGCGTCCTGGCGGGGGCCATACACGTTGGCATAGCGCAGGGCGGTGAATTCCAGGCCGTGGAGGAAACTGTATAACATCAGGTAGCGCTCCGCCGTGTACTTGGAAATCCCATAGCCGGACACCGGCGCCACGGGATGCTGCTCATCCACGGGCAGATAGCGGGGATTACCGTAAACGGCCGCTGAGGACGCATACACCACCTTGCGTACACCGCCGGCCCGGCAGGCCTCCAGCAGGTTAATGGCACCCAGGATGTTGACCCCGGCGTCAGCCCCGGGGTCCCTGAGGGAAACCTGAACATCCGCCTGGGCGGCCTGGTGGATCACATAGTCCGGCCTTTCCCGGCCCACAGCCTCCTGCACCAGTTCCCTGTCCTGAATCCGCCCCATGTACAGGTTGACCCGGGGGTCCAGGTTGGCCAGGGCGCCGGTGGACAGATCATCCAGAACACTGACCCGGACCCCGTTCTCCAACAGCAAATCAACAATATGGGTGCCGATAAAACCGGCTCCTCCCGTTACCAATACTCTGGTCAAAATAAAAACCTCCCGTCCAAACCCCGTTTTAAAGAGGCAAATTCTTCAGGTAGGCTTTAAATCTCCCGGCCAAATCCTCCCGCTCCAGGGCAAACTCCACCATTGCCTGCAGGTAGCCGAACTTATCCCCCACATCATAGCGGCGTCCCTCAAATATATAGCCGTACATGGGCTCCCGGGCGGCCATTTCCTTCAGGGCGTCCGTAAGCTGAATCTCCCCGCCGGCCCCCGGGGAGGTTTTTTCGAGGATTTCAAAGATGCCGGGCTGAATTATGTACCGGCCCATGATGGCCAGCCTGGAGGGCGCCTGATCCGGGGCTGGTTTTTCCACCAGATTCTTGATGCGGTATACCCTTTCCCTGACAGCTTCGGCATCCAGAATGCCGTACTTACTCACATCCGCCGCCTCGACCTCCTGCACGGCCACCATTCCTCCCCGCAGCTCTTCATAAAGATCAAGCATCTGCTTCAGGCACGGCGTCCGGGCATGCACGATGTCATCACCCAGCAGCACGGCAAAGGGCTCATCCCCCACAAAACTGCGGGCACAGTAAACAGCGTGGCCCAGCCCCCGGGGTTCCTTCTGGCGCACATAGTGTATATCAGCCAGGCTGCTGACATACCGCACGACTCCCAGCAAATCGTCCTTGCCCTTTTCGGCAAGGTGTCTTGCCAATTCCGGCGCTTTATCAAAATGATCCTCAATAGCTTTTTTGTCCCGGCCGGTAATGACAAGGATATTTTCTATCCCGGAGGCTACCACCTCTTCGATAATATATTGAATAGTTGGCTTATCAATAATGGGCAGCATTTCCTTGGGCTGGGCCTTGGTAGCCGGCAGAAACCGCACACCAAGCCCGGCCGCGGGTATAACGGCCTTGCGAATGCGCACTGTCAGTCCCCCCTTGCAAGTTTGCTTGGTCCATAATATTCGGCGACAGGCGTGCCATGTCCTTCTATTTAAAGTATTTCTTGTATAAAGAAGACTTGGTTCAGTGGGGTTTTAACCCCATCTGAACCTTAGTCGCATTTATTTCGAGTTTACAGCCTGTTAATCCCCGACCTAAGAGGGCGGGGTTACAGGCTGTGCGAAGATACACACACCAGGCTTTCCTGCCCGGGCCTGAAAAAGGCTCTGCCAATAATTACCATTATTCAGATTTTTGCTCCATAATGGCAAATAGAAACTCGCCTTCAGCGGCCACCTGGTCACCCACCCGGGCCACCCCGCCGCCCTTGCCAAGGGGACCCCGTACCTTGAGCAACTCTACCTCCATGACCAACTGGTCGCCGGGCGCCACCTGACGCCGGAACCGGCATTTTTCAATCCCGGCAAACAGGGCAATACGCCCTTTTAATTCCGGCATACTCAACAGCGCCACCGCCCCCACCTGAGCCATGGCCTCCACAATGAGCACCCCGGGCATTACCGGGTGGCCGGGAAAGTGTCCGGCAAAATAAGGCTCATTGGCGCTTACATTTTTCAGGCCCACGGCCCGCTTCCCCGGCTCAAACTCCAAAATCCGGTCCACCAGCAGGAAGGGGTAGCGGTGGGGCAGTATCTTTTGAATTTCATTAAGATCAAGCATTTTACACAAACCTGGTTTCTGAAAACTAAACAAATCTGATTCATACAGGATAATCCAGATATATTTAGTTTTCTCTCCCGCCGACTAACGGGAGGCAGTGTCACAGGATTCAACTGCTCAGCCACAGGCTTTCGCCTGTGTTCCGGGTGGCAGAAATGCCGCCTGGCTTTACAGTGCTGCCCGGAAGGGGGTGTTACCCACCGCCTGGTTGTTCTAACCTCCGCGCCCGACTTTCACAACGTGTCTTTGCGACGCATCATCGGATGT
>JBFMEU010000104.1:0-5946 GCA_040753155.1 Bacillota bacterium
GAACTAATCCGCCCTAAGACCCCCGCCTCTGTAGGCGGCGGGTTTCAAAGGGCGGTTAAGTCCAGTATGGACTCGGCTAACATTCAGAGGGGGTTGAATCCCCCTCTGAATGAAGTCTCGTTCAAAGAAATCAGGTGCGTGATGTGCCCCCACAGCCGGGGGCCAGGGAAGGTCAGTGCAAGTCTGACGCGGTCCCGCCACTGTAAGAGGGAGCCACTCCGCAACATGCCACTGGGCGCAGGCCCGGGAAGGCGCGGAGCTGGCGGTGAACTCAAGCCAGGAAACCTGCGCGCGCCAGTTTCACCAGTAACCTACGGCGGATAGGGAGGTGATTGCTATGCGGGTTACTGCAGATGCCGACAGCCTTCTGTACCTGTCCTGGTGCGGAAGGCTTGCTGTTTTTTGAAAAAGGATGAGGTTGTATTTTTCAAATAGTTAACTGAGTAGGTAACCTGCTCCGAGGGACAGGTTCATAACGCTATTTCTGAAACGGGTAAGGAGCGCCGGGTCAGGTGCCCCAACAGGGCTGTGGTCTAACTTGGGACACTGATGAAACTACGGCGGGTCCGTCCGGCCTATTCTTGCACTGCCCCCGGGGGAGTGTGTTTAAGGTTGCCCCGCTTCGGATGATAGCCCGGCCGGGGGCCGGGCCTTTGTGCTTTATGAAGGAGGTTTATTAATTGCATATAGCTGAGGGAATGCTGGCGGCCAAGTGGGCGGCTACCTGGTATGGGGCGGCGGCGGTTATTGTGGTCAAAGGAGTAGTGGACTTGCAGCGCAAGGTCAAGGAGGTGCCATTTTTCAAGCCCCTGCTGGGACTGCTGGGGGCGGCCGTATTCATCATCTCCCTGCTGCCGGTGCCGCTGCCCTTCGGCACCTGCTCCCATGCCACCGGCACACCGCTGGCGGCGATTCTGGTGGGGCCCTTTCTGGCCTCGGTGCTGAGTCTGGTGGCGCTGTTTTTACAGGCGGTTTTCTTTGCTCACGGGGGCCTGTCAACCCTGGGGGCCAACGTTTTTGCCATGGGCGTGGTAGGTTCCTTTGTCGGTTTTGGAGTGTTTTTTCTGTGTCGCCGGCTGGGGATATCCCTGCTGATTGCCGCCTTTATGGCCGGCATGCTGGGAGATCTGGGGGTTTATGTCACTACCTCTTTGCAGCTGGCCCTGGCCCTGCACGGGGAAGCGCCATTCATAGAGTTTTTGGTCAAGTTTCTGCTGCTTTTCGTCCCTGTCCAGCTGCCCCTGGCAGTGCTGGAGGGGCTGGTCACGGCAGGAATTGTAGGTTATATTTACCGGGCCCGGCCGGATATTTTGCTGAGCCTGGGTGTAATTAAGGAGATTCCGGGAGGTGTTGGCAATTGTCAGCCCAAGGGCGTATCCTGATTGGTGCGGTTGTGTTGGCCCTGGTAATACTGGCTGTGGTCCCGGCGCCGGGACTGGCGGCAGCGGAAAAATGGATTGGCACCGACGCCAAGGTGGAGCGCCTGGTAGCGGAAATGGGCGGCCCGGAGCCCAAGGATCCGTTCCTGAACACCGACCAGGGCGACCTTTTGTTGTTTTTCTTTGCCCTGGGAGGATTCGTTTCCGGGGTGCTGGTGGGATATAACTGGAACCGGCTGTTCGGACTGGGAAAGGGAGTGGCGAAATGAGCTGGGAGGCGCTGGCCGGTATGGACAAAGTGTCCCACCGGGACACTTTGTTAAACCGCCTGGATGCCAGGCTTAAAATAGCCCTGGTAGTGGCGGCTATTGTTTACCTGGTGGCGGCGGGCGGACTGGTGGCCGGCTTGGCCATGGCTGCTCTCTGTGTATTAACCCTGCTGCTCAGCGGGGTCAGGCCCTTGACCTTGCTCTGGCGCTACCTGCCGGTGGTAGTGGTGGCTGGTCTGGTGCTTTTTAGCCAGGTACTGGTAACCGGCTCCACGCCCCTGTTTCGCCTGGATCTGGCCAGTCTGCAGCTGACTGGCTACCAGGAGGGCCTGGCGGTGGGCCTGGCCATGGCCGGTCGGATACTGGGCGGGGTTTCCGTTGTATTTTTCCTCAACTACACCACCCCGGTGCACGCTCTTTTGGAGGGATTGTGCTGGTATAGGGCGCCCCGCATCTTAGTTGAGCTGATAGCCCTGACCTACCGGTACATCTTTCTCCTGATGGAAGAGGGCCAAAGAGTCAAAGAGGCCCAAAAGCTGCGCTTGGCCTATGGCGGGACCGGTCCGAGGAGTTGGCTGCGCTCACTGGCGGCAGCCACTACCCTGATGGGGGCCGTGCTGGTGAGGGCCTGGGACCGTGCCGAAAACGTGCACTATGCCATGGAACTCAGAGGCACCACCATGCGGAAGGGTACCGGGTACTAAATTGCTTAAGTTTGTATTATCTGGGGCGGGGGAAGAATATGCTGCTGTATACTGAACAGTTGGATTTTGCCTACCCGGACGGCGCCCCGGTGCTGTCCAACGTAAACTTGCAGTTACAGCAGGGGAGTTTTACGGCCCTGCTGGGGGCCAACGGCTGCGGTAAGACGACATTGTTCAAACTATTGACCGGCCTGCTCAAACCCACCGGGGGCAAAGTATGCTTGGACGGGAGAGATTTAGCCGGCGTACCTGCCCGGGAACTGCGGCGGCGGGTGGGTTTTGTGTTTCAGGACCCCAACGACCAGCTGTTCTCGCCAACGGTTTTGCAAGATGTATCCTGCGGCCCTGTTAACCTGGGCCTTGGAGCTGACGATGCCAGGCGGATTGCCCTGCAGTGCCTGGGCCGGGTGGGGATGGGTGAGGTGGCCGGGCGTCCGGTGCACCACCTCAGCTACGGGCAAAAAAAGCGAGTGGCCATAGCCGGGATACTGGCTATGCGGCCGGAAATCTTGATCCTGGATGAGCCGACCGCCGGACTGGATCCCCTGGGGGCCGGGGAATTAATGAAATTACTGCGCCAGCTAAACACTGGGGAAGGCATTACGGTGCTTATGGCCACCCACGATGTGGATGTGGCGCCGGTATACTGCCGGGAAATCAAGGTGTTGTCCGGAGGCTCCATCATTCTGGACGGCCCCCCCGCCGCGGTATTCCAGGAGTCCGGACGGGTAAGGCAGGCCGGTCTGCGCCTGCCCAGGATTACCCATCTCTTTGAGATAGCTTGCGGTAACGGAAAGAGGGCCGATTTGCCCCTGACCATAGGGGGCGGTGTGAAGTGGCTCCGGAAGACCTGTCCCTATTGTGCTACCACGCCGGAGGTGTGTTTTCGTCTGCGTGGATAAAGGTGTAGCCGCGATCGTGGAAGAGCTTAATCACATCCGGCAGGGCGTTTATAACGCTATTGCGGTTTTGGATGTACCTGGCGGCCGGGGTACCCTCCTTAACATCCAGGGAGTGCAGTTGGGTACCGTCGTGAAGCAGCAGGATAGGTGTCCTGTTCAGGCGCTCCACCCTGTCCAGGTCTTCGATTACAGTTTGCAGCAGTATCTCCGGGGTAATGCCGGCAGGCTCCGAGTCCTTGCCGGTCATATTCCAGCCAATTGATGTATAACCTTTTTCAGCCAGGCTTGCTTTCATGGCCGCTGTCAGCCGGGAGGGACCCCCGGGGGCGCGGAAAACCTTAACCGGGTGGCCGGTAAACGGCTCCAGCACCTGGTTGCACCGGTCCAGCTCATTAATCAGCGCCTGGGGTGAGGCATATATACTCTTATACACGTGGGAGTAGCTATGATTGCCCACAGCATGTCCCTCGGTTAAAATTCTCTCAATCAGGTGAGGGTGAAGGGCTGCATTTTCTCCCACTATAAAAAAAGTAGCCACCACGTTGTGTTTTTTTAAAATGTCTAGAATTGGCTCGGTGAAATGGGAGTTGGGTCCGTCATCAAAGGTCAGATAGGCCACCTTTTGTCCCTTCGGGGGAGCAGGGGACGGCGGCTGGGGCGCCTGGTCAGTATTACCAGCGGGGTTAAATCCGGGGTCCGGGGCAGGTGTGGTGTCATCAGCAGGGGAGGCCGGCTCTTTAACTCCGGACGGCTGGGAAGCCGCCAGGTCAATTTGGGGAACCCCGCCGGACAGTAAAAACGGCAGGCTGAGTACAAAAACCGCCAGGAGTACAGCCGGTAGCCAGTGATTCATAAAATAATCCCCTTCAGCTGAGTATTTGGTCTACTAGTTAGTCAAAAAAAAGAATATGTAGTTCCGGTAGTTTTGGAGAAAAATAGTATCCTGATAAATATTACTACACATTTTGTCAGAATGTGAAGCGTTAAATTGCCCTCAGGCCTGAATAAATATTACCGGTAATGGAATAATAGTACAGTACTTTTAGCTGGGGGTTATTTGGATATGTCAGTGGCCGGCAGGAAAATTGCAGTGGTGGGGGTTGGGTCGGTGGGGGCCTCAGTCGCCTACGCCATGGTCATTAGCGGCCTTGTTAACGAATTGGCGCTGGTGGACCTGGACCGGGACCGGGCTGAGGGTGAGGCCATGGATATGGCCCACAGCGCCTCCTTCATCAAGCCAATCCGGATTTATGCCGGCGGGCACGAGGACTGCCGCGATGCCGACATCATCATTTTTACCGCTGGAGCCAACCAGAAGCCCGGGGAAACCCGGCTGGATCTGGTGCATAAAAATGTGCGGGTTTTACAGGAAACCTTGCCCCGGTTGGTCAGTTCCGGGGGCAAGTCCATTATCTTGATGGTTTCCAACCCTGTGGACGTGCTCACCTACGCCGCCCTTAAGATCACCGGCTTGCCGGCGGAGCGGGTTATCGGCTCCGGCACGGTGTTGGACAGCTCCCGCTTCCGCTACCTGATCAGCGAGCGCTGTCAGGTAGAAGCCCGTAACATCCACGCCTACGTGGTGGGCGAGCACGGGGACACCGAGGTACCCCTGTGGAGCCTGGCCAACATCGCCGGCCTTTCGGTGGAGGATTTTTGCTGCAAGCGGGGCGTTAACTGTCTGAACAGGGAGGAAATCACCCGGATGGTCAGGGCGGCGGCCTACGAGGTGATTGTCCGCAAAGGCGCCACCTATTACGCCATCGGGCTGGCGGTCAAGCGTATCTGTGAAAGCATCCTGCGGGATGAAAATTCCATCCTGACGGTATCGGGCCTGGTAAATGGTCCCTACGGAATAAAGGACATCTGCCTCAGCCTTCCTGGTGTGGTAAACCGCAGCGGCCTGGTGAGGGTGCTGGACATTCCCATTTCCCCGTCTGAAGAGAAGGCCTTGCGCCATTCAGCCGAAGTTTTGCGCTCAATTCAGCGTGAAATAGGATTTTGACATTTATTTAATCTTGCATAATCCCGTAATTCAGATATAATGATCTATGTAGCTTTTTTTGAGCACTTTAATAGGCGCCCGTAGCTCAGGGGATAGAGCGCCGGCCTCCGGAGCCGGAAGCGCAGGTTCGATTCCTGCCGGGCGTACCAGTTGCATCATAAAACCCTTTAAAATCAAGGGTTTCGGGATTTATAAATTAATAAGGGGTCGGGTTAGGGTTCCGTAAGGGACCCTTATTTTTCGCAGGTTTCCGGTCCTGGGCAGATCAATATGCAGACCACATGCAGACCAATATGCAGACCAAAATTTAGTCCCCGCAACCCAACAAGGACAAGGGTTTGCGGGGTTTTGTTTTTATGGCCAGTCGGATTATGTTAACCTTTGGGGCTATGGGGTGTCGATGGGGTTTTTTATTAGTGAGAAAGATGGTTGATGATTGTGAGACAATTAGTAAAAAAGAAAATTATGCTGCTGCGAGCACTTGAAAAAAGGTCATTGCTGCCTTGGTTTTTTAAAAAAATTTAAAAAATAACTTGACAGCATGTGTATTATAGTGGTATTATCCTGAGTTTTACAGCAGAAATGACTAAAAAATACCCGTTAGCCTAGTGTTATCAAGGGCTAACGGGTTTTGTTTTTTGTCATAAAGTTGTAGTGTATTTACAGTTATTTTTTGTATTGCAAAAT
>JBFMEU010000105.1:0-5819 GCA_040753155.1 Bacillota bacterium
TCTTTTGGGAATCAGTTTTCCGTAACTACCCATTGACCCACTGCAATCCTATAATAATTGTAAAAGAGCACAGGCATTATACCATGAGAACTGGTGTATGCGAAGTATTAATCTTCTTTTCGACTACGGTCTTGTGTCAAGTTATCAGAGGAGGATTTTTATAAAATTTACCGTATTTCTTGGTTAAAGCCTTGCTGACAGTTAGGATGTGGATAATAATTATATCTCGTATGAATACTCTCTTAGGACAGATAAGAAAATTTAAAAAAGGATTTCTTTACTTGCTGCTGGTACTTTTTATTGGTTTAATATACCCGTTATGGCCAAAATATGGGTTTATTATCAGTGTTTTGTTTATTTGTCTTATTTCTGGATATGTGGTATATAGATTATTGTTTATACCGTTTTTTTTCAAGCTATCCTTAATAGGAAAAGTGGTTTTATTAGTTATAAGTATTGCAATATGGCTATTTATTGCTGGGAATTTAGTAGAAATAATTATTAGTAAAAGACATATGATTGGTTGATGAGTTAACATATTTATAAGTACGAACTATAATCCCTGAGGTGGTACATCTACAGTTAAAGAGAAACGCTTTGGCCTGGAAATCATTATCGGCAGCCTGATCAAAGGAATACTCCTTTTCGTCCTGGCTATGGCATTGGATATCGTTATTCCGGTCATAGTGGCCCTGTTGGTGGGCAGTGGTTTTCGGCTACTGGCTGGCGGAGCCCAATCCACCGATTATGTGCGCTGTCTGGTTCTCAGCCTGGCCATTTACCTTTTAACCGGTTGGACGGCCACAACGTATGCTTTCCTGATTTCACCCGACCAACTGGTTATCCTGCTATTTATCGGTTTTCTGTTTTGTTTCCTTGCTGTGTAGTGGTGGGCTACCGGGCCGGTACCCGGCAAGGAACTCAACTCCTCCAAGCATAATCAGTTTAAAGTGCTGTCTCTGCTTTATCTCTTCCCATGGTTGGGAGCCATGATCTACGTGGCCGGCCAAGGTCATTCATCATTGGCATTGGCTGGACTTCTCGCCCTGCTGGCGCAGGGATTCGGTCTCACGCCTATGGGTTACCGGTTAATTGAGCGTTACGACTTGTTGCTATCCAGAAATGATAGAAAGGATGTGGCGACAAATGTTGGCCAGGTTTAAAAAGTTGCTCTTTGCTCCGGTAGTCATGGTGGCGTTGTTTGTAGCATCGGTGGGCATCCAGCCGGAATTTTGAGGCAGTAAGGGTAGTGCGTCCTTTTTTAGGCTGCATATGGTATTGATTTACAACGTCTGCAAACTAACAATCTATGCGGAGTTTGCTTTTGCAGCCCATACCATAAGCTCCAGTTTATGCCATTGTATTTTTAGCGTTTTGCAATTGGCTCAATTATCATTGGCGCGATGCATCCTGCAATTTTCATGGTGGAATATGCTTTAGCCCAAGTCCTATTAGAAAGCGGAGTGGAGCCTGATTATGTTTTAGGCACGAGTATGGGGGAGTTTTGCTCGGCAGCTATTGCGGGTGTTATGGAGGCTGAGGAACTACTGGTATTGCTTCTTAAGCAAGCGGAATTATTTGAAAATCATTGTCATGAAGGCGGTATGTTTGCAATAATTCATGATCCCAGCCTGTATGATGAAATATCCCTTATACATGAAAATAGTGAATTAGCTTCTATTAATTTCGATTCACATTTTGTAATTTCTGGTGAAAATAGCAAGCTAAAAATAGTTGAGCGGTTTTTAAAAGAAAAAATATTTTATATCAAGAATTACCTGTATCTTATATAAAATCTAAATCTATAATATTTTTGGATATAATTAGCGTAGCTTCACACGGGCATCAGCGGTAGTAAAGTGCCAAGAAACGCCCTTTTGATTAGCGTTGCGATCAGATTCCCAATATGTTATTTCCCTGTTCAGTTTTTCTATAGAATCTATGCGCCGATTAAGACACTGCTTCGTCAGGGCAGATAACTCAATTTCAGCAATATTAAGCCAACTGCCATGTTTAGGCGTATAGTGGATTTCAAGCCGCTTAGCCAGATTGCGCGCTTCCTCTGCCGGAAATGCCTCATAGAGCGAAGAAACGTTGTGCGCATTCAAATTATCCATGACCAGACAGATTCTTTCCGCATCGTGATAGTAATTGCAGAGAAGGTTCTTCACTTCTCTGGCCCAATCCGTCTTTTACGAGTAGTACTGGCATTTGACATGTCACCATCCACCCAGTGGTAGCTACTTACCTGGCCGGCCGCTCTACCACCGAATTGTCAGGTAAAAAATACGTAAGTAGTATAAATCATGCCCCACCTTCTTTGCAAGGGTGGGTATTATTTTATGCCTTACGGAAGGGAAAAAGTAGAATTATAGAGAATCATTACCTCAGTGAGAAAGGGTACAAAACTTGAGAATGATCGTTTACCCCTGCACTGGGAGGAGACGCCTTTGGATCGGATGACTTTCTTTTCTTTAGTCATAGTATCTTTTCCCGAAGCGATTCTGGTGGCGGCCCTGGGCCTGGTGCTGGCAGGAGTTCAGTTTCGATGGCTAAATCTGGTGTACGTGGGTACATTCCAGGCGGGGGTGGCTTACCTGATACGGCTGCTGCCGGTACCTTTCGGTCTGCACTCCTTAATCCTGACGGCCATTTTTATCATCATAATTTGGCTGGTTATGAAGTTGGACATAAGACTGGCGGCAGTGGCCGCATTGCTGGGATTGACCGTCTATGTGGCCATTGAAACCGTGGTCAGTTCGTTGTTGCTGTATCTGACCAGCTATCCTATCACCTCTATATTTGAATCACCAACTATCAGGCTTTTCTTTTTTCTCCCACAAGCAACGCTAATGGGATTACTGATCTGGGCCTGTCTACGTTTTAATTTCAGACTGCTGGGGCCACCTCCGGGCTTTACAGTGAACGATGACTGGCAAGCTTTAAATAGATCTTATCTTCTGGTCTACCTGCTCAGCGTGCTGCCCGTTATGCTTCTGGGAACGTTAAACTTTGCTTTTTTAACCGCCCGGGCCAACGTTTTTCCGGATCAATACCTGCACGTTTTTCTGACTGCTATGGCTTTGGCCGTACTGGTTCTCACCGCCCTTACACCCTTTAAGATACAAGCTATCGGCCGGGCCGTAGCAGATGCCTGTATAGCCCGAAAAAACGCTGAAAGCCTGACCCACATCGGAAAACTTCTCCAACTGGTGCGCCATCAGCATCACGACTTCCATCATCAACTCCAAACTATCTACGGCTTATTGGAAACCGGGTGTTACGAGGAAGCACGGCAATTTATCCGTGAATTACACGAAGCCATCTGCTTTCCTCTTGAACTGATTCGTACCGACAGCCCCCAAGTTATGGCGCTTTTATACACTAAACTGGCGTTGGCCGAGGCCAGAGGAATCCGCCTGGAACCGGTCATTGAATGTTCGCTGAAACAACTTCCCTTGAGCCCGTTGGAAACCAGTACACTGCTCGGAAACATTCTGGATAACGCCCTGGAGGCGGTGGAGCAGGTCCCGCCCGAGGAAAGGCTGGTACACCTGGAAATCAGATTTGATTCAGGGGGCTATGCCATTAACGTAGCCAACCGGGGCCGGCTCGAAAACTCCCAATTAGGCCGGATTTCCCAGTCAGGGTACACCACCAAGGAAGGGCATAGTGGAATGGGTCTGGCCAGTGTCAGCGCAATCGTGGCGAAATACGGTGGAAGCATTGAAGCTTTCCAAGACGGCAGAGATACTGTCTTCCGTGTTCTACTCCCCCTTGGTGAAGAAACGGGCGCCGACCCAACAGTGGAAAACGACAATCCGGTTTAGTGAATCTGATCCAGAAAGGAAAGTACGAATGCTGCTCACTGTGCTGATCGCTGAAGACGATCCGAAGATGCGCCACGTACTCAAAAAAGTCGCCGAGGAAAACGATGCTATCCGGGTGGTGGGTGAGGCTGCGGATGGGACCAAGGCATTGATGCTGTTTGAAAAATTACAGCCCGATGTTGTCTTCATCGACATCAATCTGCCGGGGAAAGACGGGGTTAATTTGGCCCGGGAAATCTTTGATGCATATTCCGATGAAAACCGCCACCTGTTCCGATATTTACCGGACAGTCGTTCCAATTTTATTCGGACAGTGATTCCGATTTTATCCGGACAGTACCGGAGCGAAGCGACGCTGGTAAACTCTTAATAACATAGTGTCCGAATTGAGTCAAGAGGCGATATATTTGCAAGTTAATATCAAGTTCTAATTTTGTAGAATTAACGATTATAATATCAATACCGGATGCCGGAGCCTGAGCTTGTTCCCCCTTTTTTAGGGGTTTCGATCAACCACTAGGCTAAGACATGGCAGGCAACCGCGATAGCGGCTTGGCCTTGACCGCCGTGGTATAATACAGGTCCGGGGCGGGCGAGATAATCAATGCTACCGTCTACCGTCACCCTCGCCCGCCCCCTATATTCACTAACCCACGGCGAGTCAAGGCTTGCCTGCCATGTCGTCTTAGTTATACACAAGAAACAAATTGAGACTGGGGGGTTAAACCGGTTGATTATTAGTAGTTTATAAGGCTTTTGGACTTGCCTAATATGACATCAGCCTTCATTGGCTCTGATAATTGGGCCCTGATTTCTCCTTGTTGCAAGCAGTTGTTGTCCATTGTATAGTGCCTAATATTTTGGTCACTATCAAGGTAGTTGCATTAGAGCAAAAGCCTTGCCCTCATACCGGTACACAAACCAACTATATTGCCACCGTCATCCTTAAGATACCAGCCTCGTTCGTCTCTTGACACCATACCAAAGAGCCACTTTCCGTTAAAGAATATTGCAATTTTACTGTTTTTGAGTAGGCAGGAAGCTTCGCAGTTCATGGTGAGGTAACCGTTCTTAGTTGGTTTTAGTATCCCTTCCGGTTCGAAGCTGACCAATTTATTAAACTGACTTTTGTTAATCTCGCCGGCGTCCACCATTTTTTCTAATGCTACCAAGTGATTTTGACCAAGATATTTTGACTGGGATTTTACTTTACCATCATCACCTATATAACGGTTTTCCAGGTAGGCATAACGTCCTTTCCATCTGATAAACATTTTCATAGCCTCCGATAATTTTTGTAGCAAACTTAAGGGTAGACTATCAAACGAAATAATTGACCAGACCAAAGGTTTACTATTACAAAGCAAGAATAGCTTTTTACTGTTGGCTATTAAGGGCTAATATCTTACGCATGGAATCTCCATCTAACTTTATTTTGTGAGCATTATGCACCAGCCTGTCCAGTATGGCGTCAGCTACGGTAGGGTCTGGAAGCAATTGATGCCAGTGTTCCACGGGTATTTGGCCTACTATGATGGTTGAGTGGAGTTGGTGGCGGTCATCCACTAACTCCAGTAGGTCCCTACCCTGCACATCATTAAAGGGAGCCATACCCCATTCATCCAGGATTAACAGGTCTGTTTTAGCCAAACGGCTTAACACCTTGGAGTATGTTCCGTCAGCCCGGGCTAAAGCCATATCCTGCAATAGTCTTGGCAGACGGTAATACCTGGCTGTGAAGGACTGACGACAGGCTGCATTGGCCAGAGCACAGGCAATAAATGTTTTGCCGATGCCGGTGGGGCCGGTGATAATAACATTTTGATGGGCATTTATCCACTGGCAATTGGCCAGGCTTTTCAGTCGAGTAGAAGTGCGCCTCTTTAGCCTTAGGAGCAGGTTTGTTTTCTCCGTTTACTCCCCGTTTCCTCTGGGAGTGCCACAATATTTGCTCCATATCCAAATTGAACGCACAGCCCTCCCAGAACC
>JBFMEU010000106.1:0-5766 GCA_040753155.1 Bacillota bacterium
AGTCAGAATTCAGAATGCCCCGAGAATATGGAATGTTTTCGCTGGTTTTCTCATTTTGACTCCTGACTCCTGACTCCTGACTCCTGAGTACCTTCTGCGCGGAGCACTGGAGCGAGCGGTGATACCGCAGTGCCTTAACACCGGTTTCACTGAATATATACTTTTAAAGCTGGTCTCTGAGCCAGCCTTTACGGTAGGATCGGTAGTAGCGCCAGTAAAACAAGGGCGCCACCAGGGTGTTGTAAATGGCAACAGGCAAAATTGTACGGAAGGCAGCGGCCGGCGCAATTGCTACATCAACGAATAAAAGAAGCAGATAGTGGGCCAGCTGGCAGACAACCGTTAGCAGCCCCACCAGGCCCATTACGACAATGGCGCTGTCCTTATACAGCCTGGACTCGGCCAGGCCGGCCAGGTAGCCGGCCAGAAACAGGGTCAGGGTGTTGAGCCCGAAATAGGTTCCAGCGGCAAAATCAACCAGCGCCCCGGCCACCAAACCCAAAAAAGCCCCCTCCCTGGGACCCCGGAGGAAGCCGTTAAACACAACCAAAATCATTACCAGGTCTGGTATGACTCCCCATATTCTAACAACATTGAGGGCCGTGGTCTGGATTAAGACAGCCAGCATGACCAGGCCCAGAAAAATAAACTGGCGCAACTCCAATCCCCCCGGTGAAACCATTGTTAAGACACAGCGTTATCACCGCTCGCTCCAGTGCTCCGCGCCGGCATGCTTACATTGAACGAGACTTCATTCAGAGGCGGGGGTCTTAGGGCGGATTAGTTCAGTGATAATTAGAACCTCCTCCAGCCGGTGGAAGTCAACAAAGGGCTTGATTAGAGCAGTTTTAAACAGTCCGGATGGTTCCTTTTCCACTCTGGTAACAGTACCGATGGGGACGCCCTTGGGGAAAACACTCCCCAGGCCGGAGGTGATCACTACTTGATCCCGCTCCACCTCCAGGGCGCCCGGTATATGCGCCATACGCAAGTTCGTGGAAGCAGCGGCCTGGCCCTCCACCAGCCCCGGAACTCTGGTATCCTGAACCATGCTCCCCGCCCCGCTGCGGGGATCGGTGATCAACAATACCTCGGAACTGTACCGGGAAACCGTAAGCACCCGGCCCACCAGCCCGGCGGGGGTAATCACGGGCATGTTTTCTTTAATGCCGTGACCGGCGCCCTTATTAACCGTTATTTTTCCAAACCAGTTGCCGGGATCGCGGTTAACCACCGCCGCCACCTCGGTTACATAAGTATCCGCGGTCCCGGTTCTGAATTCCAGCAACTCCTGCAGTCTTTCGTTTTCCAGTTGGACATCTTTCATCAGGCGCAGTTCGCCTTCCAGTATAGTCACCTGTTCAGTTAATTCCTCGTTGTGACGCACTGAAACGTAAATTTTTGCCGGATAGGAAAACACGCCGCCCAGACCCTGGCCGGCCTTCATGATCACATTTTGTACCGGGGCCAGGACATCACGCAGCGCGCCACCCAGGGGGGGCGCCCCTTCCAGGCCGGCCGTGGCGCGTACTGTCAGCAAAGCAACCACAACCAGTACAGCGGCAAACAGCAGTTTCCTTCTACTCACCCCACGGTGCACCAGGCAACATCCTTTTTTATGCTAAGATTATCAAGCCAGTTTTTTAGGCTGTATTAACACTTTGCGCAGCACGTCGATATTCTCCAGCACCCGCCCGGTTCCGTAGGCCACGGAAATAAGCGGCTCATCGGCCAGATGTACCGGCATGCCGGTCTGCTCACTGACCAGCCTGTCCAGGCCCTTGAGCAAGGCCCCGCCGCCGGCCATGACAATTCCCCGGTCCATGATATCTGCGGCAAGCTCCGGCGGGGTCAGTTCCAAGGTGGCCTTAATACCCTCCAAAATACTGCTCACCGGCTCGGATAGGGCCTTGTAAATCTCCTCGTTGGTAACCTGAATCGTCTTGGGGAGCCCGCTGACCAGGTCGCGGCCCCGAACCTCGTAGGTCTCGATGATCTTCACCGGATAGGCGGTGCCGATTTCAATTTTAATCTCTTCGGCTGTCCTTTCACCAATCATCAGGTTATAAGTCTTCTTGACATGATGGATGATGGCCTCATCCATTTCGTCACCAGCCTTGCGCACCGAGCGGCTGGTAACGATACCGCCCAGGGAGATGACCGCCACCTCGGTGGTGCCCCCCCCGATATCAACGATCATGTTCCCTGTAGGCTCATGCACCGGCAGCCCCGACCCGATGGCTGCCGCCATGGGCTCCTCAATCAGGTAGGCCTCCCGGGCCCCGGCCTGCTGCGCGGCCTCCCGCACGGCCCGCTCCTCAACGGCGGTAACTCCGGAGGGTACCGATACAACAACCCGGGGACGGATAAGATAGGTACGGTTGCGCATAGCCTTGTTAATAAAATACTTAATCATACTCTGGGTTACGTCAAAATCAGCAATAACCCCGTCTTTCATGGGCCTGATGGCTACAATATTACCGGGGGTCCGGCCAATCATCTGCTTGGCCTCCTCGCCCACGGCCAGCACCTGGCCGCTGTCCCGCTGGATGGCCACCACCGACGGCTCCCTTAACACAATCCCTTTGCCCTTAACATAGACCAGGGAATTCGCGGTTCCCAGATCTATGCCCATATCCTTGGAAAATAGCCCGAAGCGCATATGCTGTCCGGCCCCTTTCAATAAAGATAACCCTTAGAGCAGTCCTTCCGCTTTAAAACTGACGAATATATTGTCACCAATAATGATGTGATCCAATACTTGAATGCCCATTATTTTTCCCGCCTCAACCAATTTGACCGTAACCTCGCGGTCCTCACCGCTGGGCGACGGATCGCCGCTGGGGTGATTATGCACCAGGATTATAGCGGCGGCGCTTCTTCTGATGGCTGCTTTGAACAACTCCCGGGGGTGTACCGTGGAGGTGTTCAGGGTGCCGACGGATATTCTCTCCCGGGCGATTACCTGGTTTTTCGTGTTCAAAATCAAGGCATAGAAGTGCTCCCGGTCCAGGTGCCGCATTTCCTCCATTACTATTCCGGCGGCATCCTCGGGGCTCCGAATACTTACTCTGACCCCCGCCGAGGTGGCGGAAACCCTGCGGCCAATTTCCAGGGCCGCCTTGATTTGGGCCGCCTTGGCCGGGCCAATGCCCTTAACGGAGCTCAACTCCTCCGCCGAGGACTGCAGCAGGGTGCGCAGATCTCCAAATCTGCCCAGCAGCGCCGTGGCCACGGTAACCGCACTGGCGCTGGCGGTGCCGGTGCGTACCAGGATAGCCAGCAACTCAATATCTGACAGGGCCTCCGGACCCTCATTGATTAATCGCTCCCTGGGGCGCAGGTCAAGCGGTATTTCTCTCATCATAGTTTGTTGATAAAGGATAGAACTCATCATGATACCTCCGGCGCCCCGGCCGGGACACTAGTCTTTCCGGGGCCAGAACCGGCCGACCTCAATCCCGAAGTCCGCCAGCATTTTTACCAGCCGGGCCAGGGGCAGCCCCACCACGTTAAAATAACAGCCTGTTATGCTCTCCACAAAGGCCCCGCCAATCCCCTGCACCCCGTAGGCGCCCGCCTTGTCCAGCGGCTCGCCGGTGGCGATGTAGGCCTTTAGTTCAGCAGGGGAGGCCGGCCTGAACTTGACCAGGGTGCTTTCGCTGCCCACGGCGGTTTGCCCTGTTGAGGCATCAATCAGGACCAGACCGGTATATACCGTATGTTCCGCAGACTGCAGTTTCAGCAGCATGTCCAGTGCCCCGGCGGCATTACCGGGCTTGTTCAGCACCCGGCCCCGCCACACCACCACAGTGTCGGCGCCAATCACCAGGCCCCGGTCAAGATCCCCGGCCACGGCGGAGGCCTTGCGCAAAGCAAGTTTTTCCACCTGCGCAGCCGGGGGCAGGTCCTCATACCCGGTTTCATCCACGTTTTTAAATAACACCGTGTGGGGAACGCCTATTTGCTCCAGCAGCGACTTGCGCCGGGGCGAAGCAGAGGCCAGGTAGATTGCTGTCACTAAAAAACCTCCGTTACAATTCAGGAGTCAGGAGTCAGGAGTCAGGAGTCAGAAGTCAGAAGTCAGAATGAGAAAACCAGCGAAAACATTCCATATTCTCTATGCTGCGTCGTTCGCTAACGATAACTCCGTGCCTCCACCTGGTTTACTGAATACTTACCCTGTTTATAAACGCCTCCAGACCAGGTAGCCCAGGATCAGCCCCAGGGCTGTCAAGGGGCCCAGGGCGATGCTAAAGCCAAAGGTGGCCTTCATAAAATACAGATCCAGAGTGCTGGGCTGAAGCCCGAAGGAGGCGGTGTGCTTGAGCAAAGCGAGGTTGGCAGGCAGCAGTCCCTCTAAGGCGCCGCCTATCAGGGCTCCAGCTAACAACAATAAAAAAAGCATCGCCGCGCTTCCCCCGCTCCGGAAGGACCTGGCCATTATTATCCCACCTATCACAACTTATATTGTACCTTGGGCCGAAAATAAATAAAAGCGCCAAACTTTACCTCAGTTTATCATCTCGTCCAATTGCTGACAAGCCGTACGGTACTAAAGCATAAAAATTGTAACTACTCAGGTATTCAGAATTCAGGAGTCAGAATGTCCCGAAAATATGGAATGTTTTCGCTGGTTTTCTCATTCTGACTCCTGACTACTGACTCCTGACTCCTTTTTTAGCAGGGCAATCAGTTCAATCTCCACCGGCGCCCCCAGGGGCAGTTCAGCCACCCCCACCGCCGACCTGGCATGGCTGCCGGCCGGCCCGAAAATCTCGCCCAGCAGCTCCGAGGCGCCGTTGACCACCGCCGGCTGTTGGGTAAAGCCCCCGGCGCAGGCCACAAAACCGGTTACTTTGACAATACGCTCAACCCGATCCAGGCTGCCGGCCAAATCTTTGAGCACCCCCAGGCAGTTCAGCGCGCACAGCCTGGCCGCCCGCCAGCCCTCCTCAACGGACAATTCCCGACCCAGCTTGCCCCGGTACTGGATTTCCCCGCCGGCCACGGGCAGCTGGCCGGAAGTGTAAACAAAGTCACCCGCCAGCACACCCGGCACATAAGCGGCAACAGGCTTGGGCGGGGCGGGAATTTCAATTTGCAGGGCGCGCAGTTTTTCCTCCGGCGACACAACCTCACCTCCGTTAATATAGTACCCTACGCTGCAAAATAATCCGTCGGGTCTGGTCCCACTTCTTGACAATTATCCAATCGGGATATATTATTTACTTAAAGGTTATCACTCCTTTTTTAAATGGAAATACTGAAACTGAAGACGGCTCGAAGTGCCTCACTTGCCGGGGCTTTTATCTAGGACCTCTGAAACTGCTGCAAACAGTCTCAGAGGTTTTTAATTACTTGCCGCGGTTAGTTAGCTGAACAACGAGGGTTAGCAGGAGTAGTATTGCAATTACGACGTGTATTACGTCGCCAACTGCGATCATCCCACCTCACCCCCTTTCATGGATGTTTCCATCCCCGGCAGGTGAGGCCCGCCCTCAATTCAGTATTCCCGTCTCTATTTTACCACATTTAGTCAAATTATGCAGACTAAATGTGGTTTTATCACTGGACTCGGCTAACATTCAGAGGGGGTTGATTCCCCCTCTGAATGAAGTCTCGTCTGACTCCTGACTCGTTAGTTTTACACCATAATTAAAAATAAAAGCCCTGAAACCCTTGTGGCAGAACGCTTCAAGGGTATATTTTTTTCTGTTTTTTATCTTTTTTTAGTATAGTAATGTATAGAGATGTGTGTTATAA
>JBFMEU010000107.1:0-4977 GCA_040753155.1 Bacillota bacterium
CTTCATTCAGAGGGGGATTCAACCCCCTCTGAATGTTAGCCGAGTCCATACTGGACTTAACCGCCCTTTGAAACCCGCCGCCTACAGAGGCGGGGGTCTTAGGGCGGATTAGTTCAGTGATAAACTACGCGACCGGATAAAAACGGCCGGCCTTAACCGGCCGATAAATCCGGTGTTTGGCTGGGGCGGCTGGATTCGAACCAACGGATGGCGGGTCCAAAGCCCGCTGCCTTACCACTTGGCTACGCCCCAAAAGTAATGGGGTGGATGATGGGATTTGAACCCACGGCCCCCAGAGCCACAATCTGGTGCTCTAACCTCTGAGCTACACCCACCACACATGCAAATAGTATATTACCACAAGGATAAGCTAAAGTCAATGTGGGCCTGGATTAAAGATGCCGGGTAATTTACCAGATTATGTCCCGCCCTTGCCCACACTTATTTTCAGGTATTCAGAATGTATACCTTATTTTTGACCTGCCTCCAGGGCTTCTTTTAACTTGCCGTAGGTAAGTTCCAGACCCTCTGAAATAACCCTTACATCACCCAGTACCGGCATGAAGTTGGTATCCCCGCCCCAGCGGGGCACAATGTGGATGTGGAAATGGCCGGGTACCCCGGCGCCGGCAATTTTCCCCAGGTTTACCCCGATGTTAAAGCCCTCGGGATTGAAGGCCGCCCGTAAAAGCCCCACCATCTGCCGGGTTACGGCAAACAACTCCGTCGACTCCCCGGCGCTGAGGTCCTGAATATCTCCCACATGCCGCTTGGGGGCCACCAGCAGGTGCCCATTATTATAGGGATAAAGGTTTAAGATGACAAAAACCCGGTCTCCCCTGAACAGCAGGTAATTTTCCTTGTCCTGGTCAGAATTAAGTTTTTCGCAGAATATACACTCCGAGCCGTGGTCTTTGCCAATGTAAACAGTCCGCCACGGCGCCCAAAGCCTTTCCATAACATCAAGCCCCCCCAAGAAATATTATATTCAGAGTTACTATTCAGATATAATTTTTTCTGCGCAATGAGATTTAAACCCTTTTGCGCAGCCCTGTCAAGGTGGTAATTTTTTGGGCAATGAAAAAGTCGAGTGTTGGTACCTTCCGCTCACTGAGCCGGCCTTATAAATGGACGAGCTCGTTCGGCTCCGGGCGGCTGCATAACTCGGCCCTCCGGGCCTCAAACAGATTCGCCGCTTATCCTCCGCCTCACTCGCTCTTTGCATGGGCCTCCTACGTTCGCTCCAGGTACCAACTCCTCGACCACGCCTAGCAGTATAGTTTCCTGAACAAAGCTAAAAGGAGACAGACAACAGCCTGTCCCCCTGGTAATGCTAATTTTTATACTTAACCCCTTAATCTCAGCTGCGGCGCCACACACCAATATGCGGCGACCACCTGTACACCTGAACATCATCCGGCGTAAGATATTTAAAGCCGGTAACAATACCCTGGTTATTTAATTTCAGTTGGGCCGTTGCATCCAGCCGGGTGCAAAAAATATCGTCAAAAAAGATAATCCGGGTTAAATTCTTTTGCTCCTGCAAAAAGCCAATAAACCTGTCCAATATCTGCAGGGCCTTTTTCCGGTCCTTACTGTGTTCCCAAATCCCGTACTTCCTGGCGGATAGCATGGAACGCAGCCGGTCCGGCTCATAGGTAACAATGTGATCAAAAAACCCGTGCCCCTCCCGCGGCCTCCCGCACTGCCAGCCGGGGCGGTTGAACAACTTGATTTTAATCCTTTGCAGGGCCGCCAGCAACAACTCCCGCCCCACCACCGTGGCGCAGCAGTTCTCCCAGTGCAGGGGTATCCGGTACTTGATTTGCAGGACACCGGCGGTCAGGCCCAATAAATCTGTATCCCGCCATTTTCTCCCGCCGCCGTAATAGGTGAACCGCTTCTCCGCCACCAGGATCCTGGCCTGGTCCCGGGGCAATTCCTTAAGGCAGTAGTCCAGGATAATTCGCTCAACCATATCAAAGCCAAAGTCGCAGCCTTCCTCATGTCCTTCAACACTAATACCTGCTATGTAGTACAAGCCCTCACACCTGGTTTCTAAAACACACGCATACTTACTCAAAACATAGCGTATGCTTTTCACCTGCCCGACCAGCAGGCGGCAGTGTCACAGGATTCAACTGCTAAGCCATAGGCTCTCGCCTATGTTCCGGGTGGATCACCTTGCGGATCACCGCCGTTGCCTGAAGCGAACGTACTGCCCGGAGAAGGTGTTACCTCCACCTGAATAGATAGAGTTCCATGCCCGACTTTCACAGCGTGTCTTTGCGACATGGAAATATTTACACTTTTATTATAGCAGTTTTTATAACTTGATTCAATAGTGACCCTTGCAATAAACCAGGAATTTCACCTCTTTCTTTTTAAATTTTTACCAAAGTTTACCATAAATATGATATAAGATATCTTAAGCGGTTAATATAGCGTTTAGTTAAGTTTGCATAAATTATTTTGAAACTGCTTAAACCTCCACATTAAAAATCATAACTCTTTTCCCCCACCCCCACAACGAGAGATAATGTCACTTTCCATCTTCATTCCCCGACTACTTCGACAAAGAAAAATCGCCCTGGCCACCTTACGACAAAACCCGCCCAGCGGCGGGTTTAAAACTTTTTTTATAAACACTTATTAATTAGGCAAAAAGTGTGCATACTAGTTACTGAAATTAAATAAACAAAGCTTTTGGAGGTATGATTATGAGCCTTACATTGACTGAATACCTTGTTAAAGCCAATGACCGGCTGCCGGAGGAAGCAAGGCGGGTCCTGCTGGCCCTGGTGGAAGAAGGAAGTATGAACAAGGAAGGGCTTTCCCTTACAGCCAGGGTTAAGCGGGCGGTTTTGGACCATGTAATTATGCAACTCTACGCCCTTGGCCTGGTGGAAGTGGAAACCGAGGGCAAGAGCAAAATATGCAGCCTGACCAGGCTGGGGGACGAATTTCTCTCACTGATTGAAGCTGAAGCCGGATAAGATACCGGCTTCAGCTATTTTGACCAACTTTGGGTTTTTCCCGCCAGACATAGAAGGGCAGGATAATTCTCTCGTGGATCCGGCGCGCGTTTTTGAAGATTACCGGCCCCACTATGGCCAGAACCAGCACATACAGGGCGGTAAAGGACTGGATTACCGGGCTCAGATTGCCGGCCAGAGAGATGCTGGCGATGATGATGGCAAATTCGCCCCGGGAGATGATCCCCAGCCCCACATAGGTTGCCTGCCGGCGGCTGTAACCCGTCACCCGGCCGGCAATGATGCCCACCAGGGTGTTACCCGCAATGGTAAAGGCAATGGCGATCAGGGAAATCACCACCGCGCCGCCCATTTCCCGGTAGTCCACCAGCAGGCCGAAGGAAAAGAAAAACATGGCCCCGAAGAGGTCCCGCATGGGCACGATCATGTGCTCCACCCGCTTGGCCTGGGATGTTTCAGCCACCACCAGGCCCGCCAGGAGCGCCCCGATGGCCTCGGCCACGTGAATCATCTCCGAAATGGCGGCCACCACCAGAACCAGGGTGAACACCACAATCAACAGCACCTCATCGGATTTGAAGTTAAGTGCCCGGTCAATCTGCCGGCGCAGCAGCCTGGCCATGGCAATGAACAGCAGCATGAACAGGAACGCCCTGCCAGTGGTAAACACAATTTCCGTAATGTTCCCGGCGCCGGATAAAACCAGGCCGGAAAGGATGGACAGGTAAAGGGCGACAAAAATATCCTCATACAGAATAATGCCAAGGATTAATTCTGTTTCCGGGTTGGCGGTGCGCCGGTTCTCCACCAGCAACTTGGCCACAATGGCGCTGCTGGACACCGTAGTGATGCCGGCAATAACCAGGGCCTCCACGCTCATGCCAAATACCAGCCAGCCAAAAATCAGGCCCCGCAAAAAATTGAGCCCTACATAAATACTTCCCCCCACGGCAATGGTCTTGCCGGAGCGAATCAGGGTGCTCAGGGAGAATTCCAGCCCCAGGTAAAAAAGCAGAAATAGCACACCCAGCCTGCTTAACAGCTCAATTACCGTATCATGCTGGATTAGCTGCAGACTAAAGCCCCCGATTTCCAGACCGTGCGGGCCAACCAGCATGCCAATGACAATTAATAAGGGAATGACTGAGAACCGCAACCTGTTGGCCAGCACTGTGCCCAGAGCAATAAAAACAAAGGCTGCCCCCAGATCAAAAATTATGTCATGATGAGGCAAAGGTATCGCGCCCTTCTTTGATAAGGGTCTGTAAAGCTTCCACGCTGGACCTGCGGCCGGCCACCACCAGGGTCTGGCCAGCCCTGAATTCGAAGTTGGGCCCCGGGTTAATCTTACTGTCGGCCCGCAGGTCGTGCTTCAAGTCATGCTCCGGCGCGCCTTCAATCACCGCAATTACAATAACACCACGGCGCTTGCGCATTTCCAACTTGCCAATGGTGTTACCGACGATGGGCGAGCCGGCGGGGATTTTAATCCACTCGATGACCATCCCCTTCAGGGCCAGTTCCACCTGCTCCAGGGCCTTGGGCTGGTAAAAGCTGCCCTGAATGATGGCCCCGATTTGGCGGGATTCCTGGTCCGTCAGCACAACGGAGGATACCGGCTCGTCATCATCGCAGTCACAGTTAAAATGATAGATTTCTCTTACTCCGTCATCGTGAATTACAACAGTAATTTTCTCCCCGTTTTCCGTAACTATTTCGTACTTTTTACCCACACCGGGCAGTTCAGCCTCCCGAATAGTAGCCACAGTCTCACCCCTGTATTTAATTAAGGTCAACCTCATTATAACAGAAAACTCCCGCTTATGGAGTTCCATAAGCGGGAAAAATACCGGCCCTTTATCACTGAACTAATCCGCCCTAAGACCCCCGCCTCTGTAGGCGGCGGGTTTCAAAGGGCGGTTAAGTCCAGTATGGACTCGGCTAACATTCAGAGGGGGTTGAATCCCCCTCTGAATGAAGT
>JBFMEU010000108.1:0-4975 GCA_040753155.1 Bacillota bacterium
CTGAACTAATCCGCCCTAAGACCCCCGCCTCTGTAGGCGGCGGGGGTCTTAGGGCGGATTAGTTCAGTATGGACTCGGCTAACATTCAGAGGGGGTTGAATCCCCCTCTGAATGAAGTCTCGTTCAACCTAAAACTGCATAACTACTGTATGAAACTGCATCGTTTTCAGTTAATCTTCAGCAGGGCGGACAGTTTTTTATGGGTCGCTTCGTCTTTGGCCGCCAGAATTCTGGCGTCTTCAAAGAGATACACGTGTTCTTCAATGAATTTGGTGTTGATTTCCCCGCATTTGAAAACCTCACTGTTCATTACCGCCCTTAGATACGGAATATTTGTCTTGGGTCCCAAAATAATGTACTCGCGTAAAGCACGCTTCATGCGGGCAATGGCCTCTTCCCTGTCAGTGCCCCAAACAAGCAGTTTGGAAATAAGTGAGTCGTAATGAATGGGAATTTCATAGTTCAGGTGCACGCCGGAATCAACACGGATACCAAAACCACCAGGGGAGCGGTAGCCCACAATTTTGTTGGATGATGGCAAAAAGCCGTTTAAAGGATCTTCCGCGCAAATGCGGCATTCGATAACATGCCCGTTGAACCGGATATCTTCCTGCTTGAACGGCAACGGCTGGCCGGTAGCAATTTGAAGCTGGGACTTTACCAAGTCAATGCCTGTCAGCAATTCTGTTACCGGGTGTTCTACCTGAATGCGCGTGTTCATCTCCAGAAAGTAAAATTCACCATTGTTATAGATAAATTCAATTGTACCGGCGCCCTGATAATTAACGGCTGCGGCAGCGGCCAGAGCCACCTGCCCCATTTTTTGCCGTATTTCCGGAGTCAGGGCGGTTGATGGCGACTCTTCTATGATTTTCTGATACCTGCGCTGGATAGAACATTCCCGTTCCCCCAGATGAACTACATTGCCGTATTTGTCGGCGAGAAGCTGAAACTCAATATGGCGTGGCTTCTCAATACATTTTTCTATAAAGACAGCTGGATTGCCAAAAATAGAGCTTGACTGCTGCTGCGCCTTATCAAGCATTTCGGTAAATTCTTCCTCTTTTTTAACTAGCCGCATACCTACACCGCCGCCACCGGCTGCAGCTTTAATTAACACGGGGTAGCCGATTGCCGCCGCGACTTCGCGGGCAGTTTCAGGATCAGAGACAGCTTCTTCAGTACCGGGGACAACAGGAATTCCTGAAGATAGCATTAATTTTCTGGCCTCTATTTTGTTGCCCATTAAACCGATAACTTTACTTTGCGGCCCGATAAAAACGATGTCCGCCTGTTCACATGCCCGGGCAAACTCCTCTTTTTCGGACAAAAAACCATATCCGGGATGAATGGCGTCAACTCCGACATTTTTTGCCAATCTGACAATCTTTTCAATATTCATATATGTGTTTTGAACCTTATCGCCGTGTAAGGGGTAAGCCAGGTCGGCATACAGTACATGCAAGCTGTCCTTGTCAGAATCGGAATAGACTGCTACAGACGTGATCTCCAACTCCCGCAGTGCTCGAATAATACGGATGGCAATCTCGCCTCTGTTGGCAATCAGTACTTTTTTTAGCAACCTTGTCTACCTGGTTTCTGAAATCTAAACATATCTGATTTATACAGGATAATCCAGATTCATTTAGGTTTCTCTCCCGCCGACTAACGAGAGGCAGTGTCACAGGATTCAACTGCCGGGTCATAAGCTCTCGCCCATGTTCCGGGTGATTGAACCGGTGAACTTGCATGAAACCAGGCTTCTCACCTGCCTTTCCGTTAGTTTATCAGTCTTAGCCAAGGCAACCTTTTTGACTGCCGGCCACTGTTTTCAATTAGCCATTTGCTTGAATTCAGATTTGTTTTTGATCAGTTTACCAAACAATACTTTGAGTATTTTCTCCCGGGCTACCTTTTCGCATCAAACCAACGGCCAGGGATTCATGAAAGGAGATAACCATTTTGATCATCTCGTCCTTGGAGATATCCTCTAAGACAATCCACTTATACACTGCATATTTGACCATGCCCAAGATACCATGAGCTATTGGAGCAATCTCAAGCTCGTTAAAGGAACCTTGCTTCATGCCATATCTGAGGTTTTTACTAAAAAATATGAGCAGTCTATCTTCAAATTCCCTCAGACAATTATCTATACCTTCACTGATCCCCGCAACCCGGGCGTAGATCTCAGAAAGCTGTTGATTATAAGCAAATAGTTCCATAATCAAGCGCATAGAGTGAATAAACCGGCTGTACAGGTCTTCTTCCTTCATGTAATAATCATGGGCACTGAAAAGGATTTGCTCCAAAAAGTCCGTAAGCAGGGTCTTTAAAACATCTTCCTTGTTGCTGAAATACTTATAAAAGGTGCTGGTGCCAAAACCCGAGCTGTCAATTATATCTCTGACCGGGGTATTCAGGTATCCTTTTTCAGCAAAGAGAGCAAGGGAGCAGGCTAAAATTTTTTGTCTCTTTTCTTGCATTTTGGCGTTTAAACACTCTGAAGTCAAGGCTTATCACTCCCGAAAATGGAACGAACATTCCTTTTTTTAATATACATTTTACCGGATTAGGTGTCAACTAAATTTTTAAAATCCCGGTCAGCGCCGGGGCCGGTCCGAAACGAGCTTGCCTTGCCGGTGCGCAGCTTTTGAACGAGACTTCCTTCAGAGGGGGATTCAACCCCCTCTGAATGTTAGCTGAGTTTATACTGGACTTAACCGCCCTTTGAAATCCGTCGCCTACAGAGGCGGGGGTCTTAGGGCGGATTAGTTCAGTGATGAATAAGCGGTAAGCATCCGTCCCCGGGCAAATGTATTTTCAGGATAGTTATGCCTTGTCAGAAGGGTGATAAACTAGTAGAATTTTTGTAATTTAGTTTTTTTCGAGGACTTCTTTCATGAGAAATAAGGACCTGCATTTTATCTGCCAGTTATCATCAGCTGATTACTTGCCAGACCTTAAACCGGACACCCGGACCCTGGTACTGGTTCCCAACCGTGCCCTGATGGACCGGGTTTTCCGGACGCAGCCCGGTCTGGCCCAGTCCCAGGTGTTCACCTACTTTGGCTTTGTCCAGCGGGAGCTGACCAGATTCTGGCCTCTGGCGGAGCCTGCCCTGCCCCCGGGCAGCCCGGTTCTGGCACCGGTGTTTTTGACCACCGACACCATCCAGTTCATCCTGGAGCACCTGGTTAAAAAACACCAGCGGGCGGGCTGGTTCAAAGGAGTGGTGGCCTCCCCCGATCGGATTGCCATCCAGATTGCCGACAACCTGAACAAGGTGGCGGTGGCCGGCCTGGACCGCAACAAAATCGCAGCTTATTTGAAGTCTGCCCTGCCCGGAATGGGCGGGACGCCAGCCTTCGACCAGCTCCAGGAGGTGGCCGGCGAGTTTGTGAATCTCTGCCTGGAGGCCCGGCTGCTGAACTATTCTCTGGCTGTGGAGCTGTACCAGGTGCTGTGCCGGAGCCCGGTCTACCTGCGGCAACTAACCAGCGAGGTCAGGCAAATGGTTGTGCTCAGCCTGGATGAAACCGTTCCGGCGGCCCAGGACCTGATTGGCCTGCTCCTGGACACTGTCGATTTTGCCTGCCTGACCTATTCCATTGACGGCGGACACAGTATTTTCTTCGGCGCCGATCCCACAGGGGCCGAAAATTTGGCCGTCCGGTGTAAAATGCGTCACCTGGAAGACCTTACACCCTGTCCGGAAACAACTCTACGGTGGTCCGGGGAACTGGCCCGGGCCATTTTGGGCGAGGGCTACCGCCCGGTGCCCTGCCCCATTCTGATGGAGCCGGTGGAGGCAGATTTGCGCACCGAGCTGATTGCCGGGGTGGGCCAAAGGATTCTTAAGCTACTGGACCTGGGCGCCCCGCCCCGGGAAATAGCGGTAATTGCCCCCTTCGTGGACCGGGTGCTGGAGTTCGCCCTGGACCGGGAGCTGGCCCCAAGGGGCATTACGGTGAATAACATCACCCGGAGCAGCAGACTCCTGGATGACCCCTACGCCCTGGCCCTGGTTACCCTGGCCGAGCTGGCCCATCCCCACTGGAACATGGACCCGGGGTTTGGCAACATCCTGGAAACCATGAACCTGGTCTTGGATCTGGACCCGGTGCGCAGCGGTCTGATTGCCGAGCACGCGGCCACTTCAAGCCCCCCCGGCCTGACCGGCCTGCCCCCCCTGGCGCGCTCCCGGGTGGGATACGCGGCAACGGAAAAATATGACCGCCTGGCCCGGTGGCTGCAGGAGTATGCCCCCCGGCCCGAGCTGCCGGTGGACATGTTCCTGCAGCGGGTGTTCGGAGAAATACTCTCCCCCCTGCGGCCAACCCGGGAGCAAATATCCTCCTGCAGCGGGATTATCACCGCGGCAGTAAAGTTCACCACCGCCCTGGGCAAGCTCGGCCGCCATTTTCCGGAACCGGCGGGCAAATATTTTGTCAGGATGATCCGCAGCGGCACCCTGGCGGCGGAATCCCTGGCCCGCCCGGAGCCCAAACCGGACACGGTTATCCTGAGCACACCCTATGCCTATTTAACGGGCGGGCTCAGCTCCCAATACCAGTTCTGGCTGGATGTGTCCAGCGAAACCTGGTTCAGAAGCGACGCCCGGGAGCTGTCCAACCCCCACATCCTTTCCCGCCGCTGGGCGCCGGGACAAATCTGGGACGATGAAACGGATCAGCGCATTCGCCGGAAAAACTGCGCCCGGACAGTCAAGGCCCTGGCCCGCAGATGCGCCAGGGGCCTGATACCGGCCGCCAGCCAGTACAGCAGCTTTGGCTGGGAGCAGCCGGGCCCCCTGGGCGACCTGATAGAGCGGGTAACCCTGAGGACGGTCGAGTAGAAGTGCGCCTCTTTAGCCTTAGGAGCAGGTTTGTTTTCTCCGTTTACTCCCCGTTTCCTCTGGGAGTGCCACAATATTTGCTCCATATCCAAATTGAACGCACAGCCCTCCCAGAAC
>JBFMEU010000109.1:0-4961 GCA_040753155.1 Bacillota bacterium
CTTGAGAATCCGCCTCGGTATTAAGCAGCCCTAACTAGTGTTAAAACCAGTAATCAGCACCAGACCCCGTAAAGAGGTGTATTTTTGTGTCCAAAAATTGTCAACTACAACCAGGAGGCTTGACATGACGACTTTTCCGCCGGCGGATAATTATCAAGCAAGGGGTGATGATATGTCCAGTAGAAAGTGCCTGGCCCTGGCCTGCAGCCCCCGGCGCGGGGGGAATACCCGGCTGCTGGCCCAAAGGGCCCTGGAGGGTGCCGCCCAAGCCGGCGCCAAGACCGAGCTGGTTTTACTGGCCGACCACAACTGCGGTCCCTGCCGGGGCTGCGGCGGCTGTGATAAAACCGGCCGCTGCGTGGTTCTGGACGACACTGCGGCCATCTACGACAAAATCCTGGCCGCGGACGGCCTAATTCTGGCCGCGCCCATCTTCTCCATGGGCATGAACGCCCAGGGCAAGGCCTTTGTGGACCGGGCGCAAAAGTTCTGGGCCGCCAAATACCTGCTGGGGCGTCAGGTCATTGCCAGTGAAGAAAAGAGGCTGGCCCGCCGGGGCATCTTTATCTCCGCCGCCGGAACCGGCCTGCCCGGGGTATTTGACGGCGCCATCAGGGTGGCCCGTTATTTCTTCAAGATGCTGGATATTAGCTACGCCGGCGCTTACTGCTACCCCAAAACCGACGGCAGGGGCGAGATTCTGTCCAACCGGGAGGCCCTGGCTGAAGTCCTGGGGGCCGGCCTGGCCCTGGGCCAAAACAGTCCCAAGGAGTTGTAAACATGCCCTACTGGCTGGTCAAAACAGAGCCCGACGCCTATGCCTACGGGGAACTTGAGCAGGCCGGGCGCGATGTCTGGGACGGGGTAAAGAACAACCTGGCCCTGAAGCACATGCGGAACATGCAACCCGGCGACCTGGTGTTCGTTTACCACACCGGCAGGGAAAAAAGCGTTGTGGGGGTGGCCGAGGTGACCTCGCCGCCCTATTCCGATCCCGGGTCCGGCAGCGAAAAGGACACCGTTATTGACCTGGCGGCCCGCTACCGTCTGACCCGTCCAGTGACCCTGCGGGAAATAAAAGCAGATCCCGCCCTGGCCGGATGGGACTTGGTGCGCAATTCCCGCCTGTCCATCATGCCGGTGACCGACGCCCAGTGGGTGTGGGTACACCGGGCCGGGCAAACTGAGGTCAGGCTATAAGTCCGGGGGGTGTCAGGGGAAGGGGGTTGTTGTCACCCTGGCATGTAATAGCTGACAAATCTCGATTTGTGGCAGGGATGGCGCCGGGCTCAGCGAATACATAAGGATAACTCTTATGACGGAGGTATTTACATGACCGGCAACTCCCCGCAAGGCTTTCAGCAGCGACTGGACAATGATGATTTAAAGGGCCTGGCCCCCCGGGATACGTTTAACTTTGAGTGCCATGTGGACTGCATGGGCGCCTGCTGCAACAGAATCACCATCCTGCTGGACCCCTGGGACGTGGAAACCATGGCCCGTCACCTGGAATTGCCGGGCCAGAAGTTTATTGCCGGGTACTGCAACCTGGAAACCGGCACCGGGTCCCGCTGGCCCTTTGTGCAGCTAAAGCACGTGGAGTACGGCCCCTGCATCTTCCTGCTAAATGACGGCAAATGCAAGGTCTACCCGGCCCGCTCCCGGAACTGCCGTACCTACCCCCTGGGCCGGGCTGTGCGGGTTACCGGGGATAACGGCATTGAGGAGCGCCTGTTCATGGTGGACCCCTTGAGCTTCTGCCTGGGCCATAAGGGGGAGCAGACCTGGACGGTGCAGAAGTGGCTGGATGACTCGGACTGCCGGAAGTATTTTGAGCTGTCGGACCTTTACCTGAAGCTGATCCATTACGCCACCACCGAACTGCAAAGCCGGTCCTGGATGACCGGCCGGACCGCCCAAATGATGTACCCCTTTTTGTTTGCCCCGGACATCCTCCGCGCCAAGCTGAGCATCACCGAAGACCAGGTGGGTGACGAAGAATTCTACCGCCGCCGTATCAAGGCCCTGCAGGCCCTGCTTACGGAGATGGCGGCCGGCTTTGGCCTGGGGCCTGCCGCAGGTAAGAGCTCCGGGGACGGCACCCTGATGGACCGGGCGGGACGCATCCTGCGTGATGGCGACTGAGCAACGAGTCAGTGTTGATGGCTCCGGGTAACTCACAACCCGGAACTGTCGCCACTGACTCTTTATTAGTAGACTGATAACACATGAATTTTAACATGGCGTTTTTTGTAATATATTGCAAATTATAAACTGGAATTTACCTTGCATTTTACAAAATTATTATTTTGTGGATCTTTAAGATGACTGGCCCTCTCCTTTGAAGTATTCAGTATTTACCGTTGGATCAATTCTGAATCTTATTTGTGCACCAGTAAAACTTGAATTCTTACCACTTAATATTGGCACACCCATAGATAACCCTTGCTTTCCAATAAGAACCATTGAAAGCAAGCCTAAGCTAATGAAAAGCAAACTTAATATTATGATACTCCATTCTGGCTTTGATTGATGAACGGTGTTTAATTGTTTGCCAACAAGAGTGGCTTCTCCCATCTGAGAAATTGCCTGGTCAACTGCTTCATCTTCAGTTAATCCTTTGACTAACAACTCTTGAATTTTTATTTGAATATGGCTTTCTATTTCAAGCCGTATCTCCTGGTGAGCCTCACGAAACCTAATTTGTGAGCAAATATCATCTAAATATAATTGCACTTTATTATTTTGATTCAAGAACATGTACACACCTCCCCTGTTAATACTTTATCTACTGCCGAGCGAAATGTTTCCCATTCTTTTCGTTTTTCTTTTAAATACTGTTTACCCTTATTAATAATTCGATAATACTTCCTTTGACGCGTACCTTCATTTCCCCACCAGTAAGAAACAATCATGCCATTAGCTTCTAATGCGTGTAAAATAGGATAAAGTGTTCCTTCTTTGAGAACAAATACTCCATTTGATTGTTTTTCCATTTCTTTTATCATTTGATAACCATACATTGGTTCCCGTTCAAGCAAACTTAATACTAGAATTACAGTGCTGCCTTTAAGCAACTCTTTGCTAACTTTCACTACAATAAGCTCCTTTCTTCATTTCACAATAAGAGTGTGCTAAACAGTCCTGTGAGGTCAGAAGTTCCATTTCTACTTATTCAATGCATCGCATAGCAATGCATTGTAATGCTATGTATAGAATAAAGTATTTTTTAAATCAAGTCAACTGTTTTTTGCTAATATTTTGTAATGATGTTATCGCAAGTATGTAATTCACAAATGTTAAATCAAAGGAAGATTTGCGCTTGCATATGTGTGTTAAAACCCATATAATATGTGCATAAAGTGCTGAAAGGATGGTGGCAAGTACCATGTTAGATGAGGGAAAAACATCGGTAAGCACAGACACCCTGGATTTTTTGAAAGAAAACGTTTTAACCATAAGTGATTTGACCAGAACAAAAAAGCTGGCCGAAATTTTAAATTCTTATGCCGATAGAGTCAGCCGAAAAATCTTTATCGTCCAAAACAGCAAGAATAAAAAGGCCCAGGCGGTAATCTCCGATCTGGAGTATTTTCAGGAGTTGCTCAAATACAAAGAAGCTGTTGATGAAGCTGTGGAACAGTTAATGTATACGGTTGCCCTGGAAAGAAAAGATGACGCGGCGGAGTTCAGCCTGGCTCAAATCATTAGTGACCATGGTCTGGATATCAGGCGCATCTTCTCACTGGTCGAAGAAGTCGAGGAAGAGTAAATGACGGTCGAGGAATTGCTGAACCAGTATCTGGCTGAACTTGGAGTTGAGGTCAAGTTTTCCAGGAAGGCTTCGAAAGACCTGGCTTGTTATGACAAAGAAATTCAGGAAAGAATAATTGCCCTTATTTTAAAGAGGGGGCGGGCGGGACCGTTGATTAAGCCCAAAGGTATCGGCACGCCTTTGGGAAAAGAGTTGTCCGGCTTTACTAAAATCAAGCCACGATCATTGAATTTGCGGATAATATACCGGTCGGTTGAGCTTTCCGGTGTTGTGCGCATGGAAATCGTGGCCATTGGGCCAAGGGATAAGGAAAAAGTTTATCATATGGCTGTGGCTAGATTGCTGGAATTCAAGAAAGAGATGGATAAGTGACTCCTTCCCTGGTATAAGTTGGACTTCGGGGAAACCCTGAGAACACCCCAGTGGACCTTTACCCGGGACCAGTTAATGCGCTTCCCCGAATAAAATGAAACTTTTTTACACATTGTTCGTCTATCCAAGCAAGATGAACAATGTGTTTTTTCAGGAGGGATTATGAATGAGGCTAAAATTGCTTGCACTGATTATTTCTTTGCTGTTCATGGGAAGCGTATTGACGGGGTGTGCCGGCTCTGACCATGATCAAGCTCCTAATGTATTTGCTGAACCTATCAAAACTGAGAAAACACTGCCGGATGATTTCTACGAACTGGCAGAGCGAGGTGTTTTGGTCAGCAAGGCCACAAATCAAGCTGAGTTCAATGAGCAGTGGGAATACTTCCGGCTGGGGGAAGCCCCGGCCAAAGTTGACTGGGATAATAAAGCGGCAATCTTCCTGGGAATTTTTGAATCCGGGTCATGTCCTTATGAGTTTAAATATGCAGAGTTAAATGCCGGGAAAACCGATTTGATTATTCATCTTGAAGATGACTCCCACGGGAGGGCTTGTACCGATGATGCAACACCCAGAACAATAGTGTTGGCCGTGGATAAGGACGAAACAGCGAATGTTAACCATGTGGAAATCAGTAATTTTTACGGAATCAGCCCGAGGGTTGAATTCTATGATTATGATGCAAATTATTGAACGAGACTTCATTCAGAGGGGGATTCAACCCCCTCTGAATGTTAGCCGAGTCCATACTGGACTTAACCGCCCTTTGAAACCCGCCGCCTACAGAGGCGGGGGTCTTAGGGCGGATTAGTT
>JBFMEU010000110.1:0-4698 GCA_040753155.1 Bacillota bacterium
CCGCTTGGATGATGCAACATGCTAAGGCTCAACTAGATTCGTTCGGTTGAGAGAGGCAGGCTGACAGACGGATACTTATGGTTTAAAGCCAGGGAACCCCCCGGCTTTAGCCGTGGGGAGGTTCAGCGCACTTGCGGAGAGAAAAGAGATTCATATTCAAAGACCTAAAACGAAAAATAAGGAGGATTTGCAATGAAAAGATTATTGACCTTCGTGGTCATTCTGACCCTTGCTGCTATACTGATTCCAGGTGTTAAGGCGGCTTCCGCCCAAGAGGCCGTTCAGTTCATAGTGGATAAAAACAGTTACTACGTTGACGGCAGCAGGCACCTTATGGATGCCACCACCTTTATTGAGAACGGCAGAACCTACGTGCCGCTCCGGTTCATGGGTGAGGCCCTGGGTGCGCATGTCGATTGGAACGGTCTTTTTAGAATGGTGACACTGACAAAAGGCAGAGATAAGATCGTTCACCTTGTTGTTGGTGTTAACAAGATCCTGGTAATCAATGAATCAGACGCACTACTAGATACTCCGGATCAGTTTTTCGGCAGGGCCTCAGATATCGATGTCCCGCCCCTGTCCAGAAACGGTCGCACCTACCTGCCAGCCAGGTTCGTGGCCGAAGCCCTGGGTTACAAGGTGAATTGGGATGCTCCTACCGGGACAGTCACCATCAGCAAAGCCGGCGCCACACCTCCTCCTCCGCCTGTAGTCGCCGACCCGTTCAACCCGCCCATTGAGTGGATAAAAACATCGAACGAGAACCCCGAACACCCCGGCCGGCCCACCATCAAGGTAGAGACGGCACAGAAACTATTCGGGCCGCTGGTGCCGCCGGAAAAGCTGATTGGCAAGAATGTAACTGCATTCTTAAGAGAGGGATCAAGGGATGTATTATTAAGCCCGGAAATTAGACCTGGTGGTGCCAATCCACCTCGACCAGACAAAATAGTAGGGGGTACGTTATTAAAGAACTATCTAAGCGTACCGTACAAAATGAGGCACAATGAATATGTAGAGGAATGGAGGAGATACGTACCCAAGGAATATAAAAAGGGATGGCATCCGGGAAAGCTTGTTAAAGAAGAAAAAATGTCTCTGCCGCTAATTGACATGCTAAAGCTTGAAGGCTTCCCCGAGCAAAACATCTTTTGGGACCCGAAAAGGAAGATAATGGTCATCTACGGAGCACACTCAACTGGTCAACCCGACAGGTACAGGGTTATCAGAATGATTCCCGGCCATGAATATTCTCATGGGGCACGAGTCCCGGCACTGATAGTGGAAAACGGTGTACCTGTAATACCTGACGACACCCTTGGAGGTATCTCATCCCTTGCCTTTTGGGAAAATGGCATAGGTAAGAATGTCTCTATAGATAGTATTTATGGTATAGGTTACTTATTCAAACAATAATTAGTTTGGAGGTTTGAAGCAGCTATAGAATAACTAAACAAAGATTGAAAAAAATAACAAAAACCGTTTACTCAAACACCTGTTCTATTGTATAATAATAACAGGAGGTGGTGGCGGCTCATGAAAACTAAGTAAATTAAGAAGAAAGGAAAAAGGTTTCTTGGCAGTCACATCCGATGATGCGTCGCAAAGACACGTTGTGAAAGTCGGGCGCGGAGGTTAGAACAAGCAGGCGGTGGGTAACACCCCCTTCCGGGCAGCACTGTAAAGCCAGGCGGCATTTCTGCCACCCGGAATATGGACGAGAGTCCATAGCTCAGCAGTTGAATCCTGTGAAACTGCCTCTCGTTAGTCGGCGGGAGAGAAAACTAAATATATCTGGATTATCCTGTATAAATCAGATTTGTTTAGTTTTCAGAAACCAGGTTTTTGCATGAAACGAATACTGATGTACGTACTACCGGCACTTGTTCTTGCCGGTAGTTTTCTTTACCTTGTACAGGCAGCAGAAGCTTTTAAAGACCCTGATTCTCCATATGATGAGCGCGAATACACCCACCAGCAGTGGATGAGGGTATTCGCCAAGGTGGGCAATAATCCGGAAAGACTGATTGACGCCAATTGGCGATCGGTATTCAATCTTCCCGGCACACTTACGGCGGGATATACCGCCGATCATGCCAACAATGTCAGCCCGGAACTGGCCAACTGGCTAAGGGCGGCCAACTTGTATGACGCCGCTGAACAGAACTACCTTCTCTCAGCCGAGGGCGCCAAAGGAAGGGGACTGGGCAGCCCCTATCTCCAGTACACGTACTGGAACAGAAATATTCCCATTAAGTCAACCAATAGCGATGCTGAAATGCTTTCCGTCTTTGGCAACACATTTCAAAGAAACCCGGGAGCAACCAAGCATAACCCTATAATGGCCCACCGTGGACCACCTAGCGACATTTACTGGGACGGCAGCAGGTTTCACTATGCCATAAGCCCCTCGCCTGTTGACGGCGCCAGAAGGGGGGTTATCAATCTCTCAGAGAGGAACAATGCTCACAGAGCCTTCGTCAACCCTGCCAACCCAATGATGGGCTACGGTGAGCTGCACCTGTACTTTCCTTACGACACCATGTTCATGTCCTATGCTCCCGTCATATGGGACGAAATCAGGGCTACCGAAAAGGCCATCGGCTACATTAGCGTTCTCAACCTGTCGCCCTGGCTCACCCTGCCAAGTCACACAAAGTTCAGAACATACACCTGGGTAAACGGCGAACCGGAACCCAAACTAAACGGTACAATTAAGGACCTGGCGCTGACCCAACTAACTCCCGAACCGGTATCGTTTGAATTCACCGCGCCCGACAAACCTTTCAGGCTCATTCTTACAGTCAACATGTACTGGTCAGGTGGCCGGTGGGTAAACGAGCCCCTGCGTACGAACAACAGTTTTGACGGCGGGATGAACATAGTATCCGCGCCGGAGCAGGACTATGCCCGGAACAAAGTTGAGGTTTCCCTGGTACCCGGTGCAAGACCCGGCCAGGATCAAAATACTCACCCCGCCAATCTGGCCGTAACAGCTTTGGAACTGCTCAACAGAAACGGGCAGCCGGTATCCGGAACAGTAGTGGTCAACGAGCCGTATAAGGTAAGGGCAACATTCAGCTCAACCTTTGACCGGGGCGGCTGGACCAAAATAAGGTTCTACGTCAAGCGGGAAGCAGGATGGATGGAGTTTAGGGGGGACCAGTTTGTATACTTCGAGCCCGGGGCTAAATTTACCCACACCTGGGACTGGACAGGCATGACTGAAAATGTGACATTAATGGCCACGATCAATTATCGGTGGTGGGACCAGCAAAACAACTGGTTAGAGGAATTATTTGACGGCGAAAGGGAAACCACCTACGAGGACAACAAAAAGGAATTGAACACAGCAGGCACCAGTTCACCGGGCGGCCCCCCCACACCGGGCCAGTGGGAGTATCCCCTGTACTACCACCCCGTGACGGAAGAGCTTGTTCCAATTTATGGGACGATAACTCACGAGAGAGTAGTGTCCGGTTGGCAGGAAATTGACTACATTCCTGATAACAGCAAAGCCAGAGTGCGTGTCAGGCTGATTGAGTAGTTGCTGTCCGGGCCCGGCCCGTCAACAACAACCAAAGGGAGTTCCCGCCTGTTAAGGTGGTAACTCCCTAATTCATACCTGCACATTAACTTTAACTATGATATAATTAAACAGAAAGGGATGATGCCTGTGGCCGAATATGACTTAATAATCAAGGCCCTGTCCGAACGTTACATGAGCCATATCGCTTCTCTGGTGCGCGGCATGGAAGTTACCGTGGAACAAATACAGGCCACCGATAAAGAAGCCGTGGCCGTGCAGCGCACTTCTGACGTGTTGGTTAAGGTTCGGGAGGATGAGTATGAATACCTGATGTTGGTAGAGTTTCAGGCCAGGCCGGACCGGAAGATGCCTGAGCGACTTCTTGAGTATACGGCTATGCACCATAGAAGGCACGAAAAGCCGGTGTACCCGGTGGTAATAAACCTCACCGGCAAAGGCCGGCAGTCAGAGCAATACATAATGGATTGCTTGGAATTAACAGTGGTTGACTTCAACTATCGCCTGATTAACCTGGAGGATGTGACAGGCAGGGACTTTCTCTACCGGGGGCCGGTGGGTCTCTTGCCCCTGGCTCCGCTGATGCGGCAGGAGGACCCTCCAGAGGCGGTGCTGGAGAAATGTGTAAGCCGGTTCGAGTCTGAAGTACCAGGGGAAGAAGAAAGGGCCACACTTTACCTTGCCCTGGGTGTTTTGGCGGCGTTAAAAATCCAGAAGGGTCTGGTTCAAAAAATACTGGAGGTGAGCAAGATGGAAAACTCCCCGTTTTTTGATGGTATCCGTGAAGAATGGGAAGCTAAAGGCGAGGCTAGGGGCGAGGCTAGAGGCGAGGCTAGGGGCAGGCTGGATATGCTTTTTGACGTACTTGAGGCTAAATTTGGGAAAATACCTGTTGATTTGCATAACCGATTATCTGTACTTAACAACAACGAAGCTATCAAAAACACGTTAAAAAAGGTAATTAATGCTTCGACAATTGAGGATTTCATCAATATGCTTGAGAATTAGAAAATTATTTGCTGTCTGACATCCTCCCACGGCTAAAGCACGTGGGGTTCCACGGGGCCGTGGTACAAACGGTTTTCTAATTCGCGGATGCTTAGAGCAAACCTAAGAGGCCTGCTTAAACGTCCCCTGTTCACGGCCTA
>JBFMEU010000111.1:0-4359 GCA_040753155.1 Bacillota bacterium
TTTATGAATGAGGGTATCGATCCCAACGTCAACAGAGAACGTATGTTGTCACCCTGGGTAAAAGCAATTAATTCCCAGTTCTAGGATTCCATGATTTTACATAACTGGTAAACCGATCACGCATGAGATAACTACAAATATGTCGCAGCTTCCTAACTTCTATTTCGGAAGACAAAAAAGCGATTACTTCGGGATTTACATTTTTTAGCACTACACGAGTAAAGTGCTTTTTAAATTGTTGATCTGTCACATTATCTTCAACAGTCCCACTGTTTTTATTTAAAACGATCTTGTGAATTTTTTGATCTGATGGCGCAGTTACTATCTCAGCTTCATCACAGAGTAAAAAAACAGATAATAAACCTAGTCCTTTGCTCCCCGTTAAAAACATTCCATATTCATTTGTCAAATTGCCTCCGGCTTTTTTTAATGAAGCCCCAGGTGTAGATAATGTTTCAATTTCCTCAATGGAAAAGCCTTTATAGTCATTTTCGATAGCCACAACATTATGTTCGCTATCATAGAAAACATCAATGTTTTTTACTGATGCATCAACGGCATTTTTCAAAAGCTCTGAAATAACAATAAGTGGACTACCGACAGTTCCTACAACTTTAGCAATTTGTGTAGCTGTCATGCTAAATTGTTTTTTAGCCATTTTTAACCACCTTTCTGTAAACCTTTACATATTCCTTGCTCATAGAATTAACAGCACCGCAACTTTTAACGGTTGATACCTTGCTTGGCATTCTTTTGCCAATAATTTTCCTTGAAATAGTAGAATCCAGTTCAAGGCCAAATTTCTTGGCCAAATTATCATTAAACCAATCAAAGCGAATTTCTTGATTGTCAACACAACGATTTCCTAATGTTAGTACCATTAATTTTCCGGGTTTTAAGACTTTAGCTAAAAGACCATATACCGATTCATAGTCCTCTAAGAAAGCAATTACTTTTTTTTGCTTGGCGGGCGATATACCATTCAAATATTCTGGATATAAATTGTTTTTAATTCGTTCACGTTTAATAGTTCCCCCGAGGCTTGCTGCATCAATTGCCGTAAATTTATCCAGCAAACTTTCATCCCATAGCATTAAATCTTTTTTATCTATCCAGAGTAAGGGGAGAATGGAAAATTGGCCATATGTAACGGTTGTATGATTATCTCCATATGGTGGCGAGGTATAAATGAGGTCGATTGAATTGGGAAGAAAAGACGTTAACAGATGTTTGGAATCTCCACATCTTACATCAATCTTTCTGTTTTCGCTATTCTTACATGTGTATTTCCTGCAATTAATTTGAATATGGTTCTTAAAAAAATTAATAGAATCATCTATAGTAGAGTTAATTTGTGATGCTTCTTTTATATGTAGCTTAAAGGTAGATGTTCTTGTGTTGCTGTACCTTTTAACGGTCTCTGCAAAGCAACACCAAAAAAAGCGTCGGATTCGTTTATCTGGTTCCCCCATGATTGCCTGACGAATAACGCTTAATGATAGAATAACATCATCATTAAACCACTTTTTTATATTAATAAAACAATAGGGAGAAACATTACCAATAAGCATGGTAATCCGTGTATTTAATGCATTTATGCTATCTGGCGCTTTATCTTGAGGAATTCCCTCTAATTGGACCTTGGTAACCAGTGCGGCAAGTGGGTTTATATCAAATCCTAGAACGTCTAGACCAAGTTTTTGTCCTTCATGGAGAACTGTTCCAGAGCCAAAAAAAGGATCAAGTACATTGTGAATCGTATTATCTGCTGTAATAATCTCTTTTAGAATACACTCTTGCATAGGAGCGACCATTATAGCCGGATATCTTACGAGAGCAGTTTCATTACGATATTCCGAGAAATCCCAATAATCTTCTGCATATGAACTTAATTTCTCTGCTAAAGTCATCAGAATACCCCCATTTCACATAATAAAGCCTTAACTAAAGTATTTTATCACAATATATACCAAAAATCTACCTTATCTTGCACTAGACAAGCCGCACATTAACTATAAAAAAGCTGACATCCTCCCACGGCTAAAGCTCGTGGGAGGATGTCAGCTAATAGACAAAGCAGGGCCGCTTTGTTTGGCAGCCCTGCTTTTCTCATCAACCGCCCAGCTCACCGCGCAAGTCCGGCTCTTTCGGACCGGTTTCCGGTCTTGATTGTTTGGTTACATTGATTGTTGTCGAAGCAACGTTGTCCTGCGGGTAGATATCGTTTGCGCCTACCGGCCAGGCTTCCGCTGTTACTGTGTAAGCGCCGGCATTTGATACTGGAAATAAATACGGCTCCAGCTTTGCGCTTTCCGGACCCAGGACGAATTCATGAACCTTCTGCCCGCCCGGCCCGTTCATGGTCAGTCTGACATTTACCGGGCTGCCGTTGTCCTTGCGGGTTACCCTGACGTTTGCGCCGGCTACAACAGAGTCGCTCATCCAGGAAATAGTAATGTTGTTCTTTATGGGCCAGGCCCGGACAGCGATATCTACGTCGCCGCTTATTAGGGCCTCGTCCCGGTTATTGCTCCAATCGCTGTCCCGGGCGGTACTTACCGGGTTAATTCTGGAGATGATTTTTCTGCTCTGATCCCGTACGGTAAACTCATAGCGGTATTCTTTGGTCTCCCCGGGCTGAAACTCGACCACTCCTTGCGCATTGGGCGCGTCAGCGGGGTTGACCGGTACAAGTGTGACCGGGTGTTCGCCAACGCCCACCTGGTGGTTAAGTCTCAGCTTGGCTGTTTCCGGCTGCGGGTGGTCCGGGCTTAAGGTGTAGGTTACGTTGGAGGTTACTCTCTGACCGGGTTTCACATCGGCAAATTTGTCAACTTCCAGTTTTGTCGCGAAGTCCGGTATATCCGCCCCTATACCGTACCAGGTGATCATCACCGGCAGGTACCAGCGCCAACCCTCTACGGCGTTGGCAAATTGATCGCCCTGGCCGGTGTGGTGTTTCTTTAGATCATAGGCTGAACGCTGTGGAGCCAGATCCAAAGTCCATTCTGCCGTTACTTTTCCCTGGCTTAGATCCTGGTTTGCCGCAACCACTGAAAAGTTGTTGGACAGGTGGCGCAATTCGTGTGCGCTGAATTCATTCCACGTCCGCCCCCAGGCTTTGGGACTGTAGATGCCGGGATCATTATATTCAGCCTGGCCGAATATATGGGTCATTTCAACCCGGGTCAACGTATAACCCTGGCGGCTGCTTTCAGGTATTGTGTATTCATGCCGGTGTTTTATACCGGTTTGGCCTTTTGCGTCAGGGGTACCATCCTTGTTTGTGTCCTGCCAGGTTACTCCGTCAGAATAAAGCCATATATCAAAATATCCCGCGCCAACCTGGCGGTATATAACTTGTTCCTGCGAGGCGAAAGCCGCCCCGGTGGGGACGGCCAGAAGCACTGCCAGTATTAAGATTGTTAGTTTGCGCAAGGCTACCTGCCTCCTTCAAATAAAGGGTTTTTGACAAACAGGTGGGTGTCAGGCCACTCCACCATAATCCATTCAACTTTGGTTATGTCCGCTGTGGACCAGCCTTCATATTTGTCCCGGGTATCTTGTACTACAGCGTGCCGCGATTCAAAATCTCCCTTAGGGTAATTGTGCAGGTGCGGGTCACGCATCCGGGCTTTGCCGTCAGGCTCGATCAGGAAGACGCAGCCGGAAACGCCAGAGGCATTGTAACGCTTAACCCATATGTGTTCCTTATCCACCCGGATGTCTTTAATAACAGTTGTTTCATCTAGTCTGTAGTCGTTTTTCTTTAGATCATCCACCGTAACGTAGAGAACCTTATCCTCCGGCTTGAAGAAGGTTGGATGGTATTGTTTTGCTTTGTCGCCCAGGGTTTGAGTGCTGTTCCTAACGTCAATTATCTTATCACCGGGAAGCTTATCAAGGTGATCGATGATTGGCTTTACGTCCGGTTTCTCCGTTCCCTTCGGCCAGCAGATCACTATGTTGTTCACCGGATCCCAATCCACCTGGTAGCCCAGGGCCTCGGCCACAAACCGGGCCGGCAGGAAGGTGCGTTTATCGCGAATCACCGGGGCAACATCCATTTGTTTGGGTTGGCCGTTACTTTTAATGGTTTTGCCGCCAATGAGCAGCTCCACCTTCGGGAAGCCGGGTTCAGCCAAGGTGACCAGTCTCTTTTTTTCGTCCCAGCCGATATTATTATTAGCCACACCAAGGGCATTACCCAGGAACCGTACCGGCACAAAGGTGCGTCCATTCTCTATGAACGGAGCTACGTCCATTCTCACGCCGGGGGTTTGGTTGTTAACGAAGTATTCTTTTGCCCCCAGGGCAAAGACAACACTCTTGACGAGGTTCTTTTGCTGGTCATATATG
>JBFMEU010000112.1:0-4218 GCA_040753155.1 Bacillota bacterium
CAAAGGAAGGGGCACATTCCTTCTTATTTAGGGCAGTATCAATAATTTTTGTCATCGAATTCCCAGGGCAAAAGCACCAACTATGGTTAATAATGGCATATTTAGGGCTTAACCGAACACCAATGCAGTGTGATGTAATGCGACAGCTAAAAATTGGTTCAGACAATCCCTTAAAACATTTATTTATGGTTATATATACGTCCCCTGTATATATTTTGAGAGATAACAAGTCCTAGAAAATATAGGTAATTAGGTCTGGTTTTTGCCGGGATCCTTATATCATCAGCTATGGCAAGGCCTGAAGGGTAAAACTAAAGTGCCCCTGGGTAGCCCTGGGCGCCAGTTTTTCATCAACGGCCTACAAACATTTGCGTCCAGTAAGTTCTGTACTCTCCGCCGGTCAGGTAGCCAACCCCAATGTGGGTGAATTCTGGTTTCAGGATGTTGGCCTTATGACCGGGGGAGTTCATCCAGCCGTCCATGGTTTCGGGCGGCGTACGCTGTCCGGCGGCAATGTACTCGCCGGCGTAGCGATAGGTAATGCCGTACTGGTCCATCATGTCAAAGGGCGCCCCGTAGGTCGGGGATAAATCAAAAAGACCTATGGTAATATGTCAAGACCCTAAAGTTAAAAAAATTGTTACTATTCAGGTATCTAGAATTCAGGAGTCAGAATTCAGAATAACCGTATAATATTCCCTCGGAAAATTGGTAATTAGCATTTGCTCCCTCTTGTATAGTACGCTGTTTAGATGTACACCCGGGAAAAGTTGTGGTGGACCTGTTCGGCATAAAAAAAGTGATAGCACCGAAGATTGACTTCGGTGCCAGCTCTTTTTTGATTGGCGGGCGAGGACAAGACCATGGATATCGCCCTTGGCCTGGGGGTGGGCGGTGATGATTAGGTTAAAAAGCCCTTCGACCCCCTTGAAGTGGTGGCCCGGGTGAAAGCCCACCTGCGCCGGCGTCGGCAACTGTGCACGGTCAGGGAGGTTGGGGACAAAAAGAAGTCCTCGATTTCCCGGGTATAAAGATAATAACCTGGGTACCCGATACTAATGTGATGCAGGCAGTCTAGTGTGATGGAGGAGCCACGGGTATACTGCCTGGCTGCATGTTCCAGATAGCTGGGTTTTGATTATTTGCGCCTGTCGAGAGATCCAGGTACTGGTTGGAATAGATTTTATCACCCATTTTTTGCAGGACGCCCTGGTTTTGAACTCTTTCAAGCGCTCTCATAAATAGCTGCGCATGAGCTTCCTCCCGGCAGATAAGAAAATCGATTAAATCCTTTATCCCCGGATCAGTAGCGCGTTGGTACAACCGTTGATAGACAGCCTTTGCTTTCAACTCCGCCGCAACATTTGAGTGCAGGTTGGCTACTATGTCGCCCACCGAGCTTACAAAATCAGCAGTCCACGTGTGCCCCGACGAATTGACATACATTGCCCCGCCGCCCCCCACCAATTCCAATGTGGGAGCCTGGTTGATGCTGCCGGCTGTTGGGTCGCCGAGCAAAAGTTTTACCGCTTCTGATATCAATTCCAGGTGGTTTAGTTCTTCAGTCCCGATATCCAGAAGAAGATCCTTAATTGCCGGATCTTTACAGCCTACAGCCTGGTTAAGATACTGTGTGCATGCGCTCAGCTCGCCATTCGGCCCGCCATGCTGCTCTACAAGCATGGCAGCGAACGTGGGGTCCGGGCCGGACACCCTGACAGGATAGAGAAGGGTTTTTTCATGTTTGAACATCGTCCTCGTCCTCTCTTGGTCTAAAGTTGTTACGGCAAGTTCCGCCTGTTGGCTCCACCTTCATGTCACCGCTGGATTTTACCTCGAAGCCGTCAGCTTGACGCCAGTGGTTTTCGTTGAAATGGCGCTCTTCAATGACATGTAATTACACCATTATTTTTCTCCAATCGAGATTAAATATTCCCTCTCTGATGAACCTGGCTGGAACACATCGACAACGCCCTTTTATACTCTGCCGTTCGCAGCGACTGGGAAGTAGTAGAAATTAAAGAAAGGACCATAGAAACCACCTTAGGCCTTCTCACCTTTCGGCGGCGGTATTACAAAAAACGAAACCGATCCGGGGTCGGGCAGAAGCTCCGGCTCAAGCAGGTTGACTTGACAATCCTGGTGTTTAGCGGAATTATAATCGGCCCGTGAATAATGGTGGCGATTATATTTGCCCTGTCTCAATTTATCGAGGCATATTTGGGCTATTGAATTGTCTTAGATCTTCTGGGTTGGTCAACCCTGAACATATAATCTATGCAAATTTTTTTCGCATCCGGATGGATTTTGGCGTCACTTCCACCAGTTCATCGTCGGTGATAAACTCCAGGCACTGTTCCAGGCTCATGGGGCGGTACGGAACCAGCTTAACAGAAATGTCGGAGGTGGAGCTGCGCACGTTGGAAAGCTGCTTCCGCTTGCATACGTTTATGGGCAGGTCTCCGGGGCGGGAGTACTCTCCCACCACCTGGCCCTTGTATACAGACACACCGGGTCCTACGAACAAATCTCCCCGCTCCTGGGCGTTTTCCAGTCCGTAAGTGGTGGTGACGCCTGTCTCAAAGGCCACCAGGGAACCCCTGGCACGTGTAAGGATCTCCCCCTGGTAGGGGGCGTAGTGGTGAAACGCATGATGCAGTACACCCATCCCCTTGGTGTTGGTCATAAATTCGGAGCGGAAGCCGAAAAGACCCCTGGTAGGTACATGATAGGAAAGACTTACCTGACCGTCGCTCTTGTGGGTCATGTTGATCAACTGGCTTTTGCGTGGCCCCAGGCGCTCCATCACAATCCCCACGTATTCCTCCGCCACCTCAATGATCACTTCTTCCACCGGCTCGCACCTTACCCCGTCGATTTCCCGCTCCACGACCCGGGGTCTGGACACTTCAAACTCGTAGCCCTCCCGGCGCATGGTTTCAATCAGAATGGACAGGTGCAACTCACCCCGGCCTGACACCATGAATGTGTCCGGGGAGTTGGTAATTTCCACCCGCAGGCTGACATCGGATTCAAGTTCCCGGGCCAGCCGCTCACCCAGTTTGCGGGAGGTGACGTACACACCCTCCTGCCCGGCAAAGGGGCTTTTGTTCACATGCATGGCCACGGACATGGTAGGCTCCTCAATGAGGACAAAGTCAAGGGGCGCAGGGTGGTCAGGGTCAGCTACAGTATTGCCGACGCTGATGTCGTCCAGCCCGGATACCACCACAATTTCCCCGGCGGCAGCCTCCTCCACCGGCACCTTTTTCAGGCCGCTAAACACGTAAATACCCGCCGGGCGGCGGCGTTTGACAGATCCGCCGGGCTCAATTACGGCTACTTCTTCCTTGGCCCGGATAACCCCGTTATGGATGCGCCCAATCGCCTGCCGGCCCAGGTAAGGATCGTAGTCAATCAGAGTGACGCCCATTTGTAAAGGGCCCCCGGGATCCCCGCCGGGCACCGGGATTTTTTCCACGATCATCTCAAATAGCGGCTTTAAGTCCGTGCCCGGAACCGAGGGGTCGATGGTTGCCGTTCCATTGCGGGCATTGGTGTAGATTACCGGGAAATCCAGCTGATCGTCACTGGACTCCAGTTCGATGAATAAATCAAGGATTTCATCTTGCACCTCGGCAGGCCGGGCGTGCAGCCGGTCAATTTTGTTGATTACCACAATGGGGGCCAGCCCGGCCTCGAGCGCCTTGCGCAGCACAAAGCGGGTTTGGGGCATCGGCCCCTCGGAGGCGTCCACAAGCAGCAGCACCCCATCCACCATCTGGACAATACGCTCCACCTCACCGCCAAAGTCGGCATGGCCGGGGGTGTCCACAATGTTAAGCTTATAGGGGCCGTAAATAACAGCCGTATTTTTGGCCATAATGGTAATGCCGCGCTCCCTTTCCAGATCATTGCGGTCCATCACCCTATCTTCCACCACCTGTTTTTCGTGAAATACACCGCTTTGTTTAAGCATCCCGTCCACCAGGGTGGTTTTTCCGTGGTCCACATGGGCGATGATGGCCAGGTTGCGTATCAATTCCTGTTTCAATGTAAAAGTCCTTTCTTGCCGTGCATTTACTGGAGATCCCTTGAACGAGACTTCATTCAGAGGGGGATTCAACCCCCTCTGAATGTTAGCCGAGTCCATACTGGACTTAACCGCCCTTTGAAACCCGCCGCCTACAGAGGCGGGGGTCTTAGGGCGGATTAGTT
>JBFMEU010000113.1:0-3700 GCA_040753155.1 Bacillota bacterium
TTCATAATCAATTATTCTGCCAGTCAAACTGCGTGTCATATTATCCGGTATACCGGCTATAAAGGGTTCAGGGTGGGGTACACTATGTGGTGCTATTATGGTAGCGGCCCAGGCAGTGTGCTCATTTTCACCTTGTGCAAGATGTTGGCGTATGGCCATTCGTATTGCTTTTCCGACTATTGGGTTGTCCATGGCTTTTTTGACGGCCTTAACATACGGCAACTCTTTTTGGCGGGTGGACTGTTTTCTTTCTCGGTCTTTTTGCTTGCGCTCTTCATCGTTTTCTTTCTTTCGGCGGGCACGCTCCAACAGATAGGCTTCTTTGTCATATCTCTTTAGTGCCTTTTCTACAGCATCCGCTGTAACAAAACATTGCTCAGCCACTGCCACCAGTGTCACACCGCAGAAATAATATCCGGTGAGATACTTATCCAACATGTCGGTTTTTTGCGGACAGGCCTTTGGACACACTTTTACACACACCCTTCCGTCCCGCTTTTGCCGGACCAGTTTGCCAATACGTCATCCGTTATCCCGTCCTCCCTCGCGGGGAGGGTAATCAACCAGTTGAAAACTTTGACTTTCGACATTGTTTAACCAACAAAGCTCATTGCAAAATGATACAATAAAGACTAACCTATTCATCCTACTCCCCTGCTGCCCTGGTCTGAGGTTCATCCAACAGATCGGTTACCGAAACGCCAAGGGCGGCGGCGAGCTTGAGAATACTTTTTTGCGTATAATTGCCACCTGATTCTATATAATGAACGGTTGCCTGAGCTATGCCAGCCTTTTCTGCTAATGCCTTTTGTGATAACCCAAAGGATTCGCGCAACTCTTTAACTCTCACGTCTGTAACACCCCCTTCGATATATTGATTATATCTATATATTGATTGCCTGTCAATCGTTATATTGATATTCTTGTTAAAAAAATATGTGTTACAATCAATAAAATGATTTACCCGGAGGATAAGCATGGTTGATGTAGGTCGGAGAATAACTGAGATTCGCACCAGTCAAGGGATTAGCCTTACAAATTTAGCGAAACGCTCAGGTATTGCTCAATCCTCGTTAAGTTACATTGAATCTGGTAAGGCGCAACCCACCGTTGAAACTGTTCATAAAATATGTACCACCCTGGGTCTCACCCTCTCCGACTTCTTCTCCGACCAAACCCCGGAGCTGCCTCCGGACATACGCCGTCTAGTTGACCTGGCTAACCGCCTGACCCCAAAGCAGCGGGAAATTTTACTGGCTGCCGCCGAGGAATGGGCTGGTCTTAACCAGAAAGGAGAATAATTATGGATAATGAAAAATTCCAAGAATTGGTGTTGCAACAATTTAATAAGATTGACCGGCAATTACAGTCCCTTACCGATGGGCAAGAAGAACTTAATAAAAAAGTTGGCAGCATGGACACCAGGCTTAAGACTGTTGAAGAAGGTCAAACCCGCATTGAAAGCCGGATGGATAAATTAGAATCCAAAGTGGACAAGCTGGAACTTCGCATGGAAAACGAAGTTATTGAAAAAATCCGTGGTCTGTATGAAGACCGGGAAGTCCAGCACGATGTTAACAGCAGGGTTCTAGCCGCTTTGGAGCGTATTGAGTCCAAAATAGAAAGCCACGACATCCAGATCTCAATACTTGACAAAACCAAAGCCACTAAGCGCAAGACGAAGTAACTCCCTGCCCTCCCGGGCCCGGGGAAAGGCAACGATGATTTGCATTGCTTCAAACCTCCCCTCTTTTCAGTGCTTCCGACATGGTTTTTACATCCGGCATTGTATATATGGCCGTTGTGTTCAGATTTGAGTGGCCCAATATTTGAGCTACTGTAACAAGGTCAGCACCGGTACGAAGCATGTTCGTGGCAGCGGTGTGCCTCAGAATATGGGGATATATATTTAACCCGGCAAATCTACCTATATTCTGAATCACCTGCTCTGCGTATCTTGTTGTTATATGATTACCCTTTCTATTAGGAAAGAGCCACTCACTGTCCTGGTGCTTCTCATCTCCCAGCCACTCCCGAATAGCCGTTCGTGCCTCCGGTGGCACTGGCACTTCCCTGTACTTATTACCTTTCCCACGTACGGTTACGCTGCCATGCCGTTCCCCTATGTCTAAATCCGCTAGGCGTATGGCCACCGCCTCGCTTACTCGCAAGCCACAGCTCATCATCAGACGAACTAAGGCAAGGTCCCTGGCCTTGCCACGCTTTTCAGCTTCCCTTAGCAGGCGATTTTGCTCCACCCGATCTAATGCCTTAGGCGGCGCCTTCTGTTCCCTGATCGTTTTCGGAAAAACCGGTACCCGCTCAACATATCCCTTTCCGTGTGCCCACAGAATGTATTTCTTCAGTACTGCTATGCGGCGGTTAATTGTGGCCGGTTTGAGCCGGCGAACGTTTTGCATATAACCCTGGTACTCCCGCAGGTCGATACTGGTTATTGCATTGGGTTGCAACTGCATATCGTTAGTTGCCCCATACCAGTTAATGAAATATGAAAGATCCTTCTTATAGGCCTCCACCGTACTCCGAGCTGCACCCCCGTAGTAAATATCCTCAAAAAAACTGTCCGTAATGTTTCCCGAAGTATTTTCCATGCGTTAAACCACCTCTAATAATACAAAAACCCGCCGCAGCGGGTTGTTTTAATTCGTGAAAGGCATATTTATCGTATTTGTTTTCCGAAATATGGTTTGACACTTTCCGCAGCCACTTGGTTAAGCCACAAAACTTCCCGACGCTCCCGGCCACCTTCTGCATATGCTTTTGCAGTTAATCTCTCCCAATGAATTAATCTTTCGTCATATAGTTGGCAAGCGTACCCCGACAGCAGCACCGGTCCTGGGTGTCCGTTAAGTAATTCTAGTAACTCTTGATGATCTGTATCGGTCATTTCGTGTGCATACATCCTATTGCTACGGGTTCCCAGAGGGTATGGAGGGTCAGCATAGATCAGTACCCCGGGTTGACTATACCGCTTAATCACTTTTAGAGCTGGTTGGTTCTCGATTTGAACACCTCTCAACCGTTCTGCTGCTTGTAAAATCATTTGCGGTAGTTTCTTATCCCAGGAGCCAATATTACCGTTAAGGTCTTTAATATTGCAACGCCAACCGGTACGGTCACTAGGCCTAAACCCAAAAGCTTGCCATGACCGGACTAAGAATATTCTAGCATCCTCTAAGGAGTTGCCAGTTGTCTCGTAACTGGCGTAGTATTCGTCACGGGACCAAGGAGTCCACTCGATTAACCTAGCCAGTTCCTCCGGCTGCTCTCTGATTACATAAAACAGGTTGACCACATTGCCATCTATGTCATTAATAGTTTCCACCTTAGACCTGGACTTCCGGAAGAACACCGCACCTGAACCAAAGAAAGGCTCCAAATAGGTGGTGTGTTTCGGTAAGTTTTGGATAATCCAATCCGCAATACTCCACTTGGCACCCGGGTATTTTAGTACCGGTGAAGCAATCATTTGACCACCTGCCTTACTTCACAACTTTTAGCTTATTACCACATCGCCACCTTTCCCCCGGCCAGGGCCACCAGCCCCACCAGAACAGCGGGAAACACAACACAGCGCTCCAGCATCCCGCCGGTCCTCACAACCGGAACCCTGACCCGCCATGGTAGCGGCCACAAAAGAGGCACACCGGAAGGGGTAAGCAAATCCCCCAGCAGGTGC
>JBFMEU010000114.1:0-3399 GCA_040753155.1 Bacillota bacterium
ACGGTAATTTACCACACGAACGGCCTGTTGGAGACCAATCAGCCCTTGCAGACCTTATCCGAGGAGTTGGGCGGGTATCCGTTTATGCGCACACACAAGGGCTTCATCGTTAACCTGAAAATGGTGCGGGAGATTATCCCGGTCAACCGCTGGACCTATGAACTGGTCATGGCCTATACCACCAGAAGACCGTTAATGATGTGGGACAAACTCCGGCAATTGGAGCAAGCTTTGGGTAATAGGAAGCGAACCTGAAAAAAAGATTATCTGCCGGCAACATTTCCTTTATCTTTCTGCCTTCCCCCATATCCCCGCAATCCTCTGTAGCTTTCAGACACCATTATGTATAATTCAGACACAAATATGTATATTTTAGACAAAACTGGTATGCAAACGATAAATTTTCTTCTACTATATAGCTTAAGCAGGATTTTACTTAGGCATATGTAGGAGGCGATTAAATGACTCTCCGTCAAACCGCGACCGACTTGTCTTTCTACCTGGCCCGGCAAGTGGACCTGCCAGAAAAACAGGTTGATTCTTTACGCTTTGGCCTGGAAATCATTATCGGCAGCCTGATCAAAGGAATACTCCTTTTCGTCCTGGCCTGGGCATTGGATATCGTTATTCCGGTCGTAGTGGCCCTGTTGGTGGGCAGTGGTTTTCGGTCACTGGCTGGTGGGGCCCATTCCACCGCTTATATACGCTGCCTGGTTCTCAGCTTGGCCATTTACCTTTTAACCGGTTGGATGGCCACAACGTATGCTTTCCTGATTTCACCCGACCAACTGGTTAACCTGCTGTTTATCGGTTTTCTGTTTAGTCTCCTTGCGGTGTTGAGGTGGGCTCCCGGGCCGGTACCTGGCAAGGAACTCAACTCCTCCAGGCATAATCAGTTTAAAGTGCTGTCCCTGCTTTATCTCTTCCCGTGGTTGGGAGCCATGATCTACCTGGCCAGTCAAGGCCATTCATCATTGGCATTGGCTGGGCTTCTCGCCCTGCTGGCGCAGGGATTCGGTCTCACGCCCATGGGTTACCGGCTCATTGAGCGTTACGACTTGTTGCTATCCAGAAATATTGGAAAGGGAGTGGCGACAAATGTTAGCCAGATTTAAGAAGTTGCTCTTTGCTCCGGTAGTCATGGTGGCGTTGTTTGTAGCATCGGTGGGCATCCAGCCGGCAAGCTTTTTCCTGTTGTACCAGCCGGAAGAGCCGAGAAAAGTCTAGTAAGATACCAAACGTAAATTAATGGTATTGGTGTTGTTTTTAGAAAGAGGGACAGGCAATTAACCAGGGCTGTAGGTGAATTTCAGAGAGCAGTTAAAAGCATAACAAGGGGGTATGGTAAAGTATGATTATAACTAGGAATACTTCTTTATCATCAGGACTGTTGATGCTAATTTGTGCTGTTTTGGCGCTGTCGTTGGTTTTGGTGTTACCTGCCAGCGCTTTTGCGGCGGTTCCGGATCGGGTTACCTTAAGTGTTCCCGCTGATGGGGCTACAGGAGTTGGCACTTTTCCTGCGTTATGGTGGAACACGGTTTCAGGAGCTACATCTTATCAGGTGCAGATTTCTAGTAATTCTTCCTTCAGTAACATAGTGTTTGATAAATCAACGACATCGAACTCAATTGTGGTAAGATTGCGTGATCTGAGCTCAAGTTTTAATGGAGGGGGACTAAACACAAACACAAATTACTGGTGGCGGGTACGGGCTAGGAACGCCAGCGGTGATGGACCCTGGTCCTTATCACGTAGCTTTAAGACTAATCTTCGTCAGACTTATAGCCCATATGACCATAATGTTAATTTTGGGCAAACCCAATTTAGTTCTTCAGGAAGGTTTAGTCAGGATGCAACAAACTTTTATGCGCGAGAGCAGCAATATTTAGCGGTTCGTTGGAGACTCTGGTGGGAATCGGAATTACGTTTTGCAGATGGGCGATCCAAATACTATAGCCAAGTGGTATCTACGGAATCTAATCTACCTACTTATACATTTGAGTTTAAAAATGATGAGATCGGTCATCAAACGAGGCGACCGGACAACATTAACGCAAATCAATACTATTGGGCCGGCGCAACACTAACAAAGGCTTCCAATCAGCCGAGTCTATTTAATATCGGGATCGAATCAGAAATCACTGACTGGTTACCTCATCCCAGAGCCTATTGGGATGTACGACGGGCAAGTGGTTTGGTGAATATTCCTTTTGATCAAACGTGGATCATCCCGTAATACGGTTGCATATTTTTTAGGAGGGTGATAGCATGCCTAGGAAACTGAGAAACATTTTGGGGTTTAGTATGCTCAGCATTTTCATTTTATTGGTTTTGTCACTTAGTGTCGCCTTTGCTACGGGCATACAGTTTGCTGTGCCATTGGGTGGTCCGCCAGATGTCCTTGAGGCGGAAAGAGATAAATATCGTCAGGAACAACATCAGCTATTGAAAGGGTTGGCTCGGACTGAACCCGATAAGCAAGTTCGTGCTCTAGTAGTGATGCGGGATTACTATCCACCGCAGCAAATGGCGGACATTATAGACCTTGCGCGATTCAGAACTACACAAATCTGGTCCGGTCTCCCGCCGGCCTTGGTGGCGGGAATCCCCGAATTTGAGCATTACACGTTTATAGTAGGGCATGCAACGAATCCTGAACCGGTAAGAGTTGAAGATTTCTTAGAAATTTTTATAAAACAGCATGATGAAAATCTTAGTCGACACATGGACAGGTATAGCGAAAGCCGGGCGCAGTATGAACAAATGCGCAATGAATGGAGTTCGGAAGAAAAAGAAGGGTGGGAAACATATATGAAGAGTATTAGGTCAGTAATAGAACTGTACTCCCAATTCCTACCCCACGAACTGGGTATTTATGCGGTAGCCGTCGAAGGTACAGCCGAAGACCTGAATACGTTGGCCCAGAGACCGGAAGTTGATCTTGTCGATCCGGCGCTCCGTTCGCGATTATCCGTAACTGGCTGGCGGGGTACAGTTGCTGGTTTTGAATTTGTGCCGCCCCAACCGGGCAAACTCTGATAACGGTCCATGCGGCTATTTTTTATCAGGGTTGGGAGATAGGTTTTTCCCAACCCTGATTTCTTGGTTCACGGTAAATTCATGAAGACAATAAATGGGGTAAAAGCTGCCAATTTCTGTGCTTTACACACGAGTAAGCTATATCCGACATTTACCAAAGAGGACCAGTCCATGGGCGCCTACTACTTCACCTAATGACTACGTAGATACGTGCTTATTTGAAAGTACCAATCTCTTTTGGGAATCAGTTTTCCGTAACTACCCATTGACCCACTGCAATCCTATAATAATTGTAAAAGAGCACAGGCATTATACCATGAGAACTGGTGTATGCGAAGTATTAATCTTCTTTTCGAC
>JBFMEU010000115.1:0-3301 GCA_040753155.1 Bacillota bacterium
ACAGGTTATGCAAGGAATTAGATATATTAGCACCACAGCGGCGTATCAAGGTTAAGCATCCCAGGCGCCTGGCTATTAACCGCCAGGTAACAGCCTCCGACCAACTTTGGGAAATTGATGTAAAATACGGTTATATTGCTGCAGAGGACCGGTTTTTCTACATGATGTGTATTATTGATGTCTATGATCGGGCGATTGTGGACTACCACATAGGACTTTCTTGCGAGGGTAAACATGCTGCCCAGATCCTCCAGCGCGCACTGTGGAAACGACAACTCTTTAAAACAAACTGCCGCCCGGTCATCCGGAGTGATAATGGCCCCCAGTTTATCAGCAATCACTTTGAAACCGCATGTAATCAACTGAGCATTGAGCACGAAAGGATCCCCCCGAAGACACCGAACAAGAATGCGCACATAGAATCTTTCCATGCCATTATAGAGGATAATTGCCTTAGCCGGCACGAGTTTTCATCGTACCAGGAAGCTTGCCAAACGGTAATCAATTACATTCAATTCTATAATGAACGCCGCATTCACAGCAGCCTGTATGACTACGCACCCTTTGAATTTCGCAAGCTATTGGCTGCCGGCCAGCTAAGTCCCTTTATCGTGAAAGTATAGCACACTCCCTTATGATACTGGATGCCGGAGCCTGAGCTTGGCCCTTTTTGAATAATTATCTCCAACCATCTGGCTAAGACCTGGACGACAACCGCTTGCGGCTTGGCCTTGACCCGCCGTGATAAAATGCGTGGTGGGGACGGGCAGTATAAGTTTATACCGTCTACCGTCACCCTCGCCCGTCCCTCACTATCAACAATCACGGTGGGTCAAGGCTTGACGGCCAGGTCGCCTTTAGAAGACACACAACCCATATTGACGTTGGATGGAAAAAGATTTTAGTTGTTTTTTGAAATCCTGTGTAATCGCGAGAATAAGGAGAATAGACTCTAAAATTAGGGGTTTAAACCGCCTTATGCATGCTTAGTTATGGTGGCTACATGGTGATGCAGCAGCAAATCACAGTGGGAACACTAATTGCTTTTATGGCGGTTGTCAATCGTCTTTTTCAAGCAATCCACATACTTTTTTCATTGCGGTTGCAACTGTATTCTCTTCGAGCAAGTATCATACGTATTCAGGAACTTGTGGGTAGTGAACGAGAGCCTACCACATCGACATCTGAGGTAAACAATTCAATGATGACGGACTTAACAGTAGAGTCCGTTACTTTTGAATATGACCAGAAAATTATTTTCGACAAGATCAGCTTTAATATCCCAATCGGTGCGACGTGTCTTGTGACTGGCCCTAACGGAGCCGGAAAGAGCACCCTTATGGAGGTATTGGCAGGTCTACAAGTTCCGATATCTGGCAAAGTAACTCTGGGTGGGAGGCCGTTGTCCGAGTTTCCGCGAGAACTGTTGAGGAAGAATATCGCAGTGGTGCCACAACGGCCACACATTTTTGATATGACGTTATTACACAATCTGGTATACAGTAACGAGTTGTATGAAATGACTGACGTAGAAAAAGCAATGGAGATTGTGGGTTTTAAAGATGACGCCTCTCGCTTTACTTTAAAGGATTTGGACTCGGCATGTGGCGCGACTAGTCGTATGCCCTCTGGTGGAGAAGTACATCGGGTTGCGCTTGTACGTGCGTTATTATTGCGCCCAAAAGTTCTAATCTTAGACGAGACGTTCTCTTCTTTACCTCTGAATAGCGAAGAAGAAATTCTCAGCAAACTACGGGAGTTCAATACAGAAATGACCATCATTGTGGTTAGTCATCGTTTGTCATCACTTAGCAACTATAGCATGATAATCAAAATGAATTTAGCCGGTAAAATTGAATGTTATGATAATAGCTATAATGAATCGAAAATTATTGAATGAATCGACTAAATATACGTAGCATTTGCACGAAACCAATATTAACTAACTAAGGCTGCTAAGATCACTGTGAAAGATCCATAGACCTTTTATGGAAGTAAAAAAAACCATAGCACTGCCAACTTAACTATCCAGGTTAACCGCGCCGATATTTTTACTGGAAGTGAATTTCCAAACGCCAGCAGTGAAGAAAAACGCATCCTTAAGAGAAGTTTGTTGTAAGTAAAACGGCGCTACGAATTTAGCCCTAGTTATGCTCGCATTAAAGAGATTTGCGAGAACATAGTATTCCTGCAGTACCTGGTGATGAAATTTGAGCATTAAGTTCGTGTTCTTCTTTCCTATTTTCTGCCTGCGGAGCCTAGTTTACCCTTTACCAGAACGCTATTACAGATATTCTTGTGTTAACAGTGTCCATAAACCGGGAGAATGGCATATAAATATAAATATGTGTGAGAGGGGAGAAATACCGATGCATAATTTTCGTCTTCAATTTCCAGAGAGATTTGGACTTCTTGGCCTCGTAGGACTAGTTGGAATTTTAGGCTATGCTATGGGCTGGAGTATACTTAAACCATGGATAGCTTCTTTTGCAGCTTTTAGTCTGCTCAGTCTACGATTATTTAATGAGCGGCACTTACAATTTCCAGAAAGGCTGGGATTAATTGGGTCCCTGGGGTTTCTTGGGTTTTTGGGTTTTATTCCTGGAGTTGATTACCTCAAATTTCTGTTTGTTCTTGGATTCTTTGGCTTTTTCTTTTCCTTCTTGGCATTGAGTCAGCGCAACTGCCTACAATTACCAGCAAGGCTAGGATTTCTAGGCTTTCTAGGATGTTTAGGCTTTCTAGGATTTATTCCTGGAGTTAAATTCCTCATGGGTCTGTTTGGATTATTTGGATTTATGTTTTTCTTTGGTTTCTTAGGTCGATCGCAGATGTCAAATCAATAAATTCGTGAAGTCGTATCAATTTAATTGATCTATTATTGCAAAAAGCTGAAGATTAGAAAATATTTGTAAACATTCGGTGAACTACGTAGGCCCGGTAAGCACTTGACGGAAGTATAATGGACCCATAAAATGAGACACGATTTAGCAGGGGAAAAGCGACACCGATATCGAAGTGTTTAAAACAGAAAGGAGCTAATCCCCATGCCGGTATTTTCGGCTTTGCCCCAATTAAGGTAGCGAACTCCTTTCTGTAGGAGAGGTGAAAGCCTAGAACGAATTAACTTTACAGTAATATTGGTAAGCATGCTTAGCCGGGGCTGGTCGAAAACGGGAGTGTAAATAAATCCGTGTAAACGGTTTGATCCCGCTATAACCGGTTAAGCTATTAATGGCTCTTACCCGTCAGGAGGATAGGGCTCTGGTGGAGACCAACCTGAGCGCCTGACGGGATTCTG
>JBFMEU010000116.1:0-3171 GCA_040753155.1 Bacillota bacterium
CTTCCCAGGCCTTATGCTTAGATTCATGAATCCAACGGTATAATGTTTTTATATTTACTCCGTGTCGTTTGGCTACTGGAACAGCGTTGCCAATTTCCTGGACTTCTCTGACAAGTTGTTCTTTTAGACTTTTTGGATATCTCTGACGTTTCATTGTCATATCCCCTCCGTGGTTTTATTTTATACCAACAAGGGGATATGTCTCAAATCTAATTAGGGGTCTTAATAGTTCCCATATTGAACCTGTCGCGAGGGGCTCGATCTGGTGGATGCCACCTTATCCTCAATTACTTGAACATGTGCACCATCATCGTCAATAACCATTAGCACCGTTGAAACCTGTTGAACTAGTAGTAAGTATTGACCAAAGCTTACTAGCCAGTATTCCCGCGATCATCGACCGGACTGTGAGCAAATCGTCATTGCATTGATGATTACCACAGAGGGCTATCCATTTTATTGGCGGGTGCTGGAAGGCAACACACAAGACATCACTACGATTCAAGGGTTGATTCAAGATGTAAAAGCCCGTTTTAACGTTAAGGAGTGTACCATGGTCCTTGACCGGGGAATGGTGTCAGCAGAAAACCTGGCTGCCATGGAAGGCGAAGAGTGGCAATATGTTTCGGCTATGGACCGGGATGAAATCCTCACAGCCTCATTTTTTGATACAGCAGTTCCTGAACCGCTGATGCCGGAGGATTATGAGCAAACCCTGGCCATACGTGAATTCATCCCAATTGATGATGATGCCTTTTTGTATTTTCGGGAATGCAAGGCCGATTCCAGGCGCGCCATTTTAACGTTTAACGTGGCACGGTTTAATCTTGAGCGGCGTGCACTAAATGATAAGTTGTCCGCCTTCCAGCAATGGATTGCCGATAAAAACCAGTCCCTGCGTCAGGCGAAAAAATCTCGCCGGAGGTGCTTGAACGGGAAATCCGCAATCATCTCCAAGTCAAAGAAACTCGTTCATGTCCAGGTAGAGCTGTATTCTGTGGAAACAAAAACCCGTCAGGGAAAGAAACGAACAGTTGCTACGTTTCAGTTAACCGATGCCATTGACCAAGATGCCTTAGCTCGGGAACAGAGGTTGCAAGGCATCACCTGCTTTATCAACAATGTTCCCAATGAACACCGTCCGGCACCGGAAATCATCCAGTGGTACCGCCGAAAAAACAAGGTAGAAGAAGCCTTCCAAGAAATCAAAACCCATTTGGAATTGCGTCCTATTTATCTCACGCGAGATCCCCGCGTGATTGCCCATGTCACTATCTGCATTCTGGCCTATTTTCTATTCAATGATATTCGAGCAGCGACTGAAAAAAAGCGGGTTGAATATGTCTCCGGAGTCACTGTTTCGATTGCTGGCCAAGTGCAAAGTCAACCGCTTATCATTTGGGGCTGGGAAATCTCAGCTCAGCCTTACCCAGGTGTCTGACTCACAACGTGAAGCATTACAAGCCATTAATTGCTAATCAGTAGTTGATCCTAAGAAGGTCAATCAGGTGCTGAAAAAAGCAGAACACTGGTTGTAGTCCCGAATCAGTTTTTGCATAGTACCGTCAGCCCTTGCTACGCCTGCAACTGGAAAATATTTACGCCAAACTAGAGTAATTAATTAATTACTCTGATACTTACCTGAAAAACCAACTAATTCTTTACACAAGCTTTTATGTAAGAGGTAACAGTTTAAATAAGGACATAGAAAACAGTAAACATTATTGTGCTTGTTTTTCAGTGTGAACTCATTGTATCTACCATAAAACACCAAGTCAACCAATCTTGTCTAGAAAGTGGATATCGTTGTCTGAAACCGGCTTTTGGCTGTCTGAAAAAAACGTAAAAGAGGGTTGCATTTTGGCAAACCCTCTCTAACTACCGGGTAAAACCAGTGCTTTTTCCAGTTCCATGGCCTTGTTTGCAGCCAATATTGCCGTTTGCCGTGTACCCGAAAAAGTAATTTCATAGCCATTCTTGCCCCAGGGGCGGATTTCCCTGATCATATTCAGATTAACAATATAGGCCCGGTGGGAGCGGAAAAAGGTGTTGCCGGTCAGTCTTGCCGCAATGCTGTTCAGGCTTTCCGTGATGTCTACCTTATCTTTACTAGTAATAATGGTGGTTTTGCGACTTTCCCTGGTAATAAAGACAATATCTCGGGTATCCAAAAAAATCAGTTTTTCTTTCTGCCTGACCACCAGTCTGGCAGGATTTATTTCGGCAGCGGGTAGAGTGAAGCGATTCGTTGGCACCGGTGTCCTTTGCGACTCCTGTTGCTTGATTCTTTCCATGGTCTTTTTAATGCGGTCCAGTCTAAACGGCTTAACCAGGTAATCGAAGGCATAAACCTCAAAAGCTTCATGGGTGTGGTCATCAAAGGCGGTGGCAAAGATCAGGATGGTTTGCGGATTGATGTCGCAAATTTCCCGTGCCAGTTCCACACCGTTTTTCCCCGGCAGGTCAATGTCGATAAAGACCACCCGGGGATTTAGTTTTTCTACCATATCCAATGCTGTGATACCGTCAGCCGCTTCTCCCAGTACTTCCACGCCGGGTATTTGAGACAGTGTCCTGTTGAGTACATGTCGCATGGACAGGTCGTCTTCGGCAATTAACACCGAGAGCATGGTATGTCACAAACCTTTCCGCAAGCTATTTCTTCACCGGCGGCATCGGCTGGTACACAGTAAAAAAGCTGGCCGGTTTAATGCCGATGGCGGCTATCATTAATGCGGTTAGAATAACCGGGGTGTAAAGCAATCTTTTAATCAAACGCATTGGTTTCACCTCCCTTGCTCGTGAATTTAGCCATAAACCCGTCGGCACGTGCCACCAACTCGTAACCCCACGGGGTAAAGCTTAAGGTTTGCATAGCCAGGGCCAAAAGGGCGGCCAGCAAAACGGAATGGTTTACATTGTTTGCTAAATGCAGGATTAGCCCTGCCCAAAGAGACAGGTACAACAAGGACAGGACTTTGAACGTAATTATCTCCCGCTGTCCATCCATGGTGCGGTGCGACACTTCCCCGGTACCCACTTTCCGGAAACGCCATGGTTGAACGAGACTTCATTCAGAGGGGGATTCAACCCCCTCTGAATGTTAGCCGAGTCCATACTGGACTTAACCGCCCTTTGAAACCCGCCGCCTACAGAGGCGGGGGTCTTAGG
>JBFMEU010000117.1:0-2722 GCA_040753155.1 Bacillota bacterium
GAACTAATCCGCCCTAAGACCCCCGCCTCTGTAGGCGGCGGGTTTCAAAGGGCGGTTAAGTCCAGTATGGACTCGGCTAACATTCAGAGGGGGTTGAATCCCCCTCTGAATGAAGTCTCGTTCAAGAAGTAACAGCTTTGCCTAAAACGAACTAAACAGTTTTGTACTTTTAGTTCGTTTTAGGTTTCCTTTATTGTAACTACAAAGGAGTCAGGAGCCAGAAGTCAGAATAGGAGAGTAAGACGATTCTGAATTCTGACTTCTGAATACCTTTAAGATAGGGTGGGGATAAAATGGATCATAAACGCATAGTTGAATTTGAAGAGAAATGTATTCAGGAGCATCCCCCGGCCTGCTTAACAACATGTCCCGTTCATGTGGATGTCAAAAGTTTTGTGGCGGAAATAAAATCCGGGCGCTTTGATGAAGCACTGAAGATATATAGAAAATCAGTTTCCTTTCCCGGTATCATCGGCCGCATCTGTGATCATCCCTGCCAGGCTGCCTGCAAGCGGGGGGAGGCGGGCGAAGCCATCTCCATAGCCGCCCTGGAGAAGGCCTGTGTTCAAATGAGTTCCGTCCCGCCGGCCAAAATCAACATTTCCAGTAAAAAAGACCAGCGGGTGGCAGTGGCAGGCGGAGGTCTGAGCGGATTGTCAGCGGCCTTTGAACTGGCGGTTAAAGGTTACCGGGTAGTTATTATGGAGGCCACAGACCGCCTGGGAGGCAGGCTGTGGGACATGCCGGCGGAAACTTTGCCCGGGCGGATAATCGTTGAAGAAACCGCTATTTTAACGGAATTGGGTGTGGAGATCCGGTTCAAAACAAGTCTGGGGCAAGGGATTTCCCTCTCTGATCTGGGCAGCGAATTTGATGCCGTTTACCTGGGAACAGGAGATAAATCCCAGGCTGCTTTTGGCCTGCGGCTTGATCAAAAGGGACGGCCTCAGGTTGACCCGGTTACCTTTGGCGTCAGCCAGGACGGGGTTTTTGCCGGGGGCAGCATGCGCACCGGCCGGTATTCACCCATTGGCTCCCTTTCCGACGGCAGAAGGGCCGCTATATCCATTACCCGGTATATACAGAATGTTTCTCTGACTGCTGTCCGGGAGAATGAAGGGCCTTACCGGACCCGCCTTTTTACCAATACCAAGAACATTGAACCACTACCTGCTGTTTTGCCTGCCGATCCGGCACAGGGTTACACCCGCGAGGAAGCCATCCTGGAAGCGGGGAGGTGCATCCAGTGCCAGTGCCTGGAGTGCGTTAAGGTCTGTGAATATATTGCCCATTATAAAGGTTACCCCAAAAAATATATCCGTCAAATTAACCATAACCTGAAAATGGTTTTGGGTAAGCGCGATGCCAACATCTTGATTAACTCCTGCAGCCTGTGCGGCCTTTGCAAGGAGGTTTGCCCGGAAGGCCTCAACCTGGGTGAGTTATGCCTGGAGGCCCGGGCAGAAATGTTCAAAAAGGGAAAGATGCCTCCCTCCGCCCATGATTTTCCCATCCGGGACATGGTTTTCAGTAATGGTGAGCAATGTGTTCTGACCCGCCACCAGCCGGGCCATACTTCAAGCAGCCAGATCTTCTTTCCCGGCTGCCAGCTCAGTGCTTCCGCCCCTGACCATGTGGAAAGGGCTTATGCCTACTTAACGGAACATGTTCCCGGAGGGGCCGGCTTAATGTTGCGCTGCTGCGGCGCTCCGGCGGAATGGTCGGGACGGACAGAGCTGTTTTTGGCAGGACTGCGGGAAATCAAGGAAACGTGGCAGGAAATGGGCGGGCCGCGTCTGATTTTGGCCTGTTCCACCTGCCACCAAATGTTTAAGAAATACCTGCCGGATGTTGAAATTATCTCTCTATGGGAATTATACAACCAATATGGGCTGCCCCAAATAACAAATGCTCACAGGCCGGCACTGGTTGCTGTGCACGATGCCTGCACCACCAGGCATGAGGGGCGCATACACGAAACTGTACGGAAAATCCTGCAACAAACCGGTTGCCGGATTGAAGAACTGCCGGCCAGTCGCGACAAAACGGAGTGCTGCGGCTTTGGCGGACTGATGCAGTTTGCCAACCGCGGGCTGGCAGACAATGTAAAGATGCGGCGCATCAACGAAAGCTCCGCAGATTATGTTGCTTACTGCGCCATCTGCCGGGACAATTTTGCCGCCCAGGGTAAAAAGACCTATCACCTGCTGGATTTGATTTATGGTGAGGCGGATGCTGCCGCCCCGGCCAAACGTGGACCCGGCTACTCAGAGCGGCGTGAAAACAGAGTCAGGCTTAAGAATAAACTACTCAAAAATTTTTGGGGGGATAAGCCGGTGGAAGAAAAAAGTTCCTTTGAAGCAATAAAATTAATAATTCCCGCCACAGTAAACGAAGTTATGGAGGACCGCCTGATCCTGGAGGAAGATATCCAGAAAGTGATTGAATATGCCGAGAAAACAGGTAACAAAATATTAATTCGCAATACCGGCCACTATCTGGCTTACTATAGGCCGGTAAGCGTAACTTACTGGGTGGAGTACCTGCCCCGGGACGGCGGATTTATGATCTATAACACCTACTCTCATAGAATGGAAATTAATCACTGAACTAATCCGCCCTAAGACCCCCGCCTCTGTAGGCGGCGGGTTTCAAAGGGCGGTTAAGTCCAGTATGGACTCGGCTAACATTCAGAGGGGGTTGAATCCCCCTCTGAATGAAG
>JBFMEU010000118.1:0-2710 GCA_040753155.1 Bacillota bacterium
TACAGCATAAGTCTGTATATCTAAAGTACATTTGTTCCTAAAGAAAAAAAGATTAAACCGGACTACCGTCCGGTGCGCCTTATATCCCCACGGCTAAAGCCGGGGGCTTTACGGCGCTTTTCGGTAAAATAATCCATGGAGCCTGACCCTTCTTGACAATTATCAAATCGGGATATATTATTTACTTGAAGGTTATAACTCCTTTTTTAGATGGGAATACTGAAACTGAGAAACGGCTCGTGGTGCCTCACTTACCGGGGCTTTTATCTTGAACCTCTGAAACTGCTGCAAACAGTCTCAGAGGTTTTCAATTACTTACCTTCGGTTAGTTAGCTGAACAACGAGGGTTAGTAGGAGCAGTATTGCGATTACGACTTGTATTACGTCGCCAACTGTGATCATCCCACCTCACCCCCTTTCATGGATGTTTCCATCCCCGGCAGGTGAGGCCCGCCCTCAGTTTCGTATTCCCAAGATTATTTTACCACAAATTTCCCCTTTTCTTAACTAACTACTTAGTTCTGAATAGCAATTTTGGCTTTAGTCGTGGGGAGTATCAATTTGTTGAAAGTGCAGTACTAGGGCTTCCCCGTCCTCCACAAGCGCCTGGACCAGATTTCCAGGTTGAACATACTGTGTCAAATCTAATTTTTCACCTGGTTCTTTTAGAAAGGTCATACCTTCCTGGATGCTGGTGTAATCAGTAACCTTGATTTTTTGGATTTCATCCTTTTTTTGTTCCCCTGCAAGTTTTAGTGTAAGTTCATTCTCAGCAACAGAAATAACTGTACCGCTGTGGACCATGTTTTCGAGCCGCTCCTGTTCCTGCTGGGCCATATTGTATGCTCTTAGTTCCGGCAGCTTAGCTACAAAGTACCCCAATCCGCCTAAAGCCACACTAATAATTAATACTCCTGCAATAATCGCCGCAAACTTTTTACTACCCATTAATTGAACCCCCTTAATGCGAAAACCGAGCTGTGCCCGGTTGGTGCGCGCCTCGTCTGTCGGGGTTTCGTTTCTAGCCCTTGAAGTTGTTGTTGCAACTCCAAGGGCTTTCGACTACTTCCGCCGGTCCGCCAGGTGAACAACGAGGGTGATTTTAGTTGCCCGGGATCATAAACTCCCGGTGCCCTGTTACCACCGATTCAACCGTAAGATACTTATCCAAAAGCTCAGCGTCGGGATTCATTAGTCTTGCTATGCCTGGCGCGGGAACCACAACATGATATCTCACCCCCACCAGGCAGTTGGCGCCATCATCCATCATGTACACGTCCGGCAGGCTGTCTTTGGGTGAGTTGGGGTTATCCGGATCAAATACCTTGCGAGGCAGTGAGCTGTCAGGAAGTGACCACTCTGTGGGCAAATAGGTGGCTACATTCTCGATTGCAATATCCCTGGCCATATCTACATTGTGGCTTACGGCAAGCACCCTGTGCGCTTCCCGGGCAGCCTTGGCGGTCACCACCTTCGCTACCTCTCTCTCAGTTATGATGATGGCGGCTAAAACGAGATACAGAATAAACGGTGTCAGGATAAGAACCTCTATAGTTGACAAACCCCTGCGCTCTTTTAAAAATCTCACGGCAAGCTAGCCAAACCTGCATTATGACGCTCCGCGCCCTTGTAAGCATCATAAACGCCGTATATCCATACCAAGGGATACGTCAAAAACCCGACAACGACAAACATCAACAAGGCATTGATAACCTGGACAACTATCAGGGCGACACCCTTTCCTACTGAGCCATTATAAATCTGGCCAAGACCTGTGATGAAAAACGACAGCACCGCTGCTAAGCCCGGGTTTTTTTGCATTTTTGCATGAATCTCCTTTCCCAGTCTGGTTAATTCGTTTTTACCGCCCTTGAAGGCTCAGCCAAGTCAAACCTCCTCGTTGGGGAAGTATGCCCTGGCTGATATGGTAATATATTTATCCATCCACCCCGCTTCCGGGTTCAGCAGTTTAGCCATACCCGGTGCAGGCGTGACAACATGGTAAGACACCCTGGCGGTGTAGTAGCCGGGTACCAACTCTACATCTACATCTGTCACAGCGTCAAAGGATTTATTGATTCCGCTGTCTGACCCTACACTCCATTCAGTCGGCAGACTCATGGTTATGGTGTCAACCCCTTTGCGCCAGGACCCGGAACCGTTACCGTATTCACCGGTTGCTGCGGCATGCCTGGCCGCCTCCCTGGCTGCAGCCGGCACAATGTTCTTTACAACGAAAACCATGCTCACGGTCAGTAAGGCAAGCAAAATGTAAATTGCGAAGGGCGTTATTATCAGCAATTCTAAAGTTGTGATGCCTTTTTGGCACTTGAGTCTCATAATTACAAAATCTGCGCGGGAAAGCCCACCACTTATAGTGGTGGGATGAAAGCGCAGCATTTTTTGTTTTGACATGTATTGCACCTTCTTTTAAAGCTATGGTACGATTTGGTTATGGAACAAGAATTTCGGCGCAAAGTCACTTCTGTGTCTCTAATCAACTACCACTTAATCTGGTGTCCACGCTACCGCCGCAAGGTTCTGGCTGGCCTCGTCGAAACAAGGCTAAAAGAACTAATCTATGAGGTGGCCCAAAAACTGAACCTAGAAATCCTGGCCCTAGAGATCATGCCCGACCACCTGCACCTGTTTGTGAACGCGCCACCGATGCTGGCTCCCTATGAAATTGTCGCCCGGCTCAAAGGTGCAA
>JBFMEU010000119.1:0-2601 GCA_040753155.1 Bacillota bacterium
ATTCTCGGGGCATTCTGAATTCTGACTCCTGAATTCTGAATGCCTGAATGGGTGATGTTACCGGCTATGCTGCGTCGTTCGCTAACGATAACGCCGTGCCTCCACCTGGTTTACTGAATGCTTACAAAATGTCTTTAGGTGAGAGAAAGTGTCCGCCGGAGAGGACATTATGTCCTCTATACAGGATTTTTTATCTACTGAATATTCAGGCGCTTAATTTTTTCATACAGCCAGGAGCGGCTGATACCCAGGACCCGGGCGGCCCTGGCTTTGTTCCCCCCCACCGACTGCAGGGCGGTGATGATGGCTTCCCGCTCCGCATCGTCCACACAGTTCCGGTAGGGCGTGTTTTTTTCGGGCAGGGCCCGGGCCGCCGGCGGTTCCTGCTCCGCTTTTTCCTGGCCGGCCTGGATCACTTGCCGGGGCAGGCACCTTTTTTCTATGGCCCCGCGGAAAGAAAAATTCATGGCCCGCTCGATGGTGTTTTCCAACTCCCGCACATTGCCCGGCCAGGTATAGGTCTGCAAGAGCAGGGCAACTTCGTCGGACAGCCCCTCAATGTTGGCGCCCAGGATGCGGTTGTACTTCTTGATGAAGGAATGAGCCAGGGGCAGGATGTCTTCCCGGCGCTCCCGCAAGGGGGGGATGCTGAGCTGGATCACATTGAGGCGGTAGTACAGGTCGGCCCGGAAGGCGCCCTCCCGGACCTTTTGGCCCAGATCCTGATTGGTGGCGGTAATTATCCGCACGTCCACGTGAATGGTAGACGTGCCCCCTACCCGCTCAAAGGAGCGGTCCTGGAACACCCGGAGAAGTTTGGCCTGCAGGGGGACCGGCATGTCCCCTATTTCATCCAGGAACAGCGTCCCCCCGTCGGCCATTTCAAAACGCCCCGGCTTGCCGCCCTTTTGGGCCCCGGTGAAGGCCCCGGGAGAATAGCCGAAAAACTCGCTCTCCAGCAGGCTGTCCGGCACAGCAGAACAATTAACTTTGATAAAGGGCTTGTCCCGGCGGGCGCTGGCCCGGTGCACCGCGTGGGCAAAAAGCTCCTTGCCGGTGCCGCTTTCTCCGGTGAGGATGACGTTAGATCTGCCCCGGGCAGCCAGGGCGGCCTCCCTTTTCAGGGCCTGCATGGGCCGGCTGAGGGCGATAATGTCGTCAAAGTCATAAATGCACTGGCGCTCCTGCATTTTTTTCAATTCTTTCCGGTAGTAGGTGATCTGGTTGTCCATGGACCTTAGCCTTTCAGCCAGATCCTTTTGCTTAAGCAGGGCCATGATCAAGTCAACCTTGGTAAACAATCCCTTGACCTTGCCCCCGTCGTCCACCACCACACCCAGGCCGGCCGGGCTGTGCCGGGCAATGTCCACCACCTCGTCAAAACTCCGGTCGCCGGTGGTCACATTGAGCACATCCCGGATGTACAGCCCCTCAATGGGCGCGTCCAGGGGGTGCTCCTTGAGCACGGCGTCCAGGAAGTTGGACCGGGTCAGCAAGCCCACCAGCCTGCCGTCATCATCCACCACCGGCAGGCCGGGCAGCCTGGAGACGCGAAAAACCCCGGCCGCCTTCCGGAAGGTATCCCCGGGATGCAGCACCTGGATGGAGTTGGACATCATGTCTTCCATACGCAAAGAATATCACCCCTGTTAGAATATCGGGCTAACGCCCGATGGCCCTTGTATCCCCAGGCTTAAAAGCCGGGGCTTTAGGGCGCGTATCGGTAAGTTTGTCGACAGGATGAGTTGGATCAGTATTACTGAGGCTGCCAGAAAATTATAGGCAAAACAACCTCCGGATATTAAAATTGTACCATGAAGTTGATTAAGATGGAGGGTCGCTTTTGATGAAAGTTATTTATGACAACCTGTTCCTGGCCAGCTGAAAGCCTGGATAGGATACTTCAATTGAGGGCCAAGGTTGCCAAAAGACCTGCTCTAAGCCCCGCTTCACCCCGACCACAGCCTAAAAAGGGGTATAAAATAAAAATTCACCTATGATATAATTAAACAGAAAGGGATGATGCCTGTGGCCGAGTATGACTTAATAATCAAGGCCCTGGCCGAACGTTACATGAGCCCCATCGTTTCTCTGGTGCGCGGCAGGGAAGTTACCGTGGAACAAATACAGGCCACCGATAAAGAAGCCGTGGCTGTGCAGCGCACTTCTGACGTGTTGGTTAAGGTTCGGGAGGATGAGTATGAATACCTGATGTTGGTGGAGTTTCAGGCCAGGCCTGATAGGAAGATGGCCGGACGACTTCTTGAGTATACGGCTATACATCACCAACGGCACGAAAAACCGGTGTATCCGGTGGTAATAAACCTCACCGGCAGAGGCCGGCAGTCAGAGCAATACATAATGGATTGTTTGGAATTAACGGTGGTTGACTTCAACTATCGCCTGATTAACCTGGAGGATGTGACAGGCAGGGACTTTCTCTACCGGGGGCCGGTAGGTCTCTTGCCCCTGGTTCCGCTGATGCGGCAGGAGGACCCTCCAGAGGCGGTGCTGGAGAAATGTGTAAGCCGGTTCGAGTCTGAAGTACCAGGGGAAGAAGAAAGGGCCACACTTTACCTTGCCCTGGGTGTTTTGGCGGCG
>JBFMEU010000120.1:0-2419 GCA_040753155.1 Bacillota bacterium
CTGGGAGGGCTGTGCGTTCAATTTGGATATGGAGCAAATATTGTGGCACTCCCAGAGGAAACGGGGAGTAAACGGAGAAAACAAACCTGCTCCTAAGGCTAAAGAGGCGCACTTCTACTCGACCAATTAATCAGCCTTGGTCGGTTACCTCGATGTCTTTGCGCAGCAGTTCCTCGGCTATGTTCTTCACGTGCTCGCTGATGCGCAGGAAGGAGTTGATCAAATCCAGGTGCACGGAGCTGCTCTCCTCCGACTTTTGTACCCCCAGGCGCAGCCGGTGGATGTGCAGGATCCGCAGGTGGCGCTCCATCTTCACAATTTCAGGCTGCAGCTGAAGGGCCCGCCGGGCCAGGATGTCGTCATTGGTTACCAGGACCGCATTTACCATCTGCATCAGGTCGCAAACCCGCTGGTGCATGATGGAGATCTCATCCCAGCCCTCATCGGAGAAGTCGCAGTGGCCGTCTATTTTACACTGGGCCAGGGAGGTAACATTCTTTTCAATAATGTCCCCGATGTGTTCATAATCGTTCACAATGTGAATCAAGCTCATACACCTGACAAATTCCTTCCGGGACAATGGCTGCCTCAACAGGTGGGTAAGGTACCTGTTGGTGGCCTGGAACAGGATGTCTACCCGCTCCTCCTCCTTGTTAATTTGATGCAGCAGCAAGGCGTCGTTGCGCTCAAACACATCCACCGCCTTTGCTGTCATATTGTAAATATAGTCCGAGGTGTGGATGATCTCCTTGGTGGCCAGGCCCAGGGCGATGGACGGGGTTTCCAGCATTTTGTCGTCCAGGAAATGAGGGTGAAAGGCCTCGGGGTCCTTCCGCTCGGGCACAATTTTCTCCAGCAAAGCGGCAAACTGGGTGGTGAAGGGCAGAAACACCAGGGCGAGGGTGATATTAAAGATGGTGTGCACGTTGGCCACCTGGTACCCCGGCGCCGAGGTCAGACCGGCAATCAGGGCGGCAAAGGGATTAACAAAGGGCAGGAACAGCAATACCCCGGCCATCTTGAACAACAGGTGGGCTGTGGCTACCCGCTGGGCCTCCCGGGAAGACCCCAGGCTGGAGAGCACCGCTGTAAAGGAGGTGCCGATGTTGGCCCCGAACAGCAGGTAAATGGCGGCGTGCAGGGAGATCATGTCCTGCATGGCCAGCACCATGATAATCCCCACCGCCGCGGCGCTGCTGTGCACCAGGAAGGTGAACAAGGCCGCCGCGATCATGGCCAGCAGGGGGTAGTCGCTCATGGTGGACAGCATCTGGATGAAGAAGGGGGCTTCCCGCAGAGGGTACATGGTGTCGGACATTATTTTCAGACCCAGGAACAAAAGGCCGAAGCCCAGGATTGCCTGGCCGGCTTGCTTGTACCGGTGCCGCTTGGAAAAAAACATGATAGTGGCGCCAATGCCCACAATAGGCATGGAAATTTCGGTGACCTTCAGGGCGATCAGCTGGGCGGTTACCGTTGTCCCGATATCCGCCCCCAGAATTACCGGCAACGTTTGCCGCAGACCGATGATGCCCGCGCTGGTCAGGCTGACCAGGATAACCGTGGTGGCGGTGCTGCTCTGGAAGAGTATCGTGACCAGGGCGCCGATGGAAAGCCCGGCAAATCTGTTATGGGTTAACGAACTCATTATGGTGCGGAGCCTGTGCCCGGCCATTTTTTGCAGGCCCTCGCTGAGGATCTGCATGCCGTAGAGCAGCAGGCCCATGCCCCCAAGCAGGCCAAAGATGATATTATCCCACATGGTAGCTCCTCTTCTCCGACAAATACTAGTAAATTATTCAACTACGGAATTTATCTTCTTTATTTGATGTGGTGCGTTATAGTCCTTGAGTAATTGCCAATCCCTTAACATTAATTTAACCTGAAATAATATAAAGCCCGATTAAATTCGGGCAGTTATTCTAATCCTGCTGGGACCAAGCTGCACTATATATCAATTCCGGCAACTTATCTACCGCACGGTAATCAGATAAACAAAGGCACAGATTATTAAAAAAATGCCCATATAGCGCACCGGCTGGTTTGTATACAGGTTCTTTTTCTTTTTCAGCTCCCGCTGGCGCAGAAGTTCCTTCTTAGCCGGGTCCACATAGTCAGGCGTTTTAAGCCTTTTCTTGTCCCGGGGCTTAAACTCGATTACCTTGCCGGGTTTAGTCATTTTACATCCCAACTTTGCATGTTTACTTAGATTAATATATTCGCCGCCGGAGTGATATTTACCTGCTCCAGGCGAAAGAATTTAAGCCTGCTGGTCCTGCTCTTTTCCCTCCAGATTGATCACTGAACTAATCCGCCCTAAGACCCCCGCCTCTGTAGGCGGCGGGTTTCAAAGGGCGGTTAAGTCCAGTATGGACTCGGCTAACATTCAGAGGGGGTTGAATCCCCCTCTGAATGAAGT
>JBFMEU010000121.1:0-2093 GCA_040753155.1 Bacillota bacterium
GCCCGATCATAGACATCAATAATACACATCATGTAGAAAAACCGGTCCTCTGCAGCAATATAACCGTATTTTACATCAATTTCCCAAAGTTGGTCGGAGGCTGTTACCTGGCGGTTAATAGCCAGGCACCTGGGATGCTTAACCTTGATACGCCGCTGTGGTGCTAATATATCTAATTCCTTACATAACCTGTAAACCTTTTTGTTGTTAATCACCAGGTTATGCTGCCGCCTTAGGCAAATAGCCAGCTTACGGTATCCGTACGCACTTTCTTTGCCGGCAATTAACTTACTTGATAATTCCCCGGATGCCCCGGCCCAGGCCGGTGAGCAGGGCCAGGAGCAGCAGGCCCAGAAAAACTCCCAGGGACAGGCTCAGATTAAAGTTAATATAAGGCCAGAGGGAGTGCAGGACGGGCTCGTAATCCCTGGCCGTGACCGTACCGGCAAGGTTGGCGCAGCGGAGCATGATCATGGTGTAGACGGCAGCCAGGACCCCGTGGGCCAGCCGGGTGAGGACAAAGGGAAGCATGCGCAGGTCTGTTCGGGCAATCATGCTGGCCACCTGGGCCTGAATAGAAAGGCCGCTCCAGGCCAGAATTATGGCTACGGCTATTAACTGCTGGGTTAGGGGCACAGCTGCCTCGGCAATCATTCTGGTACCGGTGGTCATCTCAAACAGGCCGCAGGCTATAGCGTTTAGCAACTCCGGGTTAAATCCGAGGGGTACCAGCATGGCGCCAAGCAGGCCGGCGAGCAGGTCGATGCACCCGTAAGTGGTGAGCAGTTGAATAATCACCGAAAACAGGATTATAAAGCCCCCGATATTGAGCAGATTATTGACTGCATTCCTAACCGCGTCGCCCAGAATTTTGCCGGGCGGCCTTTGCTCTTCCCGCTGTACCCGCAGCATTTCCCGGACTGCCCGCCGAAAAAGAGTTCCTTCCGGGGCTTTGGGCCGCCGGGCGGCCTCGGGATCCCTGCGCCCGTAAAAGCGCAGCAGCAGCCCCAGGGTAAGGTTGGCCAGATAGTGGGCACCGGCTATAATGTATCCCAGTGAGGGGTTGTTGAACATGCCCACCGGCACGGCAACCAGCATAAACAGGGGGCTGGAGTTATTAGTAAAGGCCAGCAGGCGCTGGGCCTCCAGACGTGTGCACTGCCCCTCGTCGCGCAGCCGGGCGGTAATCATGGCTCCTATGGGATAGCCGCTGGAGTATCCCATGGCCATAACAAAGGAGCCGGAGCCGGGGACATTAAAGAGGGGTCGCATTACCGGCTCCAGCAGTACCCCCATAAAATTGACGATGCCAAAGCCGATCAGCAGCTCTGAGGCGATGAAAAAGGGTAGCAGGGAGGGAAAAACAATATTCCACCAGGTTTTCAGCCCGGCCACGGCGCCTGCAAACACCACCCCCGGCTGCAGAACCATGGTCAGAACAAATAGCATTACCAGAGCGGACCCCGTCAGCCGGGCCAGGTCGGGCCTGGAGATTTTTGCGCCGGCCAGCAGCGCCAAACCGGAAAGGGCCGTAACTATGGTCAGCATGATTAACAAAGTAAGCAAACTCAACACCCTCAGCACTTTAGTAAAAACAACTGGCATGTCCTGGTTAAATATATGTGACGATTAAGCCAAACAATACCAAAATTTGCCGGCGCCTGGCAATGTGTAACGGGCTGGCCGCCTAGTCCTAATTTTGGCCTGAACTTAAGTCTAACTACTCAGGAGTCAGGAGTCAGGAGTCAGGAGTCAGAAAGCCAAACCCCGGTCTTGTTGTCCAGGTGAAAATCTTGACAAAGGATCAATCTATTTATATAATGAATTCTGTTATATGTCAGGGTAATGTGGTGATCTGAATGCTGCAATTGAATGTAAGTCATCTTAAACGAGTGCCCGGCGCCAGGGAGCATCAGCAGTTGGTGGTTGAACCGGGAACGGTTACAGCTGAAGATGAAAGCCTGGTCTTCATCACTGAACTAATCCGCCCTAAGACCCCCGCCTCTGTAGGCGGCGGGTTTCAAAGGGCGGTTAAGTCCAGTATGGACTCGGCTAACATTCAGAGGGGGTTGAATCCCCCTCTGAATGAAGTC